>JAJFGY010000246.1 GCA_021775935.1 Alphaproteobacteria bacterium
GTGGTTCACAAATCTGACAAAGCTGATATAAAGCGCGCTCTCCACCAGCGGTGGAGATACCTGACGCGGGGTGGAGCAGTCTGGTAGCTCGTCAGGCTCATAACCTGAAGGTCATAGGTTCAAATCCTATCCCCGCAACCAAAGAAAAGCCCTTGATGCTCAACGCATCAGGGGCTTTTTGCTTTTGAGCAACCTGCGACGTTCGAGTGAAAAACCTGAAGGTCGTAGGTGGAGAGCTGGGTTGTTCGGCTTCAACTTCTTGATAGTGAACGTAAATTTTGTTCGCGGGATATGGTCATACTGGCAGGCGATCCCTACACATTTGTTTCACAGTATTTGAATGATGGGGCGATCGTCGGATTTAGGTGCCTAGGACGGTCTTTGTTGGCGTTCGGACATAGGCAGGTCCCGGCGGGATCTCAGTCCCATTCGATTTTCCTGGCCTATCTCGCAGGCACAAAAAGGCAGAGTGACCAATTCATAGGCAATACAGACCAGGTGGGGATCAGAAGTGCGCTGCGGCGCTGCTTCTTGGGTTGGCACGCTTTTTGAGTTGAAGGGCTTATTAGCAGCTAGGGTTCCGGCCGGTGCTTGGTCCGATTGGATCGGCCGGTGACTGGTCCGAGAGCTGCGGCTCTACCGGTGAACAGCGGCAGGGTACACGGCGGGACAAAAGCCCGGGAGGTCTAGCGCGTTTGGTGAAATCGCGTGCGGCTTGCCGTGACCACCAGACTCCAAGGCCGACAATGGAGTACTGGTTATGAAACGTTTTTCTCAACTACTGATTGCTTTCGCGACTTCTATGAGTCTTGTACTTGCTGGCGCATCTGCCGCAAACGCAGAGGAGAAGACGGAGTTTAAACTTGCCTGGTCGATTTATGTTGGGTGGATGCCCTGGGGATGGGCGGCAGACCAAGGTATCGTCGATAAGTGGGCGGACAAATACGGCATCGAAATCGAGGTTGTTCAGTTTAACGACTACATCGAGTCCATCAATCAATACACAGCTGGTGCCTTTGACGGTGTCACGGCGACCAACATGGACACACTTGCTATCCCATCCGTTGGCGGTGTTGATACCACAGCTCTGATTGTTGGCGATTTCTCCAATGGCAATGACGCACTGATCCTCAAAGGGGCAGATGCGCTGGAGGCTGTGGTTGGTCAGAATGTCAATCTCGTGGAATTGTCCGTATCCCACTACCTTTTGGCACGCGCGCTTGAGACCATAGGGAAAGTCGAAAAAGACGTCAGCGTCGTCAACACATCTGATGCTGATATGATTGCTGCCTACCAGACTGACGATGTGACGGCTGTTGTTACTTGGAACCCACTGGTGGCGGCAATTCTGGAAACACCTGGAGCGACAAAAGTCTTCGACTCTTCCGACATTCCAGGTGAAATCATGGACCTAACGGTCGTTAACACCGCCACACTGAATGACAATCCAGCCTTTGGTAAGGCTCTAGCGGGTGCTTGGTATGAGACGATGTCCATTATGCTCTCAGACACATCTGAAGGTGCCGCTGCTCGGGCAGCGATGGGTGAAGCATCGGGCACTGACCTCGCTGGTTACGATATGCAGCTTGCATCCACACAGATGTTCGCAGTACCCGCCGATGCCGTGACTTTCACGACGTCAAACGACGTCACGTCAACCATGGAATCTGTCCGAACGTTCCTGTTCGAGCGCGGTCTCCTGGGTGATGGCGCCGCTAGCCCTGATATTGTCGGCATCGCATTCCCAGATGGGTCTGTTCTCGGTGATGAAGCCAATGTGAAGCTTCGCTTTAACGCTGACTATATGAGCATGGCAGCAGACGGCGCTCTGTGAGCCTTGTCGAGTGAGCCTTCCGCACCTTTTCCAAGAAATACTGAGAGATAGGCACACGCATGGTTCCCTCGCGTAGCGGAAGACTCATTAATCGACATCCCGGACCGGCGGCTGGGCGACTTCTCGCATTAGTGCCCTTTGCACTTCTGTTGGTCGCCTACGCCATCGGTTCGGAGATCAGACTTTCTGAAAACCCCAATGACAAACTGCTCCCCAGCTTTACGGCATTGTCTGACGCGGTAGAGCGAATGGCGTTCGAGCCTGATAAGCGAACGGGTGACTACCTTCTCTGGGTGGATACGGTCGCAAGCCTGTCCCGTCTGATTGGCGGCGTCGCTCTTGCCACGCTATTGGGGACGGCTATTGGCATCTCGGTCGGACTTATTCCTTATGCTCGTCGGACTATGTCGGCATTCATAGCTGTCTTTGCCATGATCCCGCCTTTGGCTGTTCTCCCCATTCTCTTCATTACCTTTGGATTGGGCGAAGTCGCCAAAGTCGTCCTGATCGTCTTTGGCATTGCTC
Organism: Alphaproteobacteria bacterium; assembly: GCA_021775935.1. GTDB lineage: Bacteria > Pseudomonadota > Alphaproteobacteria > Parvibaculales > Parvibaculaceae > Mf105b01. The sequence continues at coordinate 2,360 of JAJFGY010000246.1, forward strand.
CTTTTATGATGCGTGATCTGGCAATGCGGGTTGCTGAACTGCCGTCGGAGCAGCTGGTCAAGGCACAAACGCTCGGCGCCTCGACCTGGCACATCGCGTGGCGGATTGTCCTGCCTCAGATGCTGCCCCGTATCATTGATACGGTCCGTCTGTCTCTCGGGTCGGCCTGGTTGTTTTTGATCGCGGCTGAAGCGATTGCCGCCCAGAGCGGTCTTGGCTATCGCATTTTTCTCCTCAGGCGCTATTTGGCGATGGACGTCATCCTTCCCTACGTCTTCTGGATCACGCTTCTAGCGGTGGTATTTGATTTCGTGCTCCGGCGGTACCAAACTTGGGCATATCCCTGGTTCGCCGCTGCGAGGGCACCTGGATGACGGAGGTAAGCGTCAGAAATCTTTGGATGGAGTATGGAGATCAGATCGTTCTTGAGCGCATCAACTTTGATGTGCCCGCACATTCCTTCGTCTCTCTGGTCGGGCCCTCTGGCTGCGGCAAGTCTACCTTTTTACGTCTGCTTCTAAGCCAGGAGAATGCCACCCGCGGCCAAATATGTGTCGATGGGGAACCACTATTGCCAAATCCAGAGCCGGATAGGGGCGTTGTTTTTCAAAAGTATTCTGTATTCCCGCACTTAACGGCTTTGGAAAATGTGCTTATCGGCCTGGAGTTTGAGCGCGGCGGGTTTTCCGGTCGTCTGCACGGGCGGGCCAAACGCAATGCTCAAGCTGAAGCGATGCAGTATTTGGAGGGTGTCGGTCTTGCTGACGCAGCACAAAAGTACCCTTCCTCGCTTTCAGGCGGCATGCAGCAGCGTCTTGCCATTGCACAAGCATTGATCAAGAAGCCTCGCATCCTGCTGCTGGATGAACCTTTTGGAGCTCTGGATCCAGGCATCCGGTCTGAAGTACACGATCTGATGTTGCGGCTTTGGTGGGAGACCAAGATGACGGTCTTCATGGTGACCCACGACCTCCGTGAAGCCTTCTATCTAGGCACGCGTGTGATCGCCTTTGATCGCGTTCGCAAGAGAGAAGAAGAGCTAGAGCGTTACGGCGCGACCATTGCCTTTGACACCCCGTCCGACCCTGCGCCGTTCGTTACAGAGCTTGCGACGGCGGAGGCGGCCGAATGATTTTCTATTCTCGCCGGGACGGCCCGGTAGCTGGTTCGCACCCAGCACATGAGACATGGCCCAGGACGACCTGGTGCGGAGCGAGCTGGCAAATCGGTCAGCCTCGGCCAGATGGAGATGTCCATGAGACCCGATCCAGAGACCTATTATGACGAAGTGATTCCAGGAGGTGCGCATTGGTCCTTGACCATGAAAGCCGGCCTCACCCTGCGTCTGAGCGATGTTGAGGGAGGGGCAAATGTTGGCATGCTTTTCTACAACCCGCTCAATCTTTTGGAACGCTATAACGCGCCAGACACTTTGAAATGTCAGCACACATTCAAGCTTACCAAGGGAGACTGCCTCTATTCTGACATGGGCCGCATTTTTTGTTCCATCGTGGAGGATACATATGGCTGGCACGACACTGTGTGTGGAAACAGCACCCGGCACATCGTTGAGAGACGGTGGGGCACGAAGACTTACCAAGAAGCCCGCAACGCGCGTACCCAGAATGGACTCGACAGTTTTCTGGTGGAAGCTGCGAAATATGGTCTGGGTAAGAAGGACCTTGCTGCCAATGTGAATTGGTTCAGCAAAGTTGTGCCCGACGATGAGGGCGCGCTCGCGTTCGTACCAAACACATCAGGAACCAGCGCGCAGGTCGAGCTACGTTTCGAGATGGATACGCTCGTCTTGTTTCATACATGCCCTCATCCGCTTGATCTCTCACCCACTTTCTCCCCGAAGCCTGTGCGACTGGAGGTATTTCCGGCTGAACCCGTGTCAAAAAATGATTTCTGCCGGACCTCCCGTGCTGAAAACGGACGAGGTTTTGAAAATACCGAGCTCTATCGACTGACCTCCTCAGTCAATTCTTGATCTCCAAAGGGAAAGCAACAGACATGATCAAAGAAAGTCAATTTGGCCCTGAGGATACGGTCTATAGGGAAACCGTTGAAGCCGGTGATTACTGGATGCACACCATTAAGCGGGGCCAGGTTTTTCGCATCCTCGACCTTGAAGGCAATCAAGCGGCTGACACGCTCTTCTACAATGCAGCAGATCTAACAGAACGATACAGCGCTGTTGATACGATCCGTGAGCAAGGCAATGTCTATCTGACGGCAGGCTCCAAACTTCTCTCCACTGAGGGAGCGGTGATGCTGGAGATTACCGCTGACACCTGTGGTCGTCACGATACTATTGGTGGTGCCTGTGCGACTGAGTCCAACACTGTTCGCTATGCCCATAGCACAAAATGTATGCACGCCTGTCGCGACAGCTGGCTGTTGGCAGTGGCGGAAAATGTTCAATACGGCATGTCGAAGCGCGACATCACGCACAACATTAATTTCTTCATGAATGTCCCCGTGACATCTGACGGTGGGTTGACCTTTGAAGACGGTATCAGCGCGCCAGGAAAGTATGTGGAAATGCGCGCAGAGATGGATGTGCTTGTTCTCATTTCAAACTGTCCGCAATTGAACAATCCCTGCAATGCCTACAACCCGACCCCGATCGACGTTCTGGTCTGGGATGGGGTGTCAGGGTGAAGTTGCAGAAAAATAGAGAAGACTAGTCTCATGTTCAAAACAGTTCTTGTCGCCAATAGAGGCGAAATCGCGTGTCGGATTATTCAAACCCTAAAGGTTATGGGGCTGAAGTCGGTTGCGATATATTCGGAGGCAGACCGTCATTCGCGCCATGTCCGTGATGCAGACGAGGCCTTCTGTGTAGGCCCTGCGCCGGTGTCAGAAAGTTATCTGAACATTGCGAAAATACTTGCCGTCTGCGAAGAATCTGGCGCGGAGGCGGTTCACCCGGGATATGGATTCCTGAGCGAGAGTGCAGATTTCGCTGAACGGCTTGAAGAAAAGGGCATTGCATTCATCGGCCCCCGGCCTGAACACCTGCGCGATTTTGGCGCAAAGCACACAGCGCGTGCCCTCGCGCAGAAGGCCGGTGTGCCCCTGCTGCCGGGGACGAAGCTCCTGGTTGATCTGCCTGAAGCGCTCTTGGCGGCTGATGGTATCGGATATCCGGTGATGTTGAAGAGTACAGCGGGTGGCGGTGGGATAGGGCTGCAGCTTTGCGAAACCAGCGAAGACCTTGAGAAGGCTTTCGACTCTGTCCGACGGATGGGGGAAAACAACTTCGGTAATGCGGGCGTGTTTCTGGAGAAGTTTGTGAGGGATGCCCGCCATATCGAGGTTCAGATATTCGGTGATGGATGCGGCGAGGTTCTCACATTGGGGGAGCGGGACTGCTCCTTGCAACGTCGAAATCAGAAAGTTGTCGAAGAGACACCCGCGCCAGGCCTTACCGATGCGCAGCGCGGTGCACTTTCCGAGGCCGCTCGAAACCTTGGCCAGGATGTTTCCTACGCCTCAGCCGGAACGGTTGAGTTCATCTACGACATTCGGGAGGAAGCGTTCTACTTTCTCGAAGTCAATACACGGCTGCAGGTTGAACATGGCATCACCGAAGAAGTTTTCGGAATTGACCTGGTGGAATGGATGGTCCGTCTGGCTGCTGGAACAATGTCACCACTTTCTGATCTGCGATTGACCTCAACTGGAGCCGCGATTGAAGTGAGGATTAATGCAGAAGACCCGGCTCGTAGCTTTCAGCCAAGCGCTGGACGGTTGACGGAAGTGAGTTTTGATGAAAATGCGCGTGTCGATGGATGGATCGAAACCGGTACAATCATCACATCCCACTATGACTCGCTTCTTGCGAAACTCATTGTTAAGGGGAAAGACCGAGCTGATGCTCTCGCGCGTCTTTGTGGTGCGTTGGATAAGACATCGCTTTATGGTCTTGAAACCAACCTAGACTATCTGAGTGCGATCGCGACCTCGGAGATGTTTTCAAGCGCACAGGTCAGCACCCGTGTTCTAAGCGAATTCAACTATCAGCCGCATCGCATTGAGGTGATTTCTCCTGGTGCGCAGACATCTGTGCAAGATCTGCCAGGTCGCATTGGCTATTGGTCCGTTGGAGTCCCGCCAAGTGGACCTATGGATGACTTTTCCTTTCGCCTTGCCAACCGGCTTGTTGGGAATGATGCGGCTGCTGCCGGGCTTGAGTGCACAGTGACGGGTCCCAAGTTGCGTTTTTATAGTGCAGCCATGATTGCCCTTGCGGGCGCGGACATGAATGCCACGCTCGATGGCCATCCGATACCGTATTGGCAGCCGGTCGAGGTTGCGGCAGGGCAGATACTTGAGCTTGGTTCTCTCAAAGGACCTGGAAACCGTGCCTATCTGGCGATCCGTCACGGGATTGATGCCCCGCTTCATCTGGGAAGCCGGTCGACATTCATATTGGGTGGTTTTGGGGGGCATGCGACAGGTCAGTTGCGAACCGGTGATGTCCTGCGTGTTAATCGCGACTGTGCGACAGATGCACCTCTCGCCGCAGTGATACCGGAAAACAGACCAGCCATAAAAAGGGAGTGGGAGCTTGGTGTCCTATACGGTCCACATGGGGCGCCAGATTTTTTCACGGAGCGTGATATTGAGACGCTTTTCAATTCTTCCTACGAAGTTCATTTCAACAGCGCTCGAACAGGTGTCCGGCTGATCGGGCCAAAGCCAGAATGGGCGCGCGAGGATGGCGGCGAGGCCGGGCTCCATCCCTCCAATATTCATGACAATGCTTACGCTGTCGGGACAGTCGATTTTACCGGGGACATGCCGATCATTCTGGGCCCAGATGGACCAAGCCTTGGCGGTTTTGTTTGTCCAGCAACGCTGGTCAGCGCCGAACGTTGGAAGATGGGACAGCTGCGACCCGGCGACAAAGTGCGCTTTGTGCGTTTGTCAGCTGAAGAGGCCGCTGAACGTCACGACAACCAAGAAAAGATGATTGAAGCCCCTGCCAACGTCTCGCCAGACATCGGGTCACAACCGATTGCGGTGAAGCGCAACGGCGAATTGCAATCAGCTATTTTGGGCCGGGGAGAAACGAACGGTATTGAAATTGTGTATCGACGAGCGGGTGACTCATATCTTTTGATTGAGATGGGGTCGCCTGTTTTGGACCTGAAGCTGCGCCTTCAGGTGACGGCGCTCATGGCTTGGATTGAAGGCGCGGCGCCAGACGGCATTGTCGATCTAACGCCGGGCATTCGTTCGCTCCAGGTGCATTATGACCCCGCGCGTCTTTCGACAACCCGGCTG
>JAJFGY010000247.1 GCA_021775935.1 Alphaproteobacteria bacterium
CATCATCCCTCCCAGGTACAGAGTTAGCGCGGCATCAGCACCCAGTAATCAAGGTCGAGCACCACACCCTCATCATAGCCCTTATCTTGTGGCCCGGGGAAAGCCGCACAGGGAACATCTTTCGTCGCAATCGTGCGCAAACGAAGGGCGCCCAGATCAGAGCGTCCCTCCAGCTCAACGCTGTCCAGCACTTCTGACCATGCAAACACTGTGTCGCCACCAAAACAGGGAGCCACATGACGCCCCCCATTGATGGCAGCAATGAGAAAAGCATTTCCGAGCCCGTTAAAGGTCAGCGCACGTGCCATAGAGATCACGTGCCCGCCATACATGAGCCGACGGCCAAACCGCCCTTGCCCTTCTGTGAATTGGTTGAAGTGAACCTTCGCGGTGTTCTGATAAAGCCGCGTCGCCATCATGTGTTCTGCTTCTTCAATCGTCACACCATCCACATGGTCGATCTTTTCGCCAACCTGATAGTCCCCCCATTTGTGAGAAGAGCCTGAGAGGTGGAGGTCAACATTTGAAAAGTCCGTCGCAGGCGGAAGCGCGAAATGCTTTGGGTCCACAACTTTAGGCAGGCTCGGCACATCCTCCTCAGGTGCTGGAGAGGCCTCATCGCGCTTGCGGACCATAACCCAGCGCACATAGTCGAGAACATTCTCCGACCGTTGGTTAGAGCCTGTTGAGCGCACGTAAACCACGCCCGTCTTGCCGTTCGAGTTTTCCTTAAGCCCAATCACTTTCGACACAGTCGTAATCGTATCGCCGGGAAAAACCGATGTCAGAAACCGGCAATCTGCATAACCAAGATTGGCGACAGCATTGAGGGAAATATCCGGCACCGTTTTGCCGAAGACAAAATGGAAGGCAAGCATGTCATCCACAGGTGCGCGAGCGTACCCGACACCTTGTGCAAAAACATCTGACGACTGAAGAGCAAACCGCATGGGGAAGAGGCTGTTATAGACCGCCACATCCCCACGGGTGATCGTACGCGGCGTCGCATGGGTCAGCACCTGCCCGACGCTGAAATCCTCAAAGAAATTTCCCGAACCTGTCTTGTCGCTCATCGCACTGCCTGCCCTCAGATTGCCCTATTACAAAGCCAGCCTATACCAGCCTCCAGGCAGCCTGTACACTTTCGCCAAGGCCAAAGGCAGACGAGAAGACAGGGCGGCATTACCCCTGCGGCTCGACAAAATCTTCGGGTGAAAACTGCTGGGCTGCGTCCTCATCAATGTAGCGCATGGTGCCTTCGGCCCAGACGCCAATTTTCCCAATGGTCGGAAAGCGCGCCATATCTGTCGGCGTGCGTTCACCGCCCATCAGATAAACCAGGTCTGCATCGCTTGTATTGTAGAGCTGGTGCACAGCGCCATCGATGGGAAAGCCCACATAGTCGCCCGGCCCGACGGCAACACGCTCCCCATCAATTTCCATCTCGCCCGAGCCCTCAAGGATGAAAACAAATTCTTCCTGCGCAGTATGGGAATGCGGCACAAAACTTTCACGTCCGGGCGGAATACGTCCAAGGCCAAGCTGTGCCCTCTGCATACCAATCCGGTCGGAAAGTGGCACAAAAGAAATCGCTGAATTGGGGTTGAGCGGATGAGTGAACGAATAAATCTCCGCGGGCTTCAGCCCCGCAGTCCGGATCAGATGTTTTTCTGCTTTGGGTTCTGCACCGTCGGCCATAATCACTCTCTCCTTGCGCGCATAGAGTTGCAAAAAGAGAACATATCATGAACCTGCGCAATCAGCCAGCTGCTTCTAGCTCCGCAATGGCGTCGGCAATGGAAACAACCCGCTCTGCAATCTCAGCATGCAGCAGCTCAACCATTTTCCCATCAACCTTGATCACGCCTTTTCCGGCATTTTCAGGCTGTTTGAAGGCGTCGATAACCTGCCGCGAAAAGGCAACGTCCTCTGCATCAGGCGAGAAAATGCTGTTGCACGGTCCTACCTGACTTGGATGGATCAAGGTTTTCCCGTCCAGCCCCATATCGCGCCCCTGCTCGCAAATCGCCGCAAATCCACTTTCGTTCTTAATGTCATTATAGACGCCATCCAGGATGGTAAGGCCATATGCCCGTGCGGCCAACATGCACAAGCCAAGCGATGTCATCATCGGCTGCCGGTCCGGTGTATGGGCGCAGCGAAGCTCCTTGGCAATGTCGTTCGTGCCCATCACCCAGGTGGTCATCCGCGTGTCCTGAGCCTTTGCTGCGATAGATTGAGCCTGCAACATGGCGATGGGTGTTTCCATCATTGCCCAAAGCTGCAATGTCGCGCTGGCACCCGCCTTATCGAGGAGCGAAGATGCCGCGTCCACATCCTCAGCTGAGCTGATTTTCGGCACCAGAATGGCATCAGGGCCTGCGGCCACAGCAGCCTCAATATCTGCCTCACCCCATTCAGTCGCCAGGCCGTTCACGCGGATGATGATCTCCCGTTTGCCATAGCCTCCCTGTCGCACGGCATCGGTCACCTGGGCCCGTGCTTCTGCCTTGGCGTCTGGCGCGACGGCATCTTCCAGATCAAGGATCAGCGCGTCAGCAGGGAGGGAGCGGGCTTTTTCAAGCGCACGCGCATTAGAACCCGGCATGTAAAGGACGGAACGGCGGGGACGGGCAATGGCGGTCATGAGAGTTCTCCAAGCGGGCTTAATGATCAATTGAGGCGCAGATTAGTGAGCTTGAGCAGGGGTGCCAAGTCAGAAACTTTGCAAAGCCACAATAGCAGAGCCCCTCCTCTGCCAAACTTGATAACGATGGCGAGCAACACCAAGCCCATAATGCCAGCCCCTCGCTAACCTGATGAGAGAAGACATCAGCATTACCTCGAGGTCGGCCCTACGCAGCAGCAGCTTCTCGAACAATTCGGTCTAGTGGCAACCGCAACGTGATGGTTGTCCCAACACCAGGGGTAGAGTCGATCACAAACGTCGCATCATGCAACCGCGCAAGTGCAACGGTAAGCGGAAGCCCCAAGCCTGTTCCTTCAGCAGAATAAACAGTCTCGTCCGTTGAAATTTGTCTGAACGGTTCAAGTGCTTTTGACATGTCCGATTTAGCAATACCAATCCCCGTATCACGCACCTGAATTGCCACACGCCCATCTGGCTCAACAAAAGCGGAGAGATGCACAGTCCCCTTTTCAGGCGTGAATTTCACCGCGTTCGATACGAGGTTGAGCACCATCTGGCACATCGCACGTTTGTCGGCAATAATACATGGCACATCAGAAGCAACAGACACCTGGAATGCAACGAGTGACGCCTCACCGCGATGGCCAATCATAGCGGAGCATGAGTCAAACAGATCACCCACACTGAGTTCATCCTCATCCAGTTCAAAACGGTTTGCCTCGATTTTCGACAAATCCAAAATATCATTGATCAAGCTGAGCAGATGCCGACTGGAACTATGAATATCACCCACATAATCCTTGTATTGCGGGTTCTCGATCGGGCCATAAAGTTCGTTGTTGATGATTTCGGAAAAACCAATAATTGCATTGAGCGGTGTCCGTAACTCGTGGCTCATATTGGCCAGAAACTCAGACTTGGATGCGTTTGCCAGCTCTGCTGTATCCCGCGCGTCAACCAGTTGCGCTATCACC
>JAJFGY010000248.1 GCA_021775935.1 Alphaproteobacteria bacterium
TAGAAGTTTGCATACGGGCGGGTCAGCATTCGGCGAAACCTCAACAAGGTCGAGGCCTGACTCATCTGCAATTGTAAGGGCGTCTTCAAGCGAGACCACACCACGTTGTTCACCTTCACCGTCAATCAGCATGACGTTAGGAACTGTAATGTCTCGGTTGGCGCGCGGACCTTCTTTCGTTGGCTGCGCGAATACGGCTCTACGGGCTATGAAACCCTCCTATAGTTATGGGTCGCGCTGAAACAGTTTTCGGCGCGGAATAAGTTAAGGTTTACGACGCTCACCGTGGGAGTCAAGAAGCATTGTGTTTACAGGTGCTTAACTCCGGTCCCCTGTACCCCAGGAGACACGGGCGGCCAGGGGTGCCACGGCGGACACGGACGGACGAAGAACTTATACGCCCTTGTGCGGCGCGATCCGTCAAAATCATAGATGGCGGCAAACTGGCCCCAGGCAACACGTCTGACCAGCGCCAAAAGCCGCAAAATGCCCCTCGGGGCCCCATCGGGCCAGATTGTGATGGGCAAATCCCTGAAAAGAGGGGCTGTGGCGGCTGACGCCATGACCGTAACAGAGTGCCCAGCCGCCAATTGTTGCCTCACCCAATCACAAGGATCTGTTTTGGCCGGGTTCGGCTCCAAATGGATGACCAAAAGGGAACGGTCCGTCATGCGTCCAGGAGGTCGCGGTAGACAGCCAATGTCCTATCCGTCATGGCGGTGACTGAGAACTGTTCCTCCACAAAAGCCCGCCCCCTCGCGCCCATTGCCGCACGGTCCGGTGCATTTGCCGAAAGCGCTTCGGCCATGGCTGCCGCCAGAGCGTCCGGGTCGCCCGGTGTCACCCGCCAGCCCGTGGCTGCAGCGGCGCCTCCAGGGTCAGAAGCATCGAGAACCGTGTCTGTCGCGCCGCCATGGTCTGCGACGATCACAGGGCGCGCCATAGCCTGCGCTTCCACCGCGCTGCGTCCAAATGGTTCCGGGTCCAATGACGGTGCGAGGACAATGTCTGCGGCACTGCAGGCAGCTGGCATGTCGTCACAATGCCCTGCCAATCGTACCCTAAGGGCTGGATTATGCGCCTCAATGGCGGCTTTGATTTCATCTTCATAGTCTGTGCGACCCTGGGCATCGCCTACAAGCACGAGCTTGGCGCTCGCAGCGGCCGACCCCAGACGCTCATTCATCAAGCCCAACGCCTCTGTTGCCAGGAGCTGCCCTTTCCAGCGCGTGAGCCGTCCCGCGAGCAGAAAGAGGGTGTCCCCAGACCCTGCTCCCCATTTCTCCCGCAGTGCCTCTGCGCGCTTAACTGCCGGACCGGTGGGATCAAACTCAGCCATGTCCGTGCCGCGGGGAATGGTGACAATCTTCGCACCGGTTTCTCCATGAAACTTCCGGATGCGCTCAGCGGTGAAGTCGGAATTGGCGATGACAACCGCACCACGGGTCATCACAGAATTATAGAAAACCTTCAGCCGTGGACGCTCATGCACCTTGCTGTGATAGGTCGTCACAAAGGGACGTTTGGTCCTGCGCGCTGCCGCCAGCGCACTCCAGGCAGGGGCACGGCTTCGGGCATGGACTATGTCCACATTTTCTTTTTCGATGAGACGGGTCAGGCGCTCCACATTCAGGCCCATCACAACCGGGTTCTTTGAGTGGACCGGCATCTCAATATGCTCCGCCCCCATCTGCTCCAACTCACGAACCAGCCGCCCGCCTCTGCTTGCGACAAGCGCCCGGCTGCCCTCCGCCATCAAAGCGCGCGCCATATCCACCGTCGTTCGCTCTGCCCCCCCAGTCCCCAGCGAGGGAATGACTTGCAGAACCGTTGGTTTGGCTGGTTGCACCAGTTTGATGGTCACGTGGGGCTTCTCGCGTCTTTTGGTCAGGACTTTACTTGCAGGGAGCCCCTTGTTTAGGCAATGAGGGATGGTTAGGCAAAGAAGGACGCCAATACAAGCACCCTCCCGTCCTATATTGAATGTACGACACTCTTTTTACAGGATGCCCCGATGAGCTCCCAGCCCCAACCGTCTTTTCTTCAACGCCCGGATGGCGAAAAACTGGCTTTTTCACACGACACGCCCGAACACCGGGACGAGAGTGTGGGTATAACCTGGCTCGGTGGGTTTAAGTCAGACATGACAGGCACGAAGGCAACCACCCTGGCGGAATGGGCGGGAACTGCAGGGCTCGCCTATACGCGGTTTGACTATTTTGGGCACGGCCAGTCGAGCGGTACTTTTACTGACGGAACCATTACACGATGGCGAGACGACGCTCTTGGCGTTCTTGATGAGATCGCAACCGGCCCTCAGATTTTGGTTGGCTCCAGCATGGGCGCGTGGATTGCCCTTCTTGCGGCCCTCGCGCGCCCGGAGCAGGTCAAGGCGCTGGTCCTCATCGCCCCTGCTCCCGATTTCACTGAAGCGCTCATGTGGGAGGGGTTTGACGAAACCATCCGGGCCACACTTCGACGGGAGGGGATTTACAGCCAACCGTCCGACTATGATGAGCCTTATGAGATTAGCTACCGACTGATTGAGGACGGACGCAAACATCTGCTTCTGGGTGGCGATATCCCTCTTACCCTGCCCGTACGTATCTTACAGGGCATGGCGGACGCGGATGTTCCGTGGCGACATGCCATGCTGCTCGCCGAAACCCTGACAAGCAATGACGTTACAGTTTCTCTCACCAAAAAGGGCGACCATCGATTGTCCGAGCCCGACGATCTTGATCGCCTGACAACAACGCTGGAAGCACTCCTCGCCAGCCTGGATGTCTAATGTCTACTCGCCCGCTTCTGTGAGCGCGGTGAGGCCTTCTCTGAAGGTCGGGTAGCGAAGGCTGACACCCACCTCGGTTTTGATGCGGTCATTGGAAACGCGTTTTGATTCAGCATAGAAACTTTTCGCCATCGGGCTGAGGGTGGCCTCTTCGAACGCTATTTCTGCCGGCGGAGAGACGCCAATCAGGTCTGCTGCAAAAGCCACCACATCCTGGGGCGGTGCTGCCTCATCATCACATACATTGTAAGCCGCGCCTGCATTAGGCCGCGCGATGGATCCCTCCAGCACTGAGGCAATATCCTCAACATGAATACGAGAAAATTCATGTCCCGGTTTCACAATGCGACGCGCCTTGCCAGCACGGAGGGAGGCAATCTGATTGCGCCCTGGCCCATAAATGCCTGCAAGACGGAAAGTCTGAACGGGGACATCCATATCACGTCCGAGATCAAACCACGCTTCTTCTGCGCGCTGACGACGGCGTCCCCGGTCGCTCGTTGGCGCCATCGCCATGGTTTCATCGACCGTCCCGCCTGCCCGGTCTCCATAGACACCCGTTGTCGACAGGTATCCGATCCATTCTATCGTGGTGCGATGAGCAAAAAGCGTGTCGCGCAGGCCCGCCAGCACAGGATCACCCTCAGCTGAGGGAGGAATGGAAATGAGAAGGTGTGTGGCTCCGTCCAGCGCATGAGCTGGCAATGTCACCTCATCGGAAAACAGATGTGCCGAGACACCGGCGTCGCAAAGAGCCACTGCCTTCTGCGATGTTCGGCAGGTTCCTGATAGAGACCAGCCGTCCTTAAGCAGGCGAGAGGCCAGCACCGAGGCGGTTGATCCAAACCCAAAGGCAAAGAGATGTTTATCGCTCACACTAAATTACCTGCTAGAGAACAGGCCCGCTTCTGAAGTGGCACGTCCCTGGTGCCAAACTTGTTGCTAATTCAGGGCAGATGTTCAACCCTAGGTTCCATGATGCGTATCACACAGATCTTTACCCTACCAAGCGCTGCGGCGATGTTTATCGGCCTGGCGACGGCCTCATTGCTCCTTGTAACAACGGGAGCGCGGGCAAACAATTACAATACCTGCGTCGACTTGATCAGGGTTGATCCAGACGCCGCCTATGACATGTCTCTTGCCTGGGAAGAAACAGACCTGACGGGCGGGGCATCCCATTGCGCGGGGCTCGCTCTTGTTGGACTGCGCCTCTTTGATGCAGCAGCGGAACGGTTCACCCGCGCGGCGGTCAATGGACAGGAATTGAGCAATGAAGAACGCGCGGCCTTACACAGCCAAGCTGGCGAAGCCTGGTTGATTGCCAATAAGGGGGCAGCGGCCGTTGTCTCCTTCACCCAGGCGCTGTCCTTTGTGCCTGAAGATGCAACGCTGCTCTACAGCCGAGCTCGTGGCTACGAACTTGGGCAGCAAACCGCCCTGGCACTAGAAGACGTCAATCTGGCCATAGCCAAAAACCCAACTTTTGCAGCGTCCTATCTTTTGCGAGGCCGACTGTACCGCCAGCAAGACCAGCTTGAGGCTGCTCATGCAGATTTGGAAACAGCCCTGGTTCATGGTGTTGACCCGGTTGCTGCCCGGCTGGAACGTGGTCTCATCCGTTTTGAGCAGGGCAATGAAGCGGGCGCGCTGGAAGACTGGCAGGCAATTGTTGCCGCTGATCGCCGACCTGACGGCTCGCTTGGACCTGCAGCGCAGGCAGCCAGTGGCTTTATTGCGGAAGTCACGAACGCGGCCGCTGCCACTCAGCCCTGACGCTTTCATCCCGCTCGTTGGCTAGGTGGATTTCGTTGAGCTTTGTAAATTCCTCATCAGAGGAAAGCTCACAAAGCGCCCATACCGCCATCGCCCTTACCAGCGTTGAGGCATCGTCGAGATGATGCCGGACGGAGGGCAGCAGGGTCTTATCACCAGAATTGCCTGCCGCGATCAGCACATTGCGTAAGAAACGATCCCGCCCAATGCGTTTGACCGGTGAGCCCGCAAACAAGGCTCTAAAACCCTCGTCATCAAGATCCAGAAGTTCCGCGATGCGGGGCGCGGTGAGATCTGCTCTGGGTTGCAGCGCACTTTCTGATGCTTGTCTGGCAAATTTATTCCAGGGGCATGCCGCCAAACAATCATCACAGCCATAGATGCGGTTTGCCATGGGACGCCTGAACTCAAGGTCAATATGCCCTTTGTGCTCTATCGTCAGATAGGAAATGCAGCGCCTGGCATCCAACTGATAGGGACCAGGAAAAGCGTCTGTGGGACAGCTCTCCAAACAGGCCCGGCAAGACCCGCATTGGTCGTCATGGGGTTTGTCGGCTGGCAAGTCGAGATCTGTAAAAATCGAGCCGATGAAAAACCAACTGCCCAGCTCTGAGGATACAAGGTTTGTGTGTTTTCCCTGCCATCCCAGAGACGATCCTGCCGCAAGCGGTTTTTCCAAGATCGGCGCTGTGTCGACAAAGACTTTGAGGTCACACCCTGTTTCAGCAACCAGCCAGCGCGCGATCCGCTTCAAGCGCTTTTTTACAAGGTCATGATAATCGCGGTTACGCGCATAGACGGAAATGTTCGCTCTGTCAGTTCGCTCCAAGCCAGCGAGTGCATCGCCTTCGGGACCGTAATTCATGGCCAGCACAATGACGCTGGCGACATCTGGCCAGAGCGCATCAGGAGAGCGGCGACGCTCGCGCGTGTCCGCCATCCACCCCATATCACCATGGGTCCCGTCGTCTATCCAGGTATCAAAATTTTGCTGTGTCTGGTCGGCGAGCCGTGCGGGTGAAAAACCTACCGCGTCAAAGCCCGCCGCCTTTGCTTGCGCGATGATCTGCACCTTCAATGCCGCGACGTCGATTTTTTCCGCCGACGACATGAGACTCAAAAATCCAGATTTGCGTAGGCACGTGGCGGCGGCATGCCTGCAACATGGTCGGCCAGCAGCGTTCGGAAAGCAGGCCGAGACTTAATGCGCACATACCACTCCTTCGCAGCTTCATACTGGCGCCAGGGCACATCGCCGACATAATCGAGACAGGAAAAGTGAGCCGCCGCCACCAGGTCCGCAATGCTGAGTGTGTCGCCTGCGAGCCAGGTTCGGCTCTCCATCAGGTAACAAACATAATCCAGGTGATAGCGAATATTGTGCAAGGCTGCGCGCACGATGGCCATTTCGGGCCCGCCCCCCCCCGATGACACACTCAGGAAGCGTTTGGTTACTTTCTCATAGATGAGAGGTTCAGAGACTTCCGCGGCAAATTTGGTCGCAAACCAATCAGCAACACGACGCGCCTCCGCACGGTCCGCCACATCTTCTGGCAGGAGCGCTGGGTCTGGATATTTTTCTTCCAGATATTCAACCAGCGGCCAGAAGCCTGGCACCACCAGACCATCGTCTTCAACCAGCACAGGAATGTCGCCTGCCGGGTTCAGGCGCAAAAAGTCTTCGCGCCGCTCCCAGGGTTTTTCCTCAAAGAGCGCAGGCTCCACTCCCTTCTCTCCGAGAAGCAGTCGAACTGTCCGGCAAACGGGGGAAACAGGCAGGTGATAGAGTTGTGACATGGGGCTCAGTTTAGACGGATGTGTTGGGCATCATTAGGGCAGCGCGTTCAGCAATAAATGTATCCCTTCCCTTACCCTGCTTCGCCTGCATTCGACAACTCTTCAATTATCGGGCATTCAGGCCGGTCATCGCCATGGCATTTCGTTGCCAATGCACTCAGTGTGTTCCTGATTGATTGCAGTTCCTCAATCTTCCGATCTACTGCCTCAATATGGGAGAGCGCAAGCGCTTTCACATCGGAGGATGCGCGGGATCTGTCGCTGTAGAGTGTGAGCAGTGCCTGGCACTCTTTGATGGAAAAACCCAAACCGCGCGCTCGTGCCACGAACCGCAAAAGATCGATATCTTCATTCGCATACGAACGATACCCCCCCTCTGTTCGAGGCGGCGCATCAATAAGTCCCACCTTCTCATAATAGCGAATGGTTTTTGCAGAGAGGCCTGTGCGTTCTGCCAACGTGCCGATGTTCATCCTGGCGCTCCTGAATTCCCGCCCGCGCCCTGGTAGGGCGTAGAAATGTCTGAGGAAATACTATAATAGTTTCTCACCTTATTGGAGCCCGCACGCCGACATGTCCCTGGAACAATTGATCCTCCTTGCACTTATTCAGGGCGTTACAGAGTTTCTGCCTGTCAGTTCGTCAGGACATTTGAGCCTTGTTCACGAACTTACCGGCTGGGCGGACCAGGGCATTCTGCTTGATGTTGCAGTGCATGCGGGAACCCTTGGCGCTGTGTTGCTGTATTTTCGGCGGGATGTCTGGGCCATGACAGTCGGCGGGCTCAAGCTGCTTCAAGGTCAGATGACCGATGATGGACGGATGGCGCTCTACATTGTCGGCGCGACCCTTCCTGTCATCTTTGTCGGTTATTTCCTTTTGACGAGTGGTTTTGTCGATGTTCTGCGCGCCGCCACAATTGTCGCCTGGGCAAATCTGTTTTTTGCTGGCGTGCTCTGGTTCACAGACCGGGTCGGGCTCACCATCCAGCGCATGGATCAAATGACCTGGTCTTCGGCCATGATCATTGGTGGCGCACAGGTTCTGGCACTCATTCCCGGAGCGAGCCGTGCAGGTGTCACTATTTCAGCCGCCCGCCTGCTAGGGTTTGAACGCGAGGATGCTGCGCGCTTCTCCATGCTGCTCTCTATCCCGACTATTCTTGGCGGTGCCGTCGCCAGCGGCTTTAAGGTCTATCAGGAAGGCAATGTGGACCTGGGACTGGATATGGGGCTCGCCGCACTCCTGTCATTTGCCGTCGCCCTGGCCGCCATCCATCTGTTCCTCAAGATGATGGCGCATATGACGTTGACGCCTTTTGTGATCTACAGGGTCGTGCTCGGCGTCGGTCTTCTTGTCTGGCTTAACTGGTAACTCAAGCGTCGGTCGGCAACCCGGTCTCAAACTGTCCGGTCCGCCGGAAACGATAGAGATAGGTTGGGAGAATGGTTGCCATCGCTGTTGGCGCGATGCCCAAATCGCTCAACCCAAGTGCCTCTTCGCTCACAACATTATCGTGCTTCAGAAGCTCGACCTGATCTGGTGTCAGCAATGGTGATGGCGTCCATTTCAGGAAAAACGCCAGAACTTTCGCAACGAAATAGGGCAGTTTCACCAGGGGCCTTGATCGACAAATCTCGTTGAGCGTCACGTGCATCAGTTCCGCGAATGTTGCGACTTCGGGACCGCCAAGTTCGAGAACCTTGCCATCCCACGCATCCTGCTCAAGAGCGACGGTTATCGCTGCCGCAACATCCTTCACGTAGACGGGCTGATACTTCGTCTCCCCGCCACCGAACAAAGGCAGTGCCGGCGCGATCCGGGCCATTGATGCAAAGCGATTGAAAAACTCATCTTCGGGTCCAAAGATGATCGAAGGACGGATGAGGGTCGCTGTTGGAATTGCCTCCAGCACAGCAGCCTCACCAGCGGCTTTTGAGCGGGCATAGTCAGAGGCACTTTCTGCATCCGCGCCTATCGCAGACATTTGCACAAAATTTGTGATGCCTGCTTTGCTCGCAAGCTCGCTCAGACGTTTGGCGCCCGCCGCATGAACAGAATCAAACTTCTGCGCGCCACTTTCATAGAGCACGCCGACCAGATTGACGACGGCGCTTGCGCCCTCCATTGCTGCCGCACAGGACCGGTGGTCGCGAATATTGGCCTGCACCGGCTGGACCTGCCCGACATCGCCCATTGGGCGCAGAAAGAGCGCCTCATTTGGCCGACGCACCGCCACACGCACGCGGTATCCCCTTTGGGCGAGCGAGCGCACAAGATAACGCCCAACGAAACCTGACCCGCCAAAGACCGTCACGAGGTCACCTGGGTTAAGCCCTGATCCAATACTGCGTGTGCCCGCTGACATGCCGCTGTCCTTCTCTAAATAGCCTGCTGGATGAACTCACAAAGCCTCCCCTCGAAGCCTCAAGATTGCCCACATCCACCGATATGCCTTGATAGCGTAGCTTGGCGGGTGCGTATAGGGGCCGGTTGCCGCAGATTGTGTGTTCGTCCCATGGGTCGAGGGACCAAAAACCCCGCCATTCTGCTGAGATTGCATTTCCCGCGATTGACAAGAGAGGGTATGCCCGATAAGTCTCCGCTCCTTGGGCCCAGGTGGCGGAATTGGTAGACGCGCTAGCTTCAGGTGCTAGTGCCCGCAAGGGCGTGGAAGTTCGAGTCTTCTCCTGGGCACCAACGGTTTTTCGCAAAGCGAAACGCCACGAATGAGCTTCGTTCCCTCAGCTGTGGGTCATTCGCATTTTCTCTGTCTTTGGGGGCACCAACGATTCGACGCAGCAATGCGTATGCTGCGATATCAGCTTCGGCTGCCGCAGCAAAATGGGACATCGGCATGAGCATCACACTCCACAAGGGCGACCTCCCCGCCGATATTGATTTTGGCAGTTCTGTCGCTGTCGACAGTGAGACCTTGGGGTTGCAGATCCCTCGTGACAAGCTGTGCCTGGTCCAGCTTTCAGGCGGTGACGGCAATGCGCATATCGTGCAGCTAGACCGCGCCACCTATGACGCGCCGAACCTGCGCGCATTGATGGCTAACCCTGCGGTTATGAAGCTTTTCCATTTTGCCCGGTTTGACGTGGCGGTGATGCAGCAATATCTCGGTGTCGTCACGACGCCGATCTATTGCACAAAGATCGCCTCTAAACTGGTGCGCACCTATACTGACCGTCACGGCCTAAAAGACCTTTGCCGGGAACTGGCCGGAGTGGAAATTTCCAAGCAGCAGCAGAGCTCTGATTGGGGTGCTGAGACACTCTCTGACGCCCAGCTGTCCTATGCCGCCTCCGACGTGCTTCATCTGCACAAACTGAAATCTGTCCTGGATGGGATGCTGGAACGCGAAGGCCGGATGGAATATGCCAAGGCCTGCTTTGCTTTTCTGCCGGTTCGGGCCTCGCTCGACCTTGCCGGCTGGCCCGATGAGGACATTTTTTCTCACTAATCGGTAAGGAAAGGCGCTGTTGACCCCCCTTCCGGCAACAGCGCATACTAAGTACGGCTAGGGGACACACTCGCGTTACGAAGGATGCTGATGAGCGTGCAATCGCCACCAGGCCAATCTGACCAACCATTTCAATCGTCTGGTACAGACGCTGGCCACCTTGAGCCCGGCGACGAGCGCAGTCGCTATAGCGCCTTCGTCCTGGCCATGAAGATCTTGCTGCCGGTGTTGGCGATTATCCTGCTGGCCAGTGTTTTTGTGTCCTCTACAACTTTCAATTCGAGACCGGAAATTGTCATTGAGGTTCGCGAGGTCGATGCGCTCAACGATGATCTGCGTATGGTGAGCCCGCGCATTACCGGCGTCGACCGGCGGGGACGCCCCTATGTGGTGACAGCTGATACCGCCACCCAGGAAGTCGACAATCCTGACAAGATATATCTTGAGAATATTGAAGCTGATTTGATGCTTGATCAGGGCGGCAACTGGCTGTCTGTGACCTCGCGCTATGGCACGTTGCAATCGGACGCCGAGACGCTCGATCTGCGGGAGGAGATCAGCGTCTTCTCTGCCGATGGTTATGAATTTCATGCGCAGACAGCCAACATGAATTTTCGATCTGGTTCTCTGACCAGCGATCAGCCTGTCTACGGCCAAGGCCCGGTAGGTACGATCAACGCAAATGGTGTTGAGGCGTCAAATGAAGGTGACAAGATAACGTTCACCGGCGGTGTTAGAGTCGTTGTGTTTTACAAAGCTGGGTGACCCCAATGACTGGAATTTGGGTGCTTGAAATTTATCGGGAGTGATGACGTGTTTGGTCGCTTGAAGACAATGATATTGATGGTGGGGATCGCCCTGCTACTGGCTCCATTCAGCGTTCACGCAGATGAGGACCAAGGCCCCGTCGGTTTTAAAACGGACCCGGACGCGCCTATCGAGATTGAAGCTGACACGCTTGAGGTCGAGCAGAACGCGCAGACCGCAACCTTCATTGGCAATGTGGTGGCAGTGCAAGGCGCCATTCGCCTGCGCGCTGATCGACTTATTGTTACCTATGCTCGAAAAGATGGCTCCACGCCGACTGATGCTGATGCCGGTGGCGGGACTGAAATCACGCGGATCGATGCAAAGTCCAATGTCCATGTGATGTCTGAAGATGATCAGTCCGCATCAGGCGACTGGGCAATCTACATGGTGGCCAACTCCAACATTACGATGGGTGATGCCGTCATTTTGCGTCAGGGTGAAAATGTCATTCGTGGGCAAAAGCTCAATATCGACCTTAATAGTGGCCAAGCTCGGGTCGAGGGCGGTGTCACTGCTACGGACACAGAAAATCCCGGCTCTGGGCGGGTTAAAGGTCTTTTTCAAGCGCCACAGCAGTAATTTTGCTTGGTTAATTTCTTCTTTCATACAATTTTAATGCCAACAACGCTTTGATGGGGGCACATGACCGACCGTACTGACATATCTATGGGCGAAGAGACCGCCGCAACATCTGCTTTTGGAGCAGACGACGGCCCGCGCCTGGTGACCAGCAATGACGGTCTGATCGTGGACAAGATCGGCAAGAGCTTTCGCCGCCGCCCGGTTGTGCGCGGTGTCAGTTTCTCCGTTCAGCGGGGCGAAGCTGTTGGTCTGCTCGGACCCAATGGCGCCGGGAAGACCACGACCTTCTACATGATCACCGGATTGATCTCGCCGGACTATGGCAATATTGGTCTCGACAGGCGCAATGTCACAGACCTTCCCATGTACCGCCGGGCGCGGCTTGGTATTGGTTATCTGCCACAGGAAGCCTCCATTTTTCGCGGTCTGTCGGTTGAAGATAATATCCGGGCCGTCCTGGAAGTTGTCGAGCCTGACCGCGACCGCCGCGAAGCACAGCTTGATGATTTGCTGGCAGAATTTTCTATCACACACCTTCGGCGCACACCGTCTGTTGCGCTGTCAGGCGGGGAACGCCGCCGTGTGGAAATTGCGCGCGCGCTTGCAACGCAACCATCCTTCATGCTGCTGGATGAACCTTTTGCCGGGATTGATCCGATTGCCATTGGCGACATTCGCGATCTCGTTGCGCATCTGAAGGACCGCGGCATTGGTGTTCTGATTACCGACCACAATGTGCGCGAGACACTCGACCTGATTGACCGCGCAGTTATCATTCACGACGGACAAGTTCTTATGGAAGGTCATCCATCAGAAATTGTGGGCAATGAGGATGTCCGCCGTCTTTATTTGGGGGACAGGTTCAGCCTCTGACGCTCGTCAGATGGCAAACCGACGCGTGATATGGCACTCAACCAACGGATAGAGATCCGACAAGGCCAATCGCTCGTTATGACGCCGCAATTGCAGCAGGCGATCAAACTGCTGCAATTGAACAATCTGGAACTTGCCGATTATGTTGAGCAGGAACTGGAAAAAAACCCTCTCCTGGATGAAGACCGCACCGAAGATCAACCTGGCCTCATAGAGCCCACAGAGGGCGAGACCCCCCACAAAGAAGAATTCGATATCGACTTTGCCGATGGACCTGCCGCAAGCAGTGATGGGTCTGACGGCGGCGATGTTGGGGACGCGTCCACGCTTTCGCTCTCCGAAGAAAATGCGCCGCCTGCACCCGATGGCGACATGGATACAGACTATGACAATGTCTATGCCGACCAAAGTGTCGCCGACGCACCTGCGGGCGAAGCTGAAACACCAGGCATGTCGAGTTCTGACTGGCAATCTACCAGCAGCCAGGGTGGCGGCAGTTTTGATGGCGAGGGAGAACTGGAAGGTTCGCTGACCCGCGCAGAAACACTTACAGAGCATCTCAATGACCAAATGGTCGTCGCGCTAAAAAATCAGACCGACCGAATGATCGGGGCCTATCTGATCGATCTCGTCGACGAGTCCGGCTATCTCACAGACAGTCTCGCCTCTGTTTCAGAAAGGCTTGGCGTCGACATTGAAGATGTGGAAGCGGTTTTGGGCGTACTGCAAACTTTTGACCCAAGCGGTGTCTGCGCTCGAGACTTGCGCGAGTGTCTTCGCCTGCAGCTGGCGGAAAAAGACCGGCTTGATCCTGTCATGGAACGCTTCCTGGAAAATATTGAGCTGTTTGCCAAGCGCGATCTCGCAAAACTGATGAAGGTTTGCGAGATCGAGCAAGAAGACCTGAGCTGCCTTGTTGAAGATATTCGCGGCTGCAATCCAAAGCCTGGCAATGTGTTTGGCGAAGAACCAGCCCAGCCCGTTGTGCCTGATATTTTCATCCGACCAAAATCAGACGGCGGGTGGGCGATTGAGTTGAACACAGCGACACTGCCCCGGGTTTTGGTCAATAAGCAATATTACACCGAGGTCATTGCTGCATCAGCAAAAGACACTGAAGCCAAGACCTATCTTTCTGATTGTCTCGCCGATGCCAACTGGCTTGTCAAAAGCCTTGATCAGCGCGCGCGTACGATCTTGAAAGTCGCCACGGAAATTGTTCGCCAACAAGATGCGTTTCTGGTCTATGGCGTGTCGCACTTGCGTCCCCTGAACTTGAAGATGGTCGCCGACGCCATTTCGATGCACGAGTCCACGGTCAGCAGGGTCACATCCAACAAATATATGGCGACGCCGCGCGGCGTTTTTGAATTGAAATATTTCTTCACCTCTTCAATCGCATCGGCCAGCGGCGGCGACGCCCACTCCGCCGAAGCCGTGCGCCACCGCATCAGGTCTCTCATCGATGCGGAGACGGCCACCGCTGTTCTCTCTGATGATGCGATCGTCGAGCTGTTGCGGGCCAATGGCATTGAGATCGCCCGTCGGACCGTCGCGAAATATCGCGAAGCCATGCAAATCCCGTCATCTGTCCAACGCAGACGTGAAAAACGAGCGCTGGTGTGACGCGCCCAACTCCCTTTCGTCAAGTGATTTCAACGCAAAATTTTCCCAAATTTCGTTGAGGAAAAGCGCCCTAACACCCTGTTTTTCCTGTATATTTATGGTCAGCAACTGAGTTGGTTGACAGGGTACGGGAGGGCTACTAGTTTCCGTCCCGCTCGAGCGGCCAGGGTCTATTTTAAGCCCGGCCCGAGCGACAAAAAGGGCTCGGTGACGCAGTTGTTGAAGTGATGGCGTTTTCCGTTTTTCCAATACCCCGGGAACATGTGTCTGGGGCAAATCAGATAGCGGCATTTGATTATTAGATAGTGGCACATGGAACGCGGCGTTTTTATTCAGCCGCTCCTTCTTTGTTTTAACGGCCCTCGGAAAGGTCCTTGATGCAGGTTCAAATCACTGGAATTCATCTCGATGTTGGCGACGCGCTCCGCACCCATGTGCAGGATCAGCTGGGCGCAAGCGTAGGCAAATATTTTGATAGCCCCGTCGATGGACATGTCACGTTTGCAAAAGACGGCCATGAGTTTCGGGCAGATTGCTCTGTCCACCTCAGCTCCGGCATGACCTTGCAGGCCCAGGGCCAGGCAGGCGACATTTACGCAAGCTTTGATGATGCAGTTGAGAAGCTTGGAAAGCGGTTGCGTCGTTATAAGCGTCGCCTGAAGAACCATCATAATAGTCCAAAAGCTGATCTGCCTGCCCTTGATGTTCCTTCTTTTGTCCTGGCGGCAAATGAAGGCGACGAAGGGCCGACAGAGAGCGATGACGCCCCCATGATCATTGCAGAAGGAACAACTGCGGTTCCGGTCTTGTCTGTCAGCGATGCAGTGATGCAGCTCGACATTTCAGATGCACCGCTGGTGATGTTCCGAAATGGCGATGGCGGCCTCAATCTTGTTTACCGTCGGCCCGACGGCAATGTTGGTTGGATCGATGCCGCTAGCGATTCGAAATAAATTTAGAGCGCTCCGACCCCGCGGTCAGCGCACCGGGGACGTTACGCCGTTTCGGCGTGGCGCCTACCAGAAAGCTCCCATTCGGGTTTCAACAACCCCAGTGGGCACAGTGAACAGGAAACGGATCATGGATCTGGAAGAACTTCTGACCCCGGAGGGCGTCACCGCTCACCTGAAGGTCACGAGTAAAAAGCAGGCCCTGCAGGAGCTTTCAGCAAAGGCCGCCGCAGTCTGTGGTCTGCCTGAGCGCGCAATCTTTGAAACATTGCTGGAGCGAGAGCGTCTTGGGTCAACCGGCGTGGGCCAGGGCATTGCCATTCCGCATGGCAAGCTCAATGAGCTAACCCGGCTGCACGGTCTCTTTGCCCGCCTTGAAACTCCGATTGAGTTCGACTCGGTTGATGATCAACCCGTCGATCTTATTTTTCTGCTGCTGGCGCCAGAATCAGCTGGCGCCGATCACCTGAAAGCGCTTGCGCGGGTCTCGCGTCTGCTGCGCAATCAATCCATGGTCGAAAAGCTTCGCGCTACAGATGATGCCGCCGCACTCTTTGCGCTTCTTACGGAACCCGCTGCCTCAAACGCTGCCTGACAGGTACCACCTGAACGTTTCTGCGAGAATTGAGGCGCGCACGCGCGCCCACCTTAGTGAACACTCAGCGCCTGATAGCCATAGGCCGCCGCACCCTGGAACGCCGCTTCGCGACTGTCGACAATGGCAACACGCACACCATTGGCGGCATGGACTGAATAGAGCCATGTCTCTGGCGACACATCCAACTGCCCCTGCAAATCATCCAGGATCTCTCGAGCCTGTATCGGGCGCGCATAGACGTGCGTTTGCATTCCGATTTCAGCGAGCACATCCGGCGTGATTTCCCCTGTGGGGATCAGCGTGGTCTGCGCAATATTTTCGTCTGCTTCATTCAACATGGGCTCGCTCCTTCATTGGCACGGTTAACAATCATCTAAACCGTCCTGGCGATTTGGCAATCCTGATGCCTCTCGAGACACTCAGGATCCCTTGGTGGTGATTTTAATTTGTTGGACAACTTCTTCGGGCGTCTGTTGCTCCAGCGAGATGGTCAGAAGACCGTTTTCCAGATCAGCGCCGAGAATCTCTATTCCCTCCGCAAGGACGAAGGCACGTTGAAACTGTCGCGCCGCAATTCCCCTGTGGAGGAAATTGCGATCTTCGTCGTCCGACTGACCGCCGCGGATCACCAATTGATTGGCTTCAAGCGTCACAGATAATTCGTCAGATGAAAACCCTGCGACAGCGAGCGTGATCTTCAGTTGCCCACCTGCATCTGTCTGCACTTCTTCAACATTATAGGGAGGGTAGCCATCGGCTCCGGTCCGGGCGACCCGGTCGAGCAAGCGTTCTACCTGATCAAATCCCAACAAAAAGGGACTGTCGAAACGCGCCAGTCGCGTCATGGTCAAAGTCCTTTCACAAGCAACTTTTAAGAGCAGTGCCCCGGTTTGGGCACACTGTCAGATGGTTCCATGAGCAGCCCAAACGGGCGCCACTCACTCCCTAAATGTGGGAAATAGGGCTGGCGGATTCAAGTCCTTTACGCCATTTTTCATCCGCGGCGCTCAATAATGTCTCATTTAAAACAATGACTTAAAGAAATTTCGTTCACAGTTCAATGACGCGGTCCGGGCGGCCCGACCAGTGCCATGCCCGCGAGGGACGCGACAGTCCCAGCATCATGCCACCCAGAGCTGGCGGATGTAGCCACATCTGATCGGCCATTTCGCTTTCTGCGCGTCCTTCGGGACGATCAATGGTCAGCCCGGCGCCTGCTTCTTTTGCCAGCTCTTCAATCTTCAAAATGTGGGGTGTTTCGGCAAATGACATGTAGAAGGCGCGACCCTGCCGACCATGGAAGCGTCCCATGGTTGTTTCTGGCGAGGTGGGCGTAATGATCTCAAAGCGGTCCAACGTGTCTGGATGGAAGAGTGTGAGATAGCCATCATATTTGAAATGATCTGATGTGATGCGGCTGTAATGATCGGCATTCAATCCAAAGAGATCCGTCACGCTGTCGATCAAAGGCTGGTAGCTGCCTTCCAGAATGGTTGCTTCATAGAGACGGTCAATAAGCCCGACGGGTTTGCGTTCAACCCGTTCGCTCACAACAAACCGCAGGTCGTTTTGTCCTGCCTCGCTGAACGTCACATAGGCGTGCGCTCCTTCTTTGGTGAGAGCAGCTCCCGACTTTTCCATGTGCGCCACCAGCGCATTGAGGTCTGGCGTCGCCACACCCGCAGCAAACAGGTGGGGTCGACCGCGCGCCGTCAGACTGGCTGCTACCGGGCCCGTCCCATCTGCCTCCAGAAATTCCACCTCAGAGCTGCCCACTTGATAGACCGAGCGCAACGCACCCAGACAGGCAACCTTATCTTCGCGCACATGTTCTGCCCCCAGGAGGGTCGTCCAGCCCTCAGCGGCGGCCTTGCGATCTGCGACGACAAGTTGAACACGGTCGATATTTGTGAGCATTGGGCGTTCTTCCTCTTTCTTTTTGTTCCATGCAGTGAGCCAGCCGCACCTTTGAAATGCAACCCTCTCTATTTATCATACGATCGATTGACAAATTGATTTCCAGGCTCTAGCGTTCCCCCTTGTCGAGATCTGGAACGCCGCACATGCTCAAAAGACCCCTACTTGCTCTCCTAGCCGCCCTGACATTTCCAGGTGCCGCGTTCTCCGCCGATTTGCCGGAAGACCCAATGGGAGAAGTTGTGACTTTCTCACGACAAGATCACGACCGACTTGTCTGGGTGACCGACATGAACATGCCGCACCAGGCGCATGGTCGAGGCTATCTGATTGACCCTGACACAGGGGCCTTCCTCGCGATGCTTGATCTTGGCTATTGGACCACGGGTATTGAACTCCCCTCTGATGGCGCGCGCATCCTTTCGGCCGAAACCCACTTCAGCCGAACGACGCGGGGTGAACGATCAGATGTTCTGGTGACGTATGACGCCAAAACCTTTCAGCCGCTCGGCGAAATTTCGATCCCGCCCAAGCGGGCAAGTGTTGTCAAAATGCAGGGCACATCCGCGCTCAGCGACGATGACCGGTTTTTTGCACAAATGAATTTCACGCCGGCCGTGTCCCTCACTCTCATCGACATGGACCGCAATGAGTTTGTCGCTGAAATCGACACGCCGGGATGCCCCAATGTTTTTGGCGGTGGCGATCGCCACTTCCATCTCTTGTGCGGGGACGGAACCTTCCTAACGCTGACCTTTAACGATGAAGGTGCTGTGCTCAACAAAGAAAGATCAGACACATTGTTTGATCCCTTTGAGGACCCGATCAGCATTTCAGGTGTGCGGAGCGGCACCCATTGGTATTTCGTCTCTCTCGCCGGAGACCTTTATGACATTGAAATGGACGCCGAGGGTGTTCGCCTCGCCGCCACCTGGCCATTGATTTCACCAGATGAACGTCAGGACGAATGGTCGATCAGCGGTTTTCAGCACCTGGCCATTCACCGCCCCTCAAACAAACTCTATTTGCTGACGCATCAGGGACCGCCGGAAACCTTTGAAGATCCGGGCACCCATGTGTGGGTGTTCGACCTGGCAACCCAGGCGAAAAGCGACGGTTATGAGCTTGCGGAACGCACGATCTCCATCGCCGTTTCGCAGGATGATGCTCCGTTGCTCTATGGCATAGGCGCGCATATTCCCATGCCGCTTCTCGCGCAAATCTGGATCTATCTGACTGAAGGGGAAGCGCCTCTCATCGAGACCGTTCAGTTTGGCCTTGATGTTTATGACGCCGAGGATGGCAGCTATCAGAGAACCATTTCACAGTTGGGACACCTTCCCAGCATGATCCAGCCATGGTGACCCTCATGCTTGACCCGGTTTTTGAGATCGCACTTAGAGGTGGCGCCGCCTGCCTGCTTCTTGCTGCGGCATGGCATAAAGTCCGCGATCCGATTGATTTCTGGAAGGCGCTTGCCGCCTACCAACTATTGAGTGACGGGCTTGCGCGGCCGGTGTCGCGGGTCCTCCCTGTCGCTGAGGGGGCCCTTGCCCTTTCGTTGATCTTTTTCACTGGGTCGGCCCTGCCGGTCATTGGTGCTCTCCTGTTGTTGAGCGCTTATGGCGGTGCCATTGCCATCAACCTCCTGCGCGGTCGCAGAGAATTGAAGTGCGGTTGTGGTGGTATTGGAGCTGACCAAACCATTCACTGGGGCCTGGTCGCGCGCAATGGTGTGCTGGTCGTTTGCATGAGCGTGCTCCTGCTCCCGGCGTCCACCCGCGCACTGACCTGGCTCGACTTTGTCAGCGGTATCTTTGCCATCGGTCTTTTGGCCTTTCTCTATGCGGCCACCGAACACCTGCTGCGCAATGCAGCGCTCCTCGATCACAAAGGAACACATCCATGATCGATGCTTTGATTATTTCCACCATCGTGAGTTGGGTCGCCCTTGTCGGACTTGGCATTGTTGTCTTTGCACTAATCCGCCAGATCGGCTTACTCCATGAACGCATGGGCCCTGTAGGTGCTCTCACCGTCGCCAAAGGCATGAAGGCCGGTGACGCGGTACCAGCGTTTTCACTTCCTTCCCTTACGGGCCCTCCTGTGGAAGTAGGCGCTGGCACACAGAACAGCCGTGCAACGCTTTTGTTCTTTCTGTCGCCAGATTGCCCTGTCTGCAAATCCCTCTTGCCGGTCATCGCTTCTGTGCGAGCGCGCGAAGCTTCCTGGCTCGATGTGGTGCTGGCCAGCGATGGTGACCGCGCAGAACACATGACCTTCCTGCAAAAACAGGGCTTGGAAGATTATCCCTACATTCTCTCCAGCGCCCTCGGCCTTACAATTGGCGTCAGCAAATTGCCCTATGCCGCTCTTGTGGATGAACGAGGGGTCATGGTTGCCCATGGGCTTACCAATACGCGCGAGCATATTGAGAGCCTGTTTGAAGCCAAAGAGCGGGGCGTGGCCTCCATTCAGGATTATCTAGAACAGGAGCAGCAGCGCGCTTAACCCGTGCCCTGAAAGCCTATGACCTGGTTCGATAGATTTTTTGAGAAGACCTCCCGCACGGCGGCCCGCCTTTCCTCGCGGCGCAGTGTCGTCGGTGGCATCGGCGCTCTTGTCGCTGGGACTGCAATTTTTCCTCTGCTACCGGTGTCGCGTGTCCGCGGTGAAGAGGTGACCAACGACCCTGGCGATCCATCGAGTTGTGACTATTGGCGTTATTGCGCCATTGATGGTTATTTGTGCAGTTGTTGCGGCGGGACCCATACCGCGTGCCCTCCGGGCACCATCATGTCGCCCATCACCTGGGTCGGCACCTGCCTCAATCCTGGGGACAATAAGCACTACATCATTTCCTACAATGACTGCTGCGGCAAAAGCGGCTGCGGCCGATGCGGATGCGTGCGCAATGAGGGAGACAAGCCCATGTATCTTCCCCAAGCTGCAAACAATATAAACTGGTGTGCTGGTGGCAGCGCCGACATTATCTACAATTGCTCCACAGCCATCATTGTCGGTGTCGATGACGACGCGTAAACCCCCTCTCGCTTTCTGGATCGCTCTTGGGGTCCTTACCTGTGTGGCACATGAGACGGCTCATGCCGGGGATGCCCGGGCACGTGCGGACTACATGATCCACTGCCAGGGCTGCCATGTTCCAGATGGGAGCGGCCTTGCGGGCAAAGTACCCGACCTACGCGCGAGCCTGCCATTACTGCTCTCTGTTGAGGGGGGACGCTCTTTCCTGGTACAGGTTCCCGGGTCGTCCATGTCTGCCCTGTCTGATGCGCGCCTCGCCGCAACACTCAATTGGATGGTCAGAAACTTCACCGACCTCGCAACAGACCAGAAGTTCAATGCTTATACAGAAGCTGAAATTGAGAACATGCGCAGGTTGCGGCTTGAGGATGTTCTTGCCACACGTAACGCCCTGATTGAGCATTTGGAACCGGACAATGGCAGGCCGACCGAGTAAGGCGCCCGAACGGCGTGATCAAATTCTAGATGCCATGGAAAGCTGCGTTCGCGAACACGGGATCGGCCAGGCATCGATGCGCCGCATTGCGGAGCAATCTGGCCTCTCTCTTCAAATGGTCAGCCACTATTTTGGCAATCGAGAACGGCTCATCCTGGCCTTCGTTGACAGGGTGGGGAAAACCCTGGAACGCCACATTCAACAGGCGAATACTGGGTCTACTGCCCGGGACCGCGTTGATAGCATTGTCCAATTTCTCTGTAGTGACCGCTATAAGCACATCCCCGGCAATGATGTTATCGGACGTGAAATCTGGGGCCTTGCTGAGCGCGACCCAAAAATTCGCGCGATTGTCTGGGGCTGGTATGAGCAATCACTAAGCAATCTCAGCGATGCAATCGCAGCGGCTTACACTGATGCCTCTCCCCTCCGATGCCAGGAAACTGCCTATGCAATCCTTTGCCTCACCGAGATGAATGAGTTTTTCTCCGGCATTGGCGGACCCCGCCGTCCCGCAAGGGCGGCAGAAGTGGCATCGTTCGGCCTTCTCCGTCTTCTGGATGGAGCCGACGACAGCGCTTAGGCCCCTGACTCTGTTTAGCTTGGCGCACCGAGTACGATGACTTTCTCAGATGAAAGACCCTGCGCCTCGCAAAGCCCACGATAGGCAGCAAGGATGCTCTGGGCATCGACTATCCCGATCACATTGCCCTCATCATCCACATTGATGTTGGCGCCATAGATGGCAAACCAGACGTCTGTGTCGCCTTCATTGTCATCTGAGACCGTGAGCGTGTGAACAGAGTGAGCGGGTTCATAAAGGTAGGAGCCTTTGGTGTTCACATAGTCAGGATATTCTTTGTAGTACCAGCTGCCTTCCAGAGTGACCGCAAAGACAGAGCCTGTGTGATAGTGCTTGTCGACCTTATAGCCCGGCGCAAATTTCGTGCGCACCACCCAGAGACCCTGGTTTAAGTCCACCTGCAAAAGCTGCAATTTGCTGCCGTCCCCTAGATCAACGAAAGGCAAATCGCTTTCGCCAATATGGATGGCGGCGGTGAGCCCGTGGGCAGGGATCATGCCGCCCTGGCCCGCAATTTGATCACTCATGGTTGGCGCGTCGCTCATGTTCTTCTCCTCCAATTTCCAGCGCTGCCCTTAATTACCCTGAGGAAGGGGGACAGCAATCTTACTCGTTGGTCGCACTCTATCTCTCAAACACCGTGCGCGCACCCCGGCATCTGGGTACGCTGAGGCCGCAGTGACAAGCTTGATGTAAAAATACCCGCATTTTCCTTGGCGTTGTTTGTTTTGCCAAAACCACTATCTTGCCGATGAGTTTGTGACTGTCAGCCTCTGCGGGGAGGCATCAACGCAAGAAGGGGGTTGCGTTCATGGCCGACATATTTGCCGTTGCGACCAGCAATCTGATCTCACCTGCTATCCTGGCCTTCCTGCTGGGCGGCCTCGCCGGGTTTCTGCGAAGTGACCTGGAGATCCCCGAGGCAATTGCCAAAGGCCTGTCGATCTATCTGATGCTGGCGATCGGGCTCAAAGGTGGGGCCAGTCTTGCAGCCTCCGACGCGGGGCTTTCGATCCTTCCTGGCCTTATCGCTGCGGTGGTTTTGAGCTTCGTGATCCCCTATATCGCCTTCTTCCTGCTTCGGCTCACAACAGGCCTCTCAACGATCAATGCGGCGGCTGTCTCGGCGCATTACGGGTCTGTCAGCATTGTCACCTTCGTTACCGCGACGCAATTCCTGACCAGTCTCGACATCCAGTACGAGGCCTACATAATTGCAATGGTGGCGCTCATGGAAACGCCTGCGATTGTGTCCGGTCTCCTGCTTGCCAGACGCAATGGAGAAGCTGGCGCCAAAGCCCCTATTTTCCAGCCGGAAATGCTACGGGAAATCCTCTTTAACGGCTCCATCATGTTGTTGCTCGGCGGCTTTGTGATCGGCTGGATGACAGGCGAACAAGGTCTCGAAACGGTTGCCCCCTTCTTTGTTGACCCCTTCCAGGGCGTGCTCTGTCTCTTCTTGTTGGATATGGGCCTTGTCGCCGCCCACCGCCTGCGCACAGCCTCTTCTCTCAGTCCCGCAGCCATCGCCTTTGGTCTCTATATGCCGATCATCGGCGCTGTTCTTGGCGGCGCGACCGGGTTTGCTGTTGGTCTGTCGGCGGGCGGGACGACACTGCTTGCGGTGCTGGCGGCCAGTGCCTCTTACATTGCCGTTCCTGCTGCCATCCGGCTCGCCCTTCCCAAAGCCGATCCAGGTATTTTCATCCCTCTTTCGCTTGGGGTGACCTTTCCCTTTAACGTGCTGATCGGCATCCCGCTTTATGCAGCGGTTATTGGCGCGCTCTACAGCTAGCGGGAGATATTCATGCAAACGTTCAAAAAGAAAAAGATCGAAGTGGTCGTCGAGGCGATTTACGCACCGCGTGTCGCAGAAGCCGCCAAGAAGGCAGGCGCCAAAGGCTATACGGTCCTGCCCAACCTGCAGGGCAGCGGCACGCATGGGGAACGGCGCGGCAGCGGCCTGAGCGGTGCTTTTGAGAACGTCATGGTGATCTGCGTGGTCGATGCCGCCATTGCACCTGCCGTTATGGCAGCCATTCAAGACGCAATTGGCGATGCGATCGGCGTGCTCTATGCCTCAGATGTCGACGTCTTGCGGGACGAGCATTTTTAGGCCCTGCCCTTATCGCGCAGCTGCGAGACTTGCTGGCGACCCGGCAAGAAACCTCAGGCAGATGAAGCCGATCAGTCCTGAGATCAGAGACCCGGTCAGCACGCCAAGGCGCACCGTCGCTGCATAGGCTGGGTCTTCAAAGGCCAAGGTCCCGATGAAGAGGCTCATGGTAAAGCCAACACCACACAGGCAGGCAATGCCATAGATCTGCATCCAGTTTGCGCCCAAAGGCATTTTTGCGATCCCCGTTTTAACGGCGACCCAGGCGAACCCGAAGACGCCTGCCATCTTTCCGATCACGAGGCCCGCAATGATCCCGGCGGTCACCGGATGGGCAAAACTATCGAGCCCCATGCCCGCGAATGAGACGCCTGCATTGGCAAATCCGAAGAGCGGCATGATGCCAAACGCAATCCATGGCAGAAGGGAATGTTCCAAGCGCAGCAGAGGTGGCTCCCTGTTCTCGTCACCTTTCGGGTCTCCCCTGAGCGGTAGCGCCATGGCAATGGCAACACCGGCGAGTGTTGCATGGACGCCCGACTTCAAGA
>JAJFGY010000249.1 GCA_021775935.1 Alphaproteobacteria bacterium
CTGAATGCCTTCCAGTGCACCAAGCACCTTTGCCAGCTGTGCTGGTTGATTGGGCTTCCAGTCTTTTTGGGGTGCCAGCCGAATGCGTGCACCATTGGCGCCCCCGCGCATGTCGGATCCGCGGAACGTAGACGCTGACGCCCATGCCGTTGACACAAGCTGGGAGACCGTGAGGTCTGATGCCAGGATCTTGGCCTTGAGATCAACAACATCCTTCTCGTCAATCAACTGATGAGTGACTTCTGGCACAGGGTCCTGCCATGCCATCACTTCTTGAGGGACATCATTGCCTAGGTAGCGTGATCTGGGGCCCATGTCGCGGTGGGTTAGCTTGAACCAGGCACGCGCAAAAGCATCTGCGAACTGGTCTGGGTTTTCATGGAAACGCCGCGAGATCGGCTCGTAGATCGGATCCATGCGCAAGGCCATGTCCGCCGTGGTCATCATGAGCGGGACTTTTTTGCCCGATCCATCAACCTGCGGTGCGTGGTCTTTCTCAGCCAGGTCCTTGGCTGCCCCCTGATGTGCGCCAGCCGGGCTCTTTGTGAGTTCCCATTCATACCCGAACAGTACGTCGAAAAAGCTGTTGTCCCAGGTCGTGGGGGTTGGGGTCCACGCACCTTCGATCCCACTTGTGATCGTATCGACACCCTTGCCGCTGGCATGGGTGCTGAGCCAGCCCTGGCCCTGTGCTTCGATGGGCGCGCCTTCAGGCTCAGGTCCTACCTGTGCGGCATCGCCTGCACCATGGCCTTTGCCGAACGTGTGCCCACCGGCAACAAGCGCCACAGTCTCTTCATCATCCATTGCCATACGCGCGAAGGTATCGCGAATGTCCTGACCCGATGCGACAGGGTCTGGATTGCCATTCGGGCCTTCCGGGTTCACATAGATGAGACCCATCTGAACAGCAGCCAATGGATTTTCAAGCTCACGGTCACCGGCATATCGGTCATCGCCAAGCCATGTGTCTTCTGACCCCCAATAGATGTCTTCTTCTGGTTCCCATACATCTGCACGGCCACCCGCAAATCCGAAAGGCTTCAGCCCCATGGACTCAATGGCACAGTTCCCCGCGAGGATCATCAGATCAGCCCAGGAAAGCTTGTTGCCGTATTTCTTTTTGACCGGCCAGAGCAGCATGCGGGCTTTGTCGAGATTGCCATTGTCAGGCCAGCTGTTGAGCGGCGCGAAGCGCTGGGTACCTGTACCCGCACCGCCGCGTCCATCTGCTGTGCGGTAAGTACCCGCACTGTGCCATGCCATGCGAATGAACAAGGGACCGTAGTGACCATAGTCTGCCGGCCACCAGTCCTGCGAATTGGTCATCAACTCAAAAATGTCTTGCTTGGCAGCGTCCAGATCGAGCTTCTTGAACTCTTCGGCGTAGTTGAAAGCCGCGCCCAACGGATTGGAGAGGGAGGAGTGCTGACGGAGAATGTTCAGCTTCAACTGGTTTGGCCACCAGTCACGATTTGCTGCGCCGCCACCGGCTGTGTGCTTGTTCGATCCGCCCGAGAAAGGGCATTTGCTCTCGCCGTCCATGATTGCCTCCATTGGCTGTTTTCAGCTACCTTAGAATATCTCTAAACAGCAATATAGCAACTTAGAATTATTCTAACAAGGGGTCGTGCGGACTTTTTGGTAGTCGCGAATCCATCTCCCTTAAACCGCCGAATATTTAGAGTTTTTGCGAATTGGACAAAGCGATGCCACAGCTGTTGATACGGCCCTGGCTGGCTATTTTTTTCCCATTGAACCAAGGTAGGCTTCAACGGCCGCATGATATTCGTCTTCGTTTAAGGCCCATTGCTGCAAGTCGGCGTCAGCCCAACCGAGTTGCATGCCTGACATCCCTCTACCAAGACTTGAAGTCATGCCTCGCGTTAATGCGAGCGGTGCGGCAGGCATCTTCAACAGCTCTGCAATCAACGTCTCCGTCGCCTGACGAAGTTTGCCTTCTTCAGCGCAGCGCTGAGCCCAATGAGCGCGCATTAGCTCATCAGCATATACTTCTCTTGCGGTCATAACCCAATCTCGGGTGATCGGCAGACCGACCTCACGGGCGAGAAGCGGAGTGCCGTTCCAGACGTTCGGGATTCCAAGCGCAAGTTCAGGTATTCTAAAGATGGTATCCTTGGTGATAACTCTGAAATCGCACGCAGTTGCTAACAGGGCACCTCCGCCTATCACATGACCCTGGATGCTCGCTATACTCACTTGGGGAATACGATCCAACTGTTCCAACAACCGCTGCCATGTTGCAGTAAGATTGCGCCGCGTTGACCAATCGCCCTCAACTTTGGGATATGAAGTTGTTTTTAAGTCAGCGCCTGAACAAAACGAATTGCCTTCGCCACTAAAAACCAGCAATCGAATATCCGGCCTCTCCATCAATTCATTTAGCGTCGAAGCGATGACTGACCGTATATTTTCATTCAATGCATTAAGCTGTTTCGGGCGATTGAATTTAATATTCACGATTTCTTTTTGATACGTGACAATGACATGTTCGTGCTTGTCCATAAATCGTCCTCACTACTGTAATTGCGGGATGTTGCCAGACTAAAGCGAACTGGGCTGCTAGTTCCAGCGCATCCCGAGAGTGGGCCGAAGTGGCCGGTAAACTATCAAGATATGGCTATTGGGAATACAAGGATTATGTTTCCGACAAATAGCGGCGTCGATAATCCCAATTTTGGTTTTTTGCCACGGCTAAGTCATTGAAGCCGTAACCACGAACCAGTAGTTGCCTGGGTGACAGGCATTGCCAGAAAAGCAAGTGGCGGAGGGGGTGGGATTCGAACCCACGAGACGCTTGCACGCCTGCCGGTTTTCAAGACCGGTCGATTCAACCACTCTCGCACCCCTCCGCAGGGGCATTCAATGCCGTTTATCTCATTTCCGCTGGAAATGCTCCGGCCGACTCACCGGGATATTCTCCCGGCGCGCTGTTCATTTAGCAAATAACGGTCCCGTGCACAAAAGAAAGGTTTAGCTTTTTTTCCGCCGCATTTCGGTGACGGGGAGGGCGACCGGGCGGACCCAATTTGTCTTGCTCTCAATGGCCAATTCGACCCCCTCATCGGTCACCACAACCCGCTTGCCCGCTCTGGCGGGCAGGGGGACTTTGTTCTCGATGCAGTAGGCGATGAGGGAAGCAACAATATCGCTCTCCGTGAAGCCAATTGTCTCGTCATCATCGAAGGTGAGCTCAGTCGACGCGCTGGTCGACTTGTCGACCCCAACGGCTCTGATCTGATGGGCCCGGTAGCGGATTCCACCGCGCATTTCGTTGTACCGCATCAACGCTTCCAAAAATTCGTTCATTGAAAAGACGATTTCACGTTTTTCATGCGGCATGGTGAATCTGACATCCAGGCGGTCTGGTTAAATTCCGACGGTTAAACTCAAGGGAAAACAAGGTTAACGCCCGCCATAGTGCACCCGCGAAATGAATAAACCGGTAAGAAATGGACTTTGCCAAGGTTCGCACAGTTTGCCACAATGCGGCGCAACAGGGCTCGCGTCCGGGGGCGCGGTAAAAAAGAATGAGTTGGGTGGAGTTAATGGCAATCGATATTACGCAATGGTGGGTTCCGGCAGTTATCATGTTGATATTGGGGACCGGCATTTTCGTCGCCGGTTTGCGCGAATACAGAATGCCGATGCCCGTCGCTCCGGCACCCTCTGACGCCGAGGCAGAAACCGTTGAGGCCAGCGCTGCGCCTGCAAAAGCAAAACGAGGCATCCTCAAGCGGACCAGCTGGCTGTGGGGCTCGCTCCTGGTCGGAGCTGCTGCACAGGCCTATTTGAGCTTCGTTGCGGTCTAGTCTTTCCCACCGCTAAAAACGCACAGGTAACTCTGGAAGTGAACCGCCGTTTGGCAATGCCATGACGGCGTCGATGAAGGATGCTGGCTGCGCTACGCCTGCGTGCGCGAGCAGCATATGTGCCTTCTCGATCATTTCATCTGCTGACAGCGCGGCTTCCGGATCTCCCTTCGCGTGGGTCCGTGTTTGCGTCAACGTCTCGCCCGTTTCCAGCGTCACCCTGACCGAGCTTCCCCATGCTCGTGGGTAGGCTGTTGCATACGGGTCTTGCAGGGAGGGGGCAATTTTCGCACGGAGCGGTGCCAGCTGTGCTCGTGCATCCTCACCAAAAGATGCAAAGTCAACTTTGTCATGGAGAAGACCTGCCGCTGCCGTGTGCTGAATTGAGAACTTCGCTTCATATTCCGTTGTCGGATTAACCCGGTCGCACACATCCAGAGAGGCTTGATAAACCCCAACCTCCACAGCGCGAACCATTTCCTCGAAGAGTGAGACCCCCCGGCCTTTTAGTTCTGCTCTGATGCCCTGCGCTGCATCAATCGCTGGATGGGTATGCCTGCAGGAGGGCCAGGGCTTGATGGACGTGACAGCCAACTGCCAGGGTGCTTCCGGCGCGCTCAGAACAATCGCTGGGTCTGCACCCGGGCAGGCTGCCTTGAAGAAGCCCTTGTCGCCTTCAAGTATTTTGGGTGGGCCGGTAAAACCATGCTCCGCCAGTTCTGCCGCACGGGCGCCAGCTTCAGCCGCATGCCCTGCGTGCAGATGCTTCGTCATCGCACCGGTCTCCAGAAACTCCCACAAGCCCGACGCCTGGCTCCCCGCATTGCCGAGTGCGTGGGTCGCTGCTTCATCGTCAAGTCCGAGAAGGGCTGCAGCTGCCATTGCCGACCCAAAGGGGCCGCAGGTCGCTGTGTTGTGCCAAATCTTATAATGCTCTGCGCCGACAGCCATGCCAATCCGCGTGGTCGCTTCAAATCCGTGAAGAACCGCCGTGAGAAAAGTTCGACCATCAATCCCATGGTCGGCGGCAAGGACCCAGGCCGGAGGCACAACCACACAGCCGGGGTGAACAACGGAACGTCGATGGAGGTCGTCTGTTTCCAGAATATGGGTGAGGGCACCCAGCAAAAAGCTCCTTTTGCCTGTGTCTGGTGCCATGTTTTGGGCACCGCCCACGCCAGACCAATTGAGCAAGACCCTGCCAGGCTCAGAGTTCGCGCCAGCGCAGGTATTTGCGATCGCATCCAGCGTGAACATTGCTGCAGCCGAAAGATCGGCGTCCGTCACAGGTTTTGCGCGGATGAGCTCTACCAGAGAGCGGGTCAGGGAGGGGGCCTCAACGGTCACAATATATCTTCCATAAAGCGTTTGTTTGTCTTCTTCAGGCCAGAATTCCATCCCGCCTAAGATGGCGCATTCTGA
Organism: Alphaproteobacteria bacterium; assembly: GCA_021775935.1. Taxonomy (GTDB): domain Bacteria; phylum Pseudomonadota; class Alphaproteobacteria; order Parvibaculales; family Parvibaculaceae; genus Mf105b01. Next base: position 5,256 of record JAJFGY010000249.1, read on the forward strand.
CTGCTGAGGCGGGGTCGACGCAATGAGAAGCCATCAGGAGTTCTCGAGTTTCTTGGTATCTGCGTTTGGGCAGCAGTATAAAGAGATGAGAAGATTTGACCTGATTCGGGCAACGCGGACACCGTAGACCATGCAAATCCAGAGACTTACTGGCCAGACACCCCACATTCACATGCCTTGCGGCGACGTCGCCTCGCGGCGACGCGGGCGAACCACGCGGCGGCTTGCCGTTATGCTGAGCCTCATGGTGGGGCCATTTGTTGCGGCCGGGTGCGCTGAAGCGCAGCTAGGTGCGCATGTCGCCAAGTCTCTGGGCCAGGGAACGGGCGGCGGCATCTACAAAGTCGGCAATCCCTACAAGATCGACGGCGAGTGGTACTACCCGGCTGAAAATGAGAATTACGATAACAAAGGCATCGCCTCCTGGTACGGCCCCAATTTCCATGGGAAACCCACAGCCAATGGAGAGGTGTTCGATCAAAACCTCATAACAGCGGCTCATCCCACACTGCCGATGCCGATCTATGCGCGGGTGACCAATCTGGAAAATGGCCGGTCGCTCGTCGTGCGGATCAATGATCGCGGTCCTTTTGTTGCTGACCGGGAGATTGATCTCTCCCGGCGGTCAGCTGAACTGTTGGGCTACCTCAACAAAGGCACTGCTCGTGTTCGGGTTCAGTATCTGCGCCGAGCGCCGCTGGATGGGGACGTGCCCGATATCCAGTCTGTCGTTGCAGACGGTGGGTTCACCGCACCGCCGCCTCAGCAAACGTCTGACAGAGAGGTTGCAGTCGCCGCGCCGACAGGTCCAGTGCAGGTTGCATCACTCACACCTACCTATCCGGTCGCTGCTGCAGCCGGGACCTTGTTGCCCTCTGACATGGCACCCATCGCCGATGATCCTATGCCGACCCAGGCTGCGTCTCAGTCCGCTACCCCATCAGCACCGCCTCTGCCTGGCACCTATGTGCAAGCAGGCGCCTTTGCCAATCAAGCAAACGCAGAAGCGCTCAAGATTCAGCTCTCGGACCTGGGCCGCGTTGATGTGAACCCCATCAATGTCAATGGGACCGAACTTTACCGGGTTCGGGTAGGACCGGTCGAAAACCCCCAGGCGGCAAGCGAACTATTACAGCGCCTCACAGGCCGTGGTCACACAAACGCCCGAGTTGTGATCGAATAATTTATCTCGTGCAGCTATTCTGTGAGAATAATTGTGGAATTGCCTAGTCTAACGAATGCCTGACAATTCCGTCCACCACCTAGAACTAAAAGAGCCTCATGATCTTCAGCCTATTTTCCCGCAGCGCCATTGCCTTAGTCCTTATGGTCGGTTCCTTCACGGCCGCATCCGCGTCGGCTTTTGAAACGAAGGCAACGCACGCCGTTCTAATGGATGGTGCAACCGGCGACATCCTCTTTGAAAAAGAGGGTGATGTTTTGATGGCCCCCGCCAGCATGACAAAGCTCATGACCATGACGCTTTTGTTCGAGGCGTTGAAAGAAGACCGGCTAAGCCTCACTGACACAATGATTGTGAGTGAAAATGCCTGGCGGCGCGGCGGCGCGGCATCGGGCTCGTCCACCATGTTTGCTGAAGTAAATTCCCGTATTCCCGTTGAAGACCTGATCCGGGGCGTTATCGTCCAGTCCGGCAATGATGCGTGTATTGCAATCGCCGAGGGTATGAGTGGATCAGAAGAAACCTTTGCACAGGAAATGACGCGTCGCGGCCGCGAGCTTGGCCTTGAGAGAGCGGAATTCAGAAACTCGACCGGGTGGCCTCACCCAGAACATCTCATGACTGCGCGTGATCTGGCTGTGCTGGCCCGGCATATGATTTACGACCTCAACGACTATTATCCTTATTACGATGAGCGCGAATTCACCTGGAACGGCATTACACAATCCAATCGCAATCCTCTGCTTTACATGAACATGAATGTAGATGGCTTGAAGACAGGTCACACAGAGGCCTCGGGCTACGGGCTTGTCGCCTCTGGTGAACAAAATGGCCGCCGGCTTATCCTGGTCGTTAATGGGCTCACGTCAGAGCGCGAACGATCTGAAGAAAGTGAAAAGCTGCTGCGCTGGGGCTTCCGGGAATTCAAAACCTATGATCTCTATGCCGCCGGAGAGGTCGTTGAGAATGCCGAAGTCTGGCAGGGGGTTTACGACCTTGTGCCGCTCGTCGTGGCCGAAGATGTGAAACTCACTCTAACCCGTGCCGCCCGACGCGACATGGATGTATCGGTCAATTGGGAGGGGCCCATTCCGGCCCCCATTAAAGCTGGACAGGAAATAGGCACGTTGACCATTGCCGCTCCAAATGCGCCAACCCGTCAGTTTCCGATCTATGCAGGTGCCAATGTTGATCAGATTGGTCTGTTTGGCCGGGCGACAAGCTCGCTTCTGCAGATGATTACGGGCGAATAATTTTCCATGTCGCGCGTTTCCATGTCACCCGGGCGCTTCATCACATTTGAGGGCGGCGAAGGTGCTGGTAAGTCTACCCAAATTCAGCGGCTGGCTGACAAGCTGGAAGCCTCTGGACTAAAGGTTCTCCAAACGCGGGAGCCCGGCGGTTCCCCCGGCGCAGAGGAAATACGGTCGCTCCTCGTAACTGGTGAGGCTGATCGTTGGACAGGCATGACGGAAGTTTTGTTGCATTTTGCAGCCCGGGCTGACCATCTGGCGCGCGTCATTCGTCCTGCTTTGACGGCAGGCACATGGGTGCTCTGTGACCGATTTGTCGACTCCTCGATGGCGTATCAAGGTGTTGCCCAAGGTCTCGGACGGGAAACGATCGCGGAGCTCACTGCGCTCGTGGTAGGGGAGACCATGCCTGACCTCACGCTGATCCTCGACATTCCAGTCGAAGAGGGCCTTGCCCGAGCCGGCGGTAGAGGCGAGGGCGAGGACCGGTATGAGAAGATGGGCACTACTTTTCACGAGAACCTGCGCCAGGCCTTTCTTTCGATCGCTGAAGAGGCTCCCGCGCGCTGCAGCGTCATTGATGCCACAGCAGACATTGATGCAGTCTCTCAGGCCATCTGGTCGGAGGCAGCCGAGCATTTCAGGCTCTGACAGGCCCACTCCCTCATGCTAGATTACCGGAATGAGTGACCTTCCAGAACCTGATCGCCTTGGCGATTTCCGACATCCGCGTGATACGCCAGCGCTTTATGGCCATGCAGCCGCCGAAGACAGCCTCTTCAATGCTTTTATGAGTGGCCGGATGCATCATGCCTGGTTGCTCACCGGTCCAAAGGGAATAGGCAAGGCAACACTTGCCTACCGCATGGCAAAATTTGTGCTCACCTATTCTGACGCTGAGAAGGCCAAGGCGATGGGCGCAGATACTCTCGCGATTGATGAGAACATGCCTGCTGCGCGGCAGATCACATCGCAGGGTCATCCGGATCTTCTGGTCATCAGGCGTCCTGTTGATGAGAAAACAAAAAAGGCCAAATCCGTCATTCCCGTTGATCAGGTTCGGCGGACTGCCGGCTTCTTTGGCAAGAGCGCGGGGGCAGGTGGCTGGCGTGTCTGCATCGTGGACAGTGCTGATGAGATGAATGCGAATTCTGCGAATGCGCTGCTTAAAGTGCTGGAGGAGCCGCCTGCACGGTCTCTCTTTCTGCTGGTCAGCCATCAGCCTGGGCGGTTGCTTCCGACCATTCGTTCACGGTGCCGCAAGCTTGCCATGCCGGCGCTCAGCAGCAGTGCGATGGACCAGGTATTAGGTGCCAACGAGGCCGACCTCAGCGGTGCAGATGTAGCCGCTATCGACACATTGGCAGAAGGCAGTGCGGGACGGGCGCTCACCATCGCCTCAGGCGGCGGCCTGGAGCTTTACCGCACCATGGTTGGCCTGATTTGCCAAATGCCGCGCCCAGACATAGCTGCCATGCATGGCCTTGCCGACAAGGCTGCGCGGCGCGGGGCAGAACAGACATTTGAGATTCTGGTCGATCTGATGCGCGATTGGGTCGCCCGTGCTGTCAGGCAGGGTGCTGGTGGACCGCCAAACCCGGAAATCGTACCCGGGGAAGCTGCCGCCATGGCCAAGCTGGTTCATGGGGGAAACCTTGATCGCTGGGTCGAGGTGTGGGAAAAGATCGGCGAGTTGGCCACACGCGCAGAGGCGCTGAACATGGATCGCAAGCTGGTGATTTTGAATGCGTTTTCAATGCTGGAGGCGGCTGCTTCAAGCATGTCCCTTTCCGCCTGAACGACGGCCTGAGCTGCCGCCCGAACACCTTCGTCCCGACACTCATTTCATTTTAAAGAGCGCATCCCATGTCCGCCGCAAAAGCTTTCTACATCACCACCGCGATTAGCTACCCCAACGGCCCGCCACATATTGGCCACGCCTATGAGGCGATCACCACTGATGTTATTGCCCGCTTCAAACGCCTGGACGGCTATGACGTCAAATTTCTAACCGGCGTTGACGATCATGGACAGAAGATGGTTCAGACCGCACGTGAGCGGGGCATCACGGCTCTGGAACTCGCCGATGAAATGGCGCCGACTTTTCAGGAGATGGACCGGGTTCTGAACATTTCGAATGATGACTTTATTCGGACCGTCGAAGACCGGCACGTGAAGTCCGTGCAGCACATCTGGGAAAAGGTTGCCGCCAAGGGCGATATCTATCTCGGGAAATATTCCGGCTGGTATTCCGTTCGTGACGAAGCCTATTACGGCGAAGACGAACTTACCGATGGCGACGATGGTAACAAATATGCCCCAACTGGAACACCTGTTGAGTGGATTGAAGAAGAAACCTATTTCTTCAAGCTATCGAGCTATGCAGACAGGCTGCTTGAGCTCTACGAAAACCAGCCAAATTTCATCCAGCCCAACTCGCGGCGCAACGAAGTTATGTCCTTCGTCAAACGGGGCTTGAGGGATCTGTCGATTTCGCGCTCGGTCAAAAAGCTGGACTGGGGCATTCCCGTGCCTGGCGATGACAGCCACGTGATGTATGTATGGGTCGACGCGCTCACCAACTACATTACAGGCGTTGGATATCCCGACACGGAGAACCCGGAGTTCAAGAAATACTGGCCTGCCGATATTCACGTTATCGGGAAGGACATTGTGCGTTTTCACGCCATGATCTGGCCGGCATTGTTGATGGCGGCGGACCTGCCGCTTCCCAAGCAGATTTACGCGCATGGGTTCCTGAATAATCGCGGCGAGAAAATGTCCAAGTCGGTTGGCAATGTGATCGACCCCATTGGTCTTGCCAACATCTATGGTGTGGACGCACTGCGCTATTTCTTCTGTCGTGAAGTGCCCTATGGCCAGGACGGTTCTTACAGTCATGAGACGGTGACAAATCGGATCAATGCGGACCTTGCAAATGATCTTGGTAATCTCGCTCAGCGTTCGCTTTCCATGCTGAACAAAAACCTGGGTGGTGAGTTGCCAGCACCAAAAGAGTTCCTGCCTCAGGACAAGGCAATCCTCGACCAGGCAGACGCGATTCTGGAGCAGGTGCGCGCTCATATGGAAGACCGCGCCATTCACAAGGCGCTGGGTGTCATCTGGGACGTGGTAGCAGAAGCCAACCGGTATTTTGCGGGCGAAGAGCCCTGGGCGCTGAAGAAAACGGATCCTGTGCGCATGGGCACAGTTCTTTATGTCACAGCCGAAGTCGTGCGCAATGTGGCTCTGCTTGCTCAACCTGTTGTTCCTGCAGGCGCTGCAAAACTTCTCGATGTTCTGGCAGTGCCCGAGGATGAACGGAGTTTCGCGTTTTGCGGCGTTGAGCATCGCTTGAGCGGCGGAACAGAACTGCCCAAACCTGAGCCGGTCTTTCCTCGCTATGTTGATCCGGAGAAGGCCTCATGAGTGCCCGTCTGGTCGATAGTCACTGTCATCTGGATTTCAAAGATTTCGATGGTGAGCTGGATGACGTGGTGGCCCGCGCGGGTGATGCAGGCGTTGGGCTCATGGTCACCATTGGCACGACACTGCGCGGCTTTGAAGGCGTCCTGAAAGTAGCCGAAAGCTACGACAATATTGTTTGCACCGTCGGCATTCATCCGCACGAGGCAGAAGCCGAACCTGATGTGGGCACAGCGCAGCTGGTTGAGCTGGCGCAGCATCCCAAAGTCGTGGGCATTGGAGAAACCGGGCTCGACTATTTCTACGAGCACAGCCCGCGCGATGCTCAGAAGGCGAACTTCCGGGCTCACATTGAAGCGTCACGCGAGACCCAGCTCCCGCTGATCATCCACACGCGCGACGCGGATGATGACATGGCTGAAATTCTGACCGAGGAAATGGGGAAGGGCGCGTTTCCCGCACTCCTGCATTGCTTTAGTTCCGGCCGGGCGCTGGCGATGACCGCGCTTGATTTGGGCCTCTATATTTCGCTCTCGGGGATCGTGACGTTTAAGAGTGCGGCGGACCTGCAAGAGACCGCTAAGGACGTGCCGCTGGACAAGCTGCTGGTCGAGACTGACTCGCCCTACCTCGCGCCCGTCCCCAAACGCGGAAAACGGAACGAGCCTTCCTTTGTGGCGCACACCGCGGCCAAGGTGGCTGAGCTTCAGGGCATTGAGGTAGACGCACTGGCAACCGCCACGACGGATAATTTCTTCCGGCTCTTTACCAAAGTCTCCCGGGAGCGGCTGGCATGACCACGCGCTTTACAATTTTGGGCTCAGGGTCGTCTGGCGGCGTGCCGCGCATTGGCGGCTATTGGGGCAATTGCGATCCGGACGAACCAAAGAACCGGCGCAGCCGCTGTTCTCTGTTGGTAGAACGCTGGAAAGACGATCCGGAAAAAAAGACCACCATTCTGGTCGATACGTCGCCTGATATGCGCGAGCAGCTGCTTGGCACCGGCACGCAATGGATCGACGGCGTGCTGTTCACCCACGACCATGCAGACCAGAGCCACGGCATTGATGATCTGCGCATGGTGGCCATCAACCGCATGAAGCGGGTTGAGACCTATATGGACGCCTATACATCAGAAACGCTGATGTCCCGGTTCGGCTATTGTTTCCAGACGCCGGAAGGGTCCAGCTATCCGCCGATCCTGAATGCGCACATGATCCGTCCGGGCGAGCCGGTGACGATTGAGGGGGACGGGGGGTCTATTACCGCGCTTCCCTTTGATCAGGACCACGGGGATATCCGCTCACTTGGCTTTCGCTTTGGCGCGCTCGCCTATTCCGCCGATCTGGTGGGCCTGCCTGAGGAGAGCTTTACAGCCCTTGAGGGCGTTGAGCACTGGATTGTGGATGCGCTGCGCTACAAGCCGCATCCAAGCCATGCCCATGTGGAGATGACCGTGTCCTGGCTGGAGCGGCTCAAGGTGGTCCATGGGGTGCTCACAAACCTTCATGTGGATCTGGATTATGCAACGCTCGCGAAGGAACTGCCCGACGGCCATGAGCCAGCCTATGATGGGATGAGCATCACCATCGAGGACTAGAACAGGGCGACACTTAAGGTGAAAATATGTCGATAAGCACTTGGAAACATGAAGGTTTTGAGATTTCGACAGATCTCGCCCGGCTCGACAAAGACTGGCTTCTCAGCACACTCGCCAAGACCTATTGGGCCAGCACAAACACACCCGAAACCTTGTGGAACAGCATCCTGCATGCTCGTGGCTATGGCATTTATGGGCCGGACGGCGCGCAA
>JAJFGY010000250.1 GCA_021775935.1 Alphaproteobacteria bacterium
GATTGGTCGCAAAACCCCATGCTTTGAAAGCAGAAACCACCTGATATTGCGTGTCAGACGGGAGTGCGCTTGCTGCTCCCAAGGCATAGGCGAAAAAGCGCAGCGGCCGTGCCGCCGTAATCCGCGAATCCAACTGTCGAAGCGATCCAGCTGCCGCATTGCGCGGGTTTGCAAACGGTTCCTTCCCCGCTGCCACCTGTCGTTCATTCAGCCGAGTGAAGTCGGCATGGCTCATGTAAACTTCGCCACGCACTTCAATCACATCTGGAACATCTTTCCCGTCAATTGTGAGCGGTATGTCCTTGATGGTGCGCACATTGGCCGTGATGTCTTCGCCAACCCGACCATCACCCCGCGTCGCAGCCTGAGTGAGCTTGCCTTTCTCGTATCGGATGGCGGCGGAAAGACCGTCAATCTTAGGCTCTGCTGTTACCGCCAGTTCTTCCTCGATATTGAGGAACCGGCGAACCCGCTGGCAAAAATCGACAACATCTTCATCAGAAAACGCATTGCCGAGCGACAACATTGCCACTTCATGTTCAATCTTGGAGAACTTATCAGAGGGTGCTGAGCCGACCCTGAGCGACGGGCTATCAGGTCGCACCAAATTCGGGAATGCAGTTTCTATTTCAAGGTTGCGGGCGCGCAGCGCATCATAATCTGCATCGCTAACGACCGGGCTATCTTCTTGATGATAATGCTGGTCATGCTTGGCAATCTCTCGCGCCAGCTTTTTCAATTCGCGCGCTGCCTCATCGCTGCTGAGCGAGGACGCCTCTTTCTTCTCTTTCGCGGCCATTAATGCGTGCCTTCAATCAGCTGATCGGCTGCGGCCCGCGCTTCCTCCGTGACCGTCGCCCCAGAGAGCATCCGCGCGATCTCCTCGCGGCGAGACCCGTCATCCAGTGGTTCAACCCGGGTCACCAAAGCGTCAGACTTCCGGGCCTTCCCATTGGTACTTTTGCTGATCAGGAAGTGTTTGCCTGCGCGTGCAGCCACCTGCGGCGAGTGCGTCACAACCAGCACCTGAAGTGACTTTGCGAGTTCTGCAAGCCGCGTCCCCACCGCTTCAGCAACGGCACCACCTACGCCTGCATCAACCTCATCAAAGATAAGTGTCGTCGCCGAACTTGAAGACGCAAGCGACACTTTAAGCGCCAGGACAAATCTCGACAGCTCGCCACCAGAGGCAATTTTGATTAACGGCCCAAGCGGTGCGCCTGGATTGGTAGAGATCAAAAACGCAACCTTGTCGATCCCGTCAGGACCTGCGTTTTCCAGGTCGACCTGCATCACCTGCGTATGAAATGTGGCTTTATCAAGCTTCAGTGGAATGAGTTCTTTAGCGACCGACTTATCGAGGCGCATGGCGGCCTTCAACCGTCCGTCCGACAGAGCGCCCGCCGCCGCTGCATAAGCAGTTTCGGCATTGGACAGTGCCGCTTCCAGCTCGGCGGTCCGCGTTTCCCCGGCCTCAATGCCATCAAGCTCAGCGCGCATGTTTTCTGCAAGCTGCGGCAACGCTTCCACGGAGACGTCATATTTGCGGGCAGCTGCGCGCAATGCAAAAAGGCGCGTCTCCGCACCATCAAGCCTGTTGGGGTCAAATTCCAAAGTCCGCACAGCGTCTGCAAGTTGAGCGCGCGCATCCGCCGCTTCGTTCAATGTGCGGTCAAGCGCGGCGATCACACCATCAAGCCGCCCGCTCGCCTGCTCCTGGGCGCGCTCCAACCGACGCAGGGCGAGATTGATCCGGGCCTCCAGGCCCTTATCACCCGACAGAGCTTTCTCAGCCTCCACAACATCATCTGCTATCTTCTCAGAATGCATCATCAGCGTGCGTTCAGCTGCTAAGTCTTCTTCCTCGCCCTCTATCGGCGAAAGCTCTTCAAGCTCAGCAACTGCGTGAATAAGAAAATCCTGATCTGCGGCAGCTTTTGCGAGCGCTGCACGATGGTTTGCAAGCTTGGTTCTGGCATCTGTCAGCCCAACCCAGGTTTCACGGACAACGCCAAGCGGACGTTCAAGCGCGCCAAAGCTATCGAGAAGCATCCTGTGTCCTGCCTCGTCAAGCAGGCCGCGTTCATCATGCTGACCATGGATCTCAATAAGCAAATCACCCAGTGAGCGCAAGAGCCCGACACTCACCAGTTGATCGTTCACAAAGGCGCGGGTTCGGCCATCTTTTGTTTGGACACGCCGCAGGATAATGCCCTCATCGGCATCAATCTCGTTTTGCGCAAGCAGATCAAAAGCAGGGTGTTTGGGATCAAGATCAAACACCGCGGTGACAGATCCCTTGTCAGCACCCTGCGCAACAAGGCCGCCATCCGCGCGTCCACCGGTTGCCAGACCCAATGCATCAAGCAGAATGGATTTTCCCGCACCCGTTTCGCCCGTAAGCGTGCACAGCCCACGGTCAAGCGACAGGTCGAGCTTATCGATCAATACAATGTCGCGAATTGAAAGCGCAGAGAGCATAAGCGCTCCTAGAAGACGGACTTCCAGGCCTTACTAATCCAGGAATCCTGATTTTCGTTCGGTGCAAGGTCATTGCCAGCCAACAATCCATAGCTGTCTACATACCAGTCACTACCTGGAAAATTATGCCCCAGAACAGCCGCCGCCGTCTGGGCTTCAGTCACCACACCCAATGAGAGATAGGCTTCTGTTAACCGATGAAGAGCTTCTGGCACATGGGTGGTTGTCTGGTACGTCACAACGACCGAGCGAAACCGGTTAATCGCAGCAACATAGGATTGCTGGTTCAAATAGTAGCGCCCAATTTCCATCTCTTTCCCGGCAAGGTGATCCACCGTGAGGTCAATCTTCAAAGTGGCGTCTCTGGCATATTCTGACTCAGGAAACCGCCGAACAACTTCAGCAAGGGTCGCCAGGGCATTTCGTGTCATCCCCTGATCCCGGCCAACATCGGATATCTGCTCGTAATAGCTAATGCCTGTCAGGTAAAAGGCATAGGCCGCATCCTTGTTCCCAGGATGAAGAGACAAGAAGCGCTGAGCGCTCAGAATGGCCGAGTCATAGTCATTCGTCTTGTAGTAGGAGTAAGCGGCCATCAACATGGCTCTACGCGCCCATTGCGAATATGGATGTTGGCGCTCAACCTCATCAAATTCCGTCGCCGCCTGGCGGTATTTACCTTCTTGAATGAAGGCCAGAGCCTTGTTGTAGATCTGCTCAACAGGGCGTTCATCATAGACAATCTCAGCATCGTCAGATGAGCAGGCTCCAAGCGCCAGCCCGGTGCTTAAGACCAAGGCAAGGGGAATAGCCCGAAACCGCTTCAAACCCGTAGATGCCAACATAGCTACTCCGCCTCTACCCATAAAATCACCGCTCCCGCACCATCATCACTCGTCGAAGGCCACCTCCGAGAGGTTGGTATTATACCAATCCTTGCCGACGTACCATAGAGGGGTGATCACGGGTGAGGCGACAAAAAACCGGCCTGAGGGGTCCCCAAGCCGGTCAAATTTCTGCAATCAAACGGTAAACAGCCCCGATGGGTCAATCAGCCGAAACAGCCAACCGGGTGTTTTCAACGGGCGAACCGCCCTGATGACGGCGGGTCGTATATTCCCAGGCATCAGGATTGGCAAAAAGGGCGTGAAGCACCTGATTATTAAACGCATGCCCCGCCCGGCTAGCTTGGTAACATCCCAATATCGGTGCCCCCGCCAGGGACAAATCACCAACCGCATCAAGCGTTTTGTGGCGCACAAACTCGTCAGGAGACCGAAGACCATCTTCGTTCATCACTTCATCGCCATCCAGAACAACAGCATTCTCCAATGTGGCACCCTTCGCGAGGCCCAATGAACGAAGCATTTCGACGTCTTTCAGGAAGCCAAATGTGCGCGAAGACGACAATTCCCGTCGGAAACTCTCCGCAGAGATATCAAGCGCCAAATCCTGTTTACCAATGACCAGATTATCGAAATCAATGCTCAGCTCAATTCGAAGCCCATCATCGCAGGGATTCAATGTCCCTTTACGCAAACCGTCTTCAACCGAGATCGGCTCCAACACCCGGATAAACCGACGGGGCGCCTCAAGCGTCTTCTGCCCCACTTGGTCAAGCAAGGCAATGAAGGCATCCGAACTACCGTCCATCACGGGCACTTCTTCAGCATCAACTTCAATAAGAAGATTATCAATTTCCAGGGCTGAAACCGCCGCCATCAGGTGCTCAATAGTCGCAACTTTGGTGCCCGCTGCGTTACCAATGGTCGTGCACATTGTGGCATCCGTGACAGAATCGTATCGCGCTGGAATATCCGTCACTGCTCGGTCGGTCGTGCTTAAGTCGGTGCGGCGGAAAACAATGCCGGAATTTGCTTTAGCAGGCTTCAACACAAGGTGAACCATCGTTCCCTTATGGAGCCCAATGCCATGCATGTTCACTGGTGTCGCAATGGTTGTCTGACAGAGGACATCGGTACCCACCGCACAATCTTCGTTTGAATGCGCCAAACGCAATTTGCTGTAGGTCGCCCCACCTCTGGCATTGATTGGCTCAGAAAATGTGTCCTGGTCAGTATTCCGCACTGTCCGTCCCCTTAAACCACCGGTACGCTCCAACGCGCTGGCGGTGTGCCCCATACCTGTTGGGCGGTTTGTTTCGTTACCTGCCGGTACCCTCCCCCGAGGCCGCCAGGTCAGCCGCCCGACTAAATTCGCCGAGTGCTGCTAGAACCTACTTCTAGCAAGAGACGCGAACGCTTCTCAAATAACTCTTTCTTACAGTTTGTTACGTATAAGAAAAATCCATAACTATCTGAAAAACAACAATAAAAAGGGCCTGACGAAAAACCCGCCAGGCCCCTATGTTTCAGCTTTCAGCGCAGATTGCTAGTTGGCTTGCCGCCGCAGGAAGGTTGGGATCTCCAATTGATCTTCCTCAAATGACGAGGCGACCATCCCATCCTCAGGCTTAGCGGCAGGCTCGGGCTTGGCAGCGGGCACAGGCTGGCTCTGCGCCGGAGCAGGTACGGGCACCGTTGCTTGCTGAGGCTCCGGCGTCACCGCTTGTTGTGGAGCCGCTTGGCGGGTTGGTTGCTGTGCGGGCTGCACAGCTTCCCGAGGCACGACGGGCGCTTGGCGAACATCCGGCGCGGACTTGGTACGGCCGGTCAACCGTTCAAACAGCGAAGGTCCTCGTGCAGGTGCCGCCTGCCGTGCGACGGGTTCTGGACGGGCGCCGAGGAACGACGGCAATTCGCTTGACCTCGCCTCTACCCGATTGAGGCCTGCCGGAATGAAAGGCCTGTTGGGCTCAGGATCCGCAGGCAGCGTCTGCTGAGCAGGCTCAGCTTCCACCGCAGGCTCAGGCTTATGAATGATAACCTCTGCCTCATAGCTTGCTGGGTCGAAGTCAGCTGGCAGCGGTGCTTCCAACGCAAGTTCTGTCTCGACTGGAACTGCCTCTGCCTCAAGTGTCTCCGCCGGCTCTGCCTGCGCAACAATTTCAGCAGCGGCTGGTTCAACAGCCGTCTCCTCTGCCGCCATGCGACGCCCAGGGCGAAGCGTTGTGACCTTCTCTGTTTCAGGACGCGGCAATTCTGCTTGGTCAACATCAATACCTGTCGCGACAACAGAGACGCGCATCTTCCCGTCCAAGGACGAGTCGAAGGTCGAGCCAACGATGATATTGGCTTCCGGGTCGACTTCCGAGCGAATACGATTGGCCGCCTCATCCACCTCATAGAGAGTGAGGTCCATGCCGCCGGTAATGTTGATCAGCACGCCGCGCGCACCTTTCATCGAGACTTCATCAAGCAGTGGGTTGGAAATGGCAGCTTCTGCAGCTTCAACAGCGCGCTTCTCGCCCTCTGCCTCGCCAGTCCCCATCATCGCTTTGCCCATTTCGTTCATCACGGTACGAACGTCAGCAAAATCGAGATTAATCAGACCGGGCTTGACCATGAGATCCGTGATCCCGGCAACGCCGGAATGCAGAACCTCATCTGCCATTGAGAACGCCTCTGCAAAAGTCGTGCGCTCATTGGCAATCCGGAACAGGTTTTGGTTTGGAATGATGATGAGCGTATCAACAAATTTAGAAAGCTCTGTGATGCCCTCCTCAGCGAGCCGAGCACGCCGCGCGCCTTCAAACTGGAATGGCTTGGTAACCACGCCAACAGTCAGAATGCCCTTCTCCCGCGCTGTGCGCGCAATCACCGGCGCTGCACCTGTACCGGTACCACCACCCATGCCAGCGGTAATAAACACCATGTGGCTGTCTTCAAGGCTCTCTGAAATCTCTCCGAGTGCCTCTTCAGCAGCCGCACACCCGACTTCAGGTCGCGATCCCGCACCCAATCCCTGCGTGATAGCTTCGCCAAGTTGAATCCTATGTTCAGCTGACGCCATAGTCAGAGATTGCGCGTCTGTGTTCGCCACAACAAATTCCACGCCCTCAAGGCCGGAATCGATCATGTTATTGACCGCATTGCCGCCAGCACCGCCAACGCCAAAAACGGTAATGCGTGGTTTCAGTTCAGTTGCCTGTGGAACCGTCAGATTGATGCTCATGTAAGCCTCCTAGAAGCA
>JAJFGY010000026.1 GCA_021775935.1 Alphaproteobacteria bacterium
ACGCCCGGTGCCACCAATATTGGGTCATGTCTTCAAACACGAGCAAAATGGCTACCTGCGCGGTTATGGGCAGACCTACCAACATGTTCTCAGTACCCGGGGCAATCGTGCCTGTCAGCCAGGTTGCTGTAAACAGGATCATTGGTTGGGTGAAGGCGATGAGAACCAGGGTCGAGACAATCTCGACTTTCGCATCATCTGGCTTTTCACCGTCTTTTCTGAAGAAACCCGTTCTGATGGCCTCTGCTACCGCAAACGCGATGAATATCCCCAATACCAACATTATTTCCGGTTTCATGCCGACCTCCTCCTCTGGTTGCTGCCCCTTGATAGGCCGGCGCGACGCCCTATAATGTATAAAATTATACATTTGGAGAAATAATGTCGGGGAAAATTGATTTTGGGCTTCCTGGGCTCCAAGAAACACTTCCTCCAGATCTCAAAAACGCACTGTCTGGAGCCTCTGTCTCTGTCGCATACAGGGATGGACAACTGATACAAACGCGCGGAGATACTGATCCATCGCTCTCCATCATTGAATCTGGCGCTGTGCGATTGGGGCAAATTGGTATGGATGGCAGCTATGCGGCGATGGCCGTGATGGGTCCTGGTCAGTTTTTTGGAGAATTCACGATCTTCGGCGGCTTACCCCGGGAATTCGACGCAGTAGCGGTTGGTCGCACAACGGTCGGACACATTAATGGCCTCAGGTTTGACCGACTGCTCGACAAGCATCGCGGGATCAGATCTTACTTCCTGTCTTTCCTAGCACAGAGGCTGCACGCAGCTTTGTCGTTCGTGGATGACCTTCGACATCTCCCGTTGGTGGCACGGGTCGCAAAAGTACTCAATATGATGCATCAGGCAGAACCGAATAGATCAGCCATCAAGGTTACACAGAAAGAAATCGCTGAAATTCTTGGAGTTACACGGGTATCGGTCAACAAGGCATTGGCACAGTTGGAAGAAGAAGGCCTAATTGCCCGAGCCTATGGTCAGATCAACGTTCCGTCGACTGAGAGGATTGAACAATGGGTCCGAGAACGATCCCGAGCCAGCGCCTCTGAGACCTGACAGATAGTCATTCCTTTCCTTCCATGAAGCCCTCCTCCTACACTGATCAAAAGGCGTTTGTTAGGGAGAATAAAAATGGCGACAACGGCTCGCAAATCGGCACCAAAGAAGAAGGCTACAGCTAAGAAGAGCACCGCGAAAAAGAAGTCCACACCATTGATGAAAGAGGCGACCCTCATTACAGGTGCGTCAGGCGGCATTGGCGAGGCCCTTGCTGGTGAGTTCGCCAAAGGCGGTTCCAATCTCATCCTCGTCGCCCGCTCAAAAGACAAGCTGGAAGCTATCGCCAAGCGCCTTAGCGAAGAACATGGCATCGCTGCCATCGCCCTGCCCGCGGACCTCTCAAAACCTAATGCAGGACAGAAGCTGTTTGAAACTGTCGCTGGCAAAGGCATTCATGTGGAGACATTAGTGAATAATGCCGGAATCTTAGAGATGGGAGCTTTTGCGGACATTGACACCAGCCGTCACCTTGAGCTGGTCCATCTCAACATCACGACCCTCAGCGAGCTCACGAGCCTTTTTGTGCCAGGTATGATCAAGCGCAAAGCAGGTCGTATCCTGAATGTTGCGTCCATTGCAGCGTTCCAACCCATTCCGTCACTGGCAACCTATGCGGCGACAAAGGCCTATGTCCTGTCACTGACCGAGTCACTCTCAGAGGAGCTTAAGCCTCACGGCATTACGGCAACCGCCCTCTGCCCCGGCATAACGGGAACTGATATGGTCGCAAGCGCAAAGGAGAGCAACGAGACCGCAGCCAAGATTCCAGACTTCATGGTTTCTGATGTAGCGGGAGTTGCGTCGGAGGGCTACACCGCGTGCATGAAAGGAGAGGTTATCCGCGTTCCCGGCATGGTCAATCTGGCCGCAGCTGTGGCGGGTAGAGCCTCGCCTCGCTGGCTTGTTCGAGCTGTCTCGGGGGCCCTCGGTCGGCTCGCCTTATAAGACAGAATATCGAATCAACCCTTTGTTTTCGCTACGGTTTGGGTCACACTCAAACGCATGCGGTCGGGGGACCGGGATCTCAACGATGGGACCCAACTGAAATGAGGAGTGCCGGGCTAACCGGCTCGATCGCCTGCGTACCATGCGGGCTGAGGGAGGACAAAATGGATCATAATATTGGGCTCATGCTCGAGAAACGCGCGCATCTGAACCCCAAGCTGGAAGCTTGTGTTGAGACTGAAAGCGGCCGCCGCTTCACCTATACCGAGCTTAATGCGAGAAGCAACAAAGCAGCCAATATGCTTTTGGATCAGGGTGTGAAACCCGGCGACAGGGTCGCACTCTTGATGATGAATGGCGTTGAGTTTATCGAAACATTCTTCGCGATTGCAAAACTCGGCGGTGTTTGCGTTCCGCTTAACTGGCGCCTGACGGGGGACGAGCTTTGCTTCATCTTGAAAGATAGTGGCTCCACGACCCTCATGTTCAATTCGGACTTTACTGAGGTCGTTGAAGACATCCACGGTCGCGGCAGCGATGCAACAAACGTGACCCGCTGGATCAGCGTCGGCGAGCGCTCCGCCATTTCACAGGACTATGACGCTCTTCATGCTGATGCCTCTGATGCAAAGCCACCCGTGGGTGCCAAAGATGAAGACATGCTTTTCATCATGTACACGTCAGGCACGACAGGTCTGCCTAAAGGTGCGGTCCACACCCATAACTCAACCTTGTGGGGGTCTCTTACCTCAATCGCGACCAGTGACATGCAGCAAAAGGATCGCTATCTGCTGGTTCTTCCTCTCTTTCATGTTGGTGCCCTTAGTCCGCTTATTTCTTGTGTCCACGCTGGTGGCACATCAGTTGTGATGCGTGGGTTTGACCTGGATGCCATGTGGACCAATATTGAAGCCGAGAAAATCACGACCATGCTGGCTGTACCGGCCATGCTCAACTTCATGCTTCTATCGCCCGCAAAAGATACAGCTGACTATTCGAGCCTAAGATGGGTGATGAGTGGTGCAGCTCCCGTGCCGGTGACGCTGATTGAAACCTATGCCGGCATGGGAATCGAAATTCATCAGGTCTACGGCCTGACGGAGACTTGTGGTCCTTCCTGTCTGATTTCACCAGATGATGCCCTGGCGAAAGCTGGCTCAACAGGTAAAGCCTTCTTCCATACCGACGTCCGGGTAGTCGATAGCGACAGCAATGACATTGCAGCGGGTGAAGTCGGCGAGGTGCTGGTGTCTGGCAGACACGTCATGAAAGAATACTGGAACCGGCCAGATGCGACAGCTGAGGCCATTGTCGATGGATGGTTCCATACTGGCGATCTTGCGACTATGGACGCTGACGGCTTCGTCTATATCCAGGACCGGATCAAAGACATGATCATTTCCGGCGGTGAAAACATCTACCCTGCCGAAATTGAAAATGTTCTCCTGTCTCATCCCAAGGTTCAGGATTGTGCGGTTATCGGTCAGCAGAATCAGCAATGGGGTGAAGTCTGCCTCGCCGTTGTCGTTCGCGAAGACGATAGTTTGAGCGAAGCAGACGTCATGAAACATTGCGACGGCAAGCTCGCGCGCTACAAACTTCCAAAGGGTGTGGTGTTCATTGACGCCATTCCGCGGAACCCAACGGGCAAGGCCCTAAAACGCATTCTTCGCGATCAATTCCCGGGCGAGGAAGCAAAAGCAAGCTAACGCAAAAAGACGTTGCTGAGATTAGCCGGGCACGACGAGAAGCGTGTCCGGCTTTTCTATGCACCAACTCAGATCCACTTTAGTCGTTTGAACAGAAGAAACAGGCCGACAGCTAAGACGGCGCTCACGCCGCAAACAATCCAAAAGGCGAAGGGTGAATCTGTCCCTGGAATGCCGCCGACATTTATCCCGAGCAGCCCGGTCAAAAAACCAAGGGGCAGGAAGACCGCAGCGACGATAGAGAGCACAAGCATGTTCCTGTTCATCTCTTCAGCCCGCCACGCAACCCATGCGTCATTGATGACCGTCGCACGCTCCCGAGCAGCATCCAATTCATCTACCAAACGTACGGTTTGATCGGACACCTCTCTGATATGCATTCTGTCTGTGTCGCTCAGGAGCGCTGAGTCTGACTGGCTTACCCGCTCCAATGCACTGCGCTGAGGTGCAACGTAGCGACGGACAACAATCAACTGACGCCTGAGTTCGCTGAGATGTGTTTGCGCTGCTGCACCACCGTCCCCCAGACTCTCCTCTTCTAGGTCATCCAACTGCTCGACAAGTTTCATCACCATGCTTTCAACTTTGGTTGAAAGGCTCTCGATCAAAGTAAAGATAAATCGGCTGATGGTTGGCGGTGCTCCGCCATGTTCGCAGGATTGCGCCAGCTCCTCAACCGACAGAACATGTCGCAGTTGCACGCTGATGATGCGGTTGGCTTCGACCCATAGTCGGACCGATACCATGTCATCTGGGTCCGCACGCGACTGTGTGTTCGCACCTCGCAATACCAGCAATATACCACCTGCCAGCTTACTGAATCTTGGCTGTGTTTCGGCAGCCAAGAGGGCATCAACGACGATTGGTGGCAGATTTAAATCGTCAAAGACTGGCGGTTTTTCTGCTGGAGTGACGTGCTGCACGCGTATCCATTGATAACCCAACTCACCATCTAGTTGATTGGGTATTGCGCTGATATCAGCTCCAGCGCTGCCATCTGGCTTGATCAAATAGGCGAAAGCCGATTGCCTTTCCATATCCGCTCCCGACACGTTCACCCTCCAAAATTCGCAGTTTCTCTCAGAAGTATCTTACACGTTTTATCGGCTCAGGCTGCGCTGCAGAAAGTGCAATCTGGTCCTAAGGATGCTACCCAAGACGGGGACTATCTATTGCAGATTCGGCTGACAGGGCGGGTCTGCAGGCCTAATTGGGGGATCGCGTGGCCAACAAAAAGCTCGAAAACAGGTACGTCAACGACCTCCGCCGACAGGAATTCATCCTCGACTCTGCCAGAGGATTTCGCATTCAGGCACTGCCGATTGTTCTCTCTGTCCTGTTTTTAGGTGGTGTCGGGATTGCCGTCGCCTCCAGCTCATTGATCGGCCCTCAAGGTGGCATCAACGCGACCCTTATACTCGTTATGTCTGCCATGTTTGGCGGCTATATGGCGCTCAATATCGGTGCCAATGACGTTGCCAACAATATGGGCCCTGCGGTTGGCGGCAAGGTACTGACCATTGGCGGCGCTGTTGTCATCGCTGTGATCTGCGAGGCGGCGGGCGCCCTGCTCGCAGGTGGCGATGTGGTGAGTACCGTTGCCAAAGGCATCATCAGCCCTGAGGGCGCGGTTGGCGAAACTGATTTCGTTCTGTTGATGATGAGTGCGCTCATTGCAGCAGCTCTCTGGATTAACCTCGCGACCATTCTGAATGCGCCTGTCTCAACAACGCACTCCATCGTTGGCGGTGTGTTGGGCGGTGGTGTCGCTGCGGCAGGCTTGAGCGTGGTCAATTGGCCTACCATGGCCAGCATTGCCGCCAGTTGGGTCATCTCTCCGGTACTGGGCGGTGTCATCGCAGCGGGGCTTCTTGCAGGGATAAAAGTTCTGATCCTCAACAAGGAAGACAAACTGGCCGCCGCGCGCACATGGGTGCCCTTTCTCATCGCCCTAATGGCCGCAACCTTCGCTGCCTACATGGCCCTGAAAGGTCTTAAACGCATCTGGAAGCCAGGTCTTGAAGAAGTCATTCTGGTATCCCTCGCCGCGTTCGTGATCGCTGGGCTCTTTTCCATTCCTTACATTAAACGTCTGTCGGCGGGTTTGAAAAACAAGAAAAAAGAGATCACCCGGCTGTTTCACCTCCCCCTTATTTTGGGTGCAGCGCTGCTCTCATTTGCTCATGGCGCCAATGATGTTGCCAATGCAGTGGGACCGCTTGCCGCCATCGCGTCTGTGGTGACCGACACGTCGGGCCTACAGGCAAAAGTTGCGATCCCGTTCTGGGTATTGGCAATCGGTGGCATTGGCATCGCAATTGGCCTCGCGCTTTTTGGCCCCAAGCTCATCAAGACAGTTGGTGAAAAAATCACCCGGCTTAATGCCATCCGCGCCTATTGCGTCGCGCTCTCTGCGGCGGTGACCGTGTTGATCGCGACAAATATGGGACTGCCGGTCAGCTCAACGCACATTGCCATTGGGTCGATTTTTGGTGTTGGTTTCCTGAGGGAATATCTGGAAAATCCTAAACGCAAAGAAGGACGCCGTAAAGTTCTCCTGAGTGGCACACCAGATGAAGCCTTGCAGCAATCGGGTATCCGTCAGAAACGGAAACTGGTTCGACGGAAATTCGCTTATTCGATTGCTGCAGCCTGGATCATTACAGTGCCTGCAGCCGCATCGCTCTCAGCGACGATCTATTTCTTGCTGGCGATGCTGTGAAGATCGGGCAGTAACGCTTCAAACCCCATAAGTGCACTCGCAATGTCCGGGCCACCCGCAATCTTGCGCGCATCTGGCAGCGTCACCCAATGACGGTCGCGGTTTTTGCGTTCCGGCCATTCGTCATGCTGTTCGGTGAAGTGAAGGGGGATGTAGGTCACCAGAAGGTCCCGCGGGCCGTCTGCCAGCTGTTTGACCGATTGGACCTCGTGCGAAAACTTGTCCAGCGCCCTGCCGCTAATGCCTGCCTCTTCGAATGCTTCGCGAAGTGCCGCTTCTGCTGGTGTCTCGCCTGCTTCCACTGACCCTTTAGGAAAGATCCAGCGCTCATGTGTGCGGGACGTGATCATCAGAACCAGAGGTTCAGTTTCACGAATGACAAATGGGATCGCGCCAGCTTGGCGTAACATGACCAACTCCTAAAATGCTGAAGTCCTTCAATACCATAGAA
Organism: Alphaproteobacteria bacterium; assembly: GCA_021775935.1. Taxonomy (GTDB): domain Bacteria; phylum Pseudomonadota; class Alphaproteobacteria; order Parvibaculales; family Parvibaculaceae; genus Mf105b01. The sequence continues at coordinate 6,905 of JAJFGY010000026.1, forward strand.
GAACTGGGCTTATTCTCTGCGGATTCGGCGCCTATGCCAAGGGGCGCGCGGATCTCCGCAAATCAAGGCTCCTGACAAGAACCGTCAGGGTCGCCATGATAGTGTCACTCTGTGTCGGGAATGAGGATAAGAATGTCAAAAAAATTGCACGTGCCCTTTGAGACGGAAAATGTTGCAGACGTGTTCGACGGGTACACCGGCGCGGCTCAGGAGAAGCTCCTGGCCCTGCGGGCGCTCATTTTCGAAACCGCAGCGACGACGGCGGGTGTCGGTGAACTTCAGGAAACACTGAAGTGGGGACAACCCAGCTATCTAACACCCGAGACAAAAAGCGGCAGCACCATCCGCATTGATGCGATCAAGGATGACCCTGCCCATGTGGCAATCTACTTCCACTGCCAGACCAACCTGGTGCCAACCTTCCGGGACATGTATGGCGACAAGCTGACGTTTGAAGGCAATCGCGCGCTTGTGCTCGATACGAAGAAAAAACTGCCGGAGAAAGAACTCCGCCACTGTCTCTCGCAAGCTTTGACCTATCATCTCTCCAAAAAGAAGAAACGGGCGTAAGCGCCAAAGGTGACACCCAGCCCGTTCCAAAACGCTAGTGGTTTCTATTCCGCTGCGGCGAGTGTCTCAATCACCTGTGGGCCGCGAATAAGACCGCCGGGGCGCTTGTCTGTCACAACACCGCCTTTGAAGGTCACTTGGCCTGACTTGATTGTGTAATCATAGCCTTCCGCTTTTTGCAGCAGACGTTTTCCGCCAGCGGGCAGATCGAATGCCAGCCATGGCTTACCGAGCTTGATACGGTCCATGTCGACCACGTTTACGTCGGCCAGATAGCCCGGCTTCAGGAGGCCACGATCGTTCAGGCCATAGAGCCTGGCAGTATCGAGGCACTGACGCTTGATCGCGTTTTCAAGTGTGATGGTTCCCCGTTCGCGGTTCTTCACCCAATGCTCCAGCATGAAGGTCGGGCTCGCTGCATCACAAATTGTGCCGCAATGGGCGCCGCCATCCGACAGGCTGTTCACCGTGTCGTCGGTCTGCTGCAGATCCACGAGGAAATCCAGATTACCGTCAACGTAGTTCAGAATCGGCAGGTAGATGAAGCCTTTGCCATCGTCTGCCATCATCATGTCATAGGCATATTCCGGGCCGGACTTGCCTGCCGCCGCCGCACGTGCGGCAACACTTTCATCAGCCTGTGGTTCGTAATTGAAGTCTTCGTCCATCTCGAACTGGACCGGCCACCCCTGCGTGACAATCATGAAGATTGGCTGCATGTCGACCTCTTCGGGCAGGGTTGGCTCTTCGCTCAGCAGCTGAGCTTTAAACGCCGGGTCTTTCAGTTTCGCGTGTTGCTCCTCCCACGGCAGTTCAGCGATTGTCGCCCAGCTTGGATGTGAGATAAACGGATGCACCGTGCCGCGCCATGCCATCACAATGC
>JAJFGY010000251.1 GCA_021775935.1 Alphaproteobacteria bacterium
GTATCATCCAGCCGGTTGGGGTTCACGACCGCAACTGCGGGCGGAAGCAGCGGTTCCGCCTGATGATGATCAACCACCACTACATCAAGCCCATGTTCCTTTGCGATACCCAGTGGCTTATGCGCCATGGTGCCACAATCAACCGTGATGACGAGCGAAACACCAAGGTCTTTGAGCTTTAGAAACGCAGGAGCATTCGGCCCATATCCTTCCTTAATCCGGTCAGGAATATAGATGCGGAGCGGCGCACCGATCGCCTCGAAATAAAGTTTCAGGAGAGCCGATGATGTTGCCCCATCAACATCATAGTCCCCAAACACAGCAACCTGTTCGCCATTCGATATGGCTTTGGTGATGCGTGTCGCAGCCTTGTCCATGTCCAGCACCACAGATGGGTTTGGAAGGTAGGAGCGCAACGTCGGGTTCAAATGTTGTTCGCAGGTGGCAGGTGTGACATCGCGGGCCACCAGCACACGGGCCAACAGTTCTGGAATATCTGCCTGTTGTGCAAGTTGCAGAGCCAGCCGATCATTTTCAAGTCGGGGGATCCAGCGTCTTGAGGTCAAAGACCGACCGACACCCAAAAATCCACTATCTGGCTCGTAGTCCAATCAGCCTCCTAGACAGAGTGTGAATGCACTCAATCGCTTTCAAATTTGGAATCGGCTCTGTGGAATGCACGAATGCGACGCACAGTACCAGTCGAGGACCGCATCACGATTGTATGGGTTGATACACCCTCTTTCGTAACCTTAATGCCATCAAGCATGGACCCATCGGTCACACCTGTCGCCGCAAAAATCACATCGCCGCTTGCCATTTCGATCATCGAATATTTGGCATCAAAATCTTTGACGCCCATTTTGGCCGCGCGCTTTTTTTGCTCTTCATTGTTTGTGATCAGACGCCCTTGCATCTGACCGCCAATGCAACGCAGCGCCGCAGCAGCAAGCACACCTTCCGGTGCCCCACCAACACCCATGTAAATATCAATACCTGTTGACGCATCCGTTGTCGCGATCACGCCAGCAATATCCCCATCGGAGATCAGTGACACACGCGCCCCGACGCCGCGGACTTCTGCAATCAGGTTGGCGTGGCGCGGACGATCAAGAACGCAGGCTGTAATCTCGCTCACATCCACACCCTTGGCTTGAGCCAGTGCCTTTATGTTGTCGGCAGCAGGAGCGTCCAAGTCGACAATCCCATCGGGATACCCGCCGCCAATCGCGATCTTGTCCATGTAAACGTCTGGCGCATGCAACAAGGTTCCGCCCTCTGCCATAGCAACAACAGCGAGTGCATTTTCCATGTTCTTGGCAGTAAGGGTCGTACCTTCGAGCGGATCAAGGGCGATATCGACTTTTGGGCCCCCAGTGCCCACTTCCTCACCGATATAAAGCATCGGTGCTTCGTCGCGCTCTCCCTCACCAATAACAATGGTCCCGTCAATCGGCAGGGCATTCAGCTCCTGGCGCATCGCATCAACCGCAGCCTGGTCTGCCTGTTTCTCGTCTCCACGGCCTGACAGGCGCGAAGCAGCCACGGCGGCACGTTCCGTCACGCGCGCGAGCTCCAGAGCCAAAGTCCGGCTCAATCCTTTAGTGGCTGCTTTCTTGGAAGTCATTCTTATCCCCGTTGGTTCACGTCGGTTTCTTGTGCCGACTTTTAGCTGCCTTGGATGCGGATCACAACCGGCGTGCTCACCACATCTGCATGTTCTGATAAAAGCCCCAAAGCGCGGCGCATGGTCGCTTCATGGGTCTCATGGGTGATCAGCACCACCGGAAGCCATTTGCCGTCGCGGCCTTGGTCCGGGCGCTGCATAATCCGTTCAATCGAGACGTCGGCCGCCGCAAGCGCCTTGGTGACCTCAGCCATGCTGCCTGCCCGGTCAGCAGCCTCCAGGCGCAAATAGTACGCTCCCGAATAGTCAGACATATCGACAGTTTCGGCAGCAGAAAGTTGTGATTGTGGCAGAATAAACGGCGGAAACGTTATGCCCCGGGCAATATCTACAATATCCGCGACAACAGCTGAGGCAGTTGGTCCCTCGCCGGCTCCAGGGCCAGTCAGAACCACATTGCCAACATATCCACCATCCACTGAAACGGCGTTGGTGACCCCTGAGACGCTCGCCAGCGGCGCGCTGTGGGCAACAAGCGCTGGATGCACCCGCTGCTCGATAGCACCCTGTTCATTACGTACGGCCGTCCCAAGCAACTTGATCCGGTAGCCAAATTCTGCCGCAAACCGAATATCGGCAGCGGTCACAGCTTCGATGCCTTCAACATAGACGGAGGAAAAATCGACTTCTGTCCCAAACGCCAGACTGGAGAGGATCGCGAGTTTATGCGCCGCATCTGTGCCACCGACATCAAAGCTCGGGTCGGCTTCTGCATAGCCGAGCTTCTGGGCATCACTCAGCACATCAGCAAAATCAGCGCCGGTTTCTTCCATCTCGGTCAGGATATAATTGCATGTGCCGTTCAAAATCCCGGAAACCTGTGTGATTTTGTTGGCGATCAAGCCTTCGCGCATGGCTTTGATAATCGGAATGCCACCGGCAACCGCCGCCTCATAGTTGAGCGCGGCATTTCCTTTTTCCGCCATTGCTGCGAGCGCTGCTCCATGATGTGCCACAAGCGCTTTGTTGGCTGTCACAACATGCTTCCCAGCACTAAGGGCTGCTTCTACGGCACTTTTGGCCGAACCGTCAGATCCCCCAACAAGCTCAACAAATACGTCAATATCATCGGATTTAGCCATTTCGACGGGATCGTCGAACCATTTGGCCCCAGAAATATCAAATCCGCGGTCTTTCGACCGATCACGGGCACAAATCGCCGTAATCTCAATCGCACGACCGGAGACTGCCGCAAGCCGCGCGCCTTCAGATTCCAGCTGTTTGCCGACGCCACCGCCGACCGTGCCCAAACCTGCCAGGCCAATTCGCAATGGAGATGTCATTGCTTACGCTTTCTGCCCTGGATATTGCACAACTGTGCCGCCATTCGGGTCGTAGTCGGCCAAAATTTTGTCCGAGTTTTCCAGGAATTTTTTCACATTGCGGGCAGCCTGCCGGATTCTCTGTTCGTTTTCGACGAAACCGATCCGGACATGCCCATCCCCGTATTCGCCAAAGCCAATCCCGGCCGCGACAGCAATGTCAGCATGCTCCAGCAACAGCATGGAGAATGCCAAGGATCCCAAATGCGCGAACTTTTCCGGAATCGGTGCCCAGGCGAACATCCCGGCCTGCGGCTTGGGAATATCCCAACCAGCCCGTGCCATACTATCAATCAGAATGTCTCGGCGCGTTTTATAGGTTTCCCGAATTTCCTCGATACAGTCCGTCGGCCCATTGAGTGCAGCGGTCGCCGCCACCTGGATCGGCGTAAACGCCCCATAATCGAGATAGGATTTCATCCGACCCAACGCGGCAATAAGACGTTCATTGCCGACGGCAAAGCCCATCCGCCAGCCAGGCATTGCAAACGTCTTGGACAAAGAGGTGAACTCTACGGCCAGATCCATGGCGCCTGGCACCTGAAGCAGTGAGGGTGGTGGATTGCCGTCAAAGTAGATTTCAGCGTAGGCGAGATCAGAAATCAGGAACAGATCGTGCTGTTTCGCGATCTGAACGAGCTCCTTGTAGAAGTCTAACGTCGCCACATAACCTGTTGGATTTGCTGGGTAATTCAGAACCAACGCTGAGGGTGCCGGGACAGAATGCTTCAGTGCCCGATGCAACGTGCGCAAATACTCTTCACCCGGCTCAATGCCACCCAAAAGGTGACGCACAACGCCGCCAGAGATGATGAACCCGAAGGCGTGAATGGGATATGTCGGGTTGGGAACCAGAATGACGTCGCCGGGCGCCGAGATCGCCTGCGCAAGGTTCGCAAGCCCTTCCTTAGAGCCAAGCGTCGCAATCACCTGCGTCTCTGGATCGAGGGTCACGCCGAACCGGCGCTCATAATAGCCCGCCTGCGCTTTCCGCAGTCCAGGGATGCCCCGTGAGGCCGAATACCGGTGTGTACGGGGGTCCTTAACCGTCTCAATTAGCTTATCGACGATATGTTGTGGCGTCGGCATATCGGGATTGCCCATCCCGAAATCGATAATATCGCGACCTTCTGCACGCGCCTTCGCTTTGAGACGGTTTACCACCTCCAAAACGTAGGGG
>JAJFGY010000252.1 GCA_021775935.1 Alphaproteobacteria bacterium
AACACCCGTCTCGCGAAAGCGTTTCGTTAGCTCACTGTCGATTGTATCAACAATGTCCTTCGTGAACTTGCTCCCATTCGTGCGCGGCCAGCCAGTGACCTTGAGACCTAAGTCTTTGATGAGAAAAGGCACACCCTTGAACGGACCATCAGGCAGGTCTGTTTTTGCGGTAGCGCGAGCGTCCTCATAGCCTTTGTGGACGACGGCGTTCAGGGTGCCGTTGTGTTCTTCTATGCGTTCGATCGCGGCTTCCGTCAATTCTGACGGTGTGACATCGCCATTGGACACAAGCGCCGCCAGGCCCAATCCATCATAGTCTGCGTATTCCTTGAAGCTCATGTGATCCTCCCCAGGATGTGTCGTTATTGTGTGTACCTTAATTCCAAACGGCCGGATGCCTGCCTGCCCAGGGTTTTGCTTTTTCAAGCTGCCCAGCAAGCCGATAGAGCAGACCTTCATTCCCGAAGGCTGCAGCAAACATCACGCCTACTGGCAGACCCGTTTCTGACCAATGAAGCGGCAGCGAGATAGCCGGCTGCCCGGTTGCATTTTCAAGCGCCGTAAAAGGCACGTAGTCAATGACAGGCGCAAACGCTTCGAGCGCATTTCGATTGCCAATATCAATTGTTCCAAGCTCAATGGGCGGTGCGCCAAGGGTTGTCGTCAGCCAGACGTCATGGGTCGCGTGGAAGCGCGCCATCTCGCGGCCCAGCATCTGAAATGCGCCGAGTGCATGTTGATACTCCGCAGCGGAAACTTCTTTGCCTGCCTGATAGAGACCCCAGGTCAGGCCTTCCAGTTCATTGTCGCCTGGCGTTTGTCCCGTGGCACCAGCGAATGCGTCAATTCCAGCAGCAAGCCCTGCAGCCCAAACTGCCATAAAGGCACCAGACATCATGTCCATGGGAATGGCGGGTGCTGCTTCTTCAACATGGTGTCCAAGATCGCTCAAGAGTTTCGCAGTTTCTTCAATCGCCTTGATGCATTCTGGGTCGAGCTTTTTGCCTTCAAGATCGGTGATGCTGTAGGCAACGCGCAGCTTACCTGGATCACGTCCAACTTCTTCGAGGTATGGACGTTCCTTGGGCGGCGCAAAGTAGGGGTCTCCTGGTTCAGCACCCTCTGTACAATCCAACATCGCGGCACTGTCGCGCACGGTGCGGCTCACCACATGTTCACTGATCAGCCCGCCCATGACGTCGCCAAGAACAGGGCCCAGCGGATTGCGCGCACGGGTTGGTTTCAAGCCAACCAGGCCACAACAGGCTGCTGGAATACGTATAGACCCACCCCCATCATTTGCATGCGCGAGGGGAACGATGCCTGCCGCCACTGCCGCACCCGATCCACCAGACGACCCTCCGGTTGAATGATTGGTGTTCCAGGGATTACGTGCCGGGCCGTAGAGCGCAGACTCGGTCGTTGGTAACAAGCCAAATTCGGGCACATTGGTTTTGCCAAGAATAGAAACACCGGATGCTTTGAACCGCGCAGTAAGAGTTGAGTCTTGCGCGGCAGGAACACCGGACATGAAGCGGGAGCCGGATCGAGTTTCTACGCCCTCAAGATCACCCATAATGTCTTTCAACAGGAAAGGCACGCCCATGAAGGGCCCCTCGACCGGTTTCTCAGCGGCTTTACGACCAATGTCATAGAGTTTCGTCACAACCGCGTTCAAAGATGGATTGTGCTTTTCGATCCGGGAGATCGCTTCTTCGGCAAGCTCTGCTGCGCTTACATCCCCCTTGCGCACCATCTCTCCAAGAGACAGCCCGTCCAGGTCTGCATATTCATTCAATGCCATCTGTGTCGCTCCCGTCGCATATTCTTGCTGTTATCAACATGATAGGCAGGAAAAGTACGCCTTGTCACTTAGGAGGAGAGGTGATCACCCAAAGGGAAAGGGCGGGGTTCCCTCAAACGACAGTTCCTCCAGACTTGGCTGGCTATCTCCTGACCATGCCGGAACATGGAAGGTGGCACGCCGCACAACAGGCTGTCCCTCCGGGCCAGGTTCTTGTGTCACGGGCCCGACATTGACGAGAGAGATGGTTGCCGCATCCGAGGTAATTGTTGCCAGCCCAAACCCATGGGCATTGCCATCAAGATAGTCCAGTCCAGGGCTTGCCTTGTCTGACGCAATCAATCCCGCAAGCAAAGAGCTTCCTGTGTAAGCGGCGGTCAGGCCACTCAACATGCCATTGACGACGGTGTTGTTGAAATTCTCCACCAATGCACTGCCGCTCTCAAACGCAACAAACTGACGAAAGGGATCATCTTTTGGAGTGCCGCGCTCCGCGCCATTAAAGAGATTGCCGGACGAGATGCTGGTTGTCGCAAAATCGACGGCGACATAGTCCGGATTGGCGTCGTCCAGGTTCGGCGCAAGGCGCCCCGCCGCGTGGGTGTGGTAGTCACCAGAACAGGAGATGGTGTTGGCTATTTTGTTCTCACGAAGAAAGCCCATCAGCTCACTCAACTCACCGGGAAATCCCTGCCAGGCATCTGTGCCGAGATAGCTGTCTTCCAAATCGGTGGAAGGTACATTGTTCAGGTCGAGACGGAGGGAAACGGCTGGAATTGAATTTGCCCAAATACGCCAGTTGGCTTGAGAATTTTTCATCGCCGCTTTGAACCAGGATTTTTGTTGTGCGCCCATACAGGTACCGGCCGGGCTGTCTTTTCGCGGATTTTCTATCTCTCGACCTTCAAAGGTCAGCTTCTCTAAGGGATTGCCCCCATTGGCCGTCTTCCCTGCATCCAGTTCTTTGATAAGCCGTACCGGTGCAAGGCGGGCGCTTGCGCTCAGGAACTCACGGACTTCTTCTGTGAGCACAGGTGGACTGCGGTAGGAGCGCAAGTCTGTCACCACAAGGTCGAGCATTTTCCCCCATGTCAGGGTTCGATAGATGGTGAGGGAAGCGAGAGCCAGCTGATTGTCTCTATTGGTGTTGAGGAATGCCGCGTCATATCCCTCATATGACGCATCTTCGACGGTGACGGGTTTGAAGTCGCTGGCTTCGTTCGGCACACCTGAAACCGACTGCGCATTGGTGAGCAGTGCCGGAATGAATTCAAACCATGCTTGGTTTGCAGCCACCTTCCTCTTTTGAGCGGGAATGCCCGGGCGGAAATAAGTGTCATGGCTCTGCCAGCTATCGTTCGTAAATTCGTGGTCATCCCAGGTGCAGACAAACGGGAAGCGGGCACGGGCTGCCTGAAGATCGGGATCGGAGAGATAGGTTTTGTACAGGTGACGATAGTCATCAACGGTCACCGCCCATGTGGCACCAGGCGTCCAATAGGGTTTTGTGCCGTCCGGCACCCAAGGTGCAGACCCATCTGGGAAAGGAGGGACTTTGCGTGAAGCGTCCACGCCTTCGGGCACATCGCCGATCACTTCATAGATGAAATCACCGAGGTGAAGCACAAAGTCGAGCTGCTCGTCCTCGGCCGCAGCAACATCATCAGCGACAAGGCGGCCCCAGGCGCCATAAAATCCAGACTCATATTTTTGGCAAGAGGTGAACCCGAAGCGCACCGCGCGTTCTGCATCAGGCATCGGCGCTGTGCGGGTACGTCCGGTATGGACGCCGACTTCTCCATCCGAGACAAATCGATAGTAGTAGCGCGTGTCGGGATTAAGGCCCTGGGCAAAGAAGCGCGCCGTAAAATCGCTGTCTGCAGTCACGGTGATCAATTGTTCCAAAACCACCGTTGCAAAGGTCTCGTCTGACGAGACCTGGCAGATCAGGTCAACACTTCCAGCAGGCATGTCCGGCACGGCACGGGTCCAGAGCATGACGGCATCAGGCTGAGGGTCGCCAGATGCGAGGCCTTGCGGAAACCGTTTGGAATTCACGACTGTTTCAGCTGCAAAGGCAGGCCGAAAAGACAGGCCAGCGGCGCCGATAAAACACCCAGCGAGCGCCGAGAAGCTTTTTAGAAATGAGCGTCGGTCGAGCGTATTCATGTTTTCCCCTGAACCATGCCGGTTTGTTGAAATACCGGTTCCATTTTGATTTTCTCCGATTACTCTACCCAATGCAGGGGCACGGCGCACATAGCTCTTTTGTGAATTGTTAGGGGGCGCTTTTGTGAACGGGGCAGAGCCATGACTCAACCAGACTGGAACTTTCTCTCGACCGATATTTCAGGCGCGATCCGCCGGGTGACGGGCGGCGCAGACGACCCGCAGGCAATCGACTGGCGTGGGGTGAGGGTTGCCCACATTGATACCGGTGTGCGGGACCACCCGGTTTTCGGCAGCCTGACAAGCGGCACAAGCTGGGTGAAGATTGCCGCCGGGGTTCAATTATATGGAACCCGGTGAGCCGCCAATTGAACCGCCTCACAATCTCAGCGGCACCCTGATTGACGATGCCATGGACTGGATCTCCGATCTCTCGGACAAGGGTGTCGACGGGCATGGGACACGCACCTTGAGCGTTCTTTGTGGGGAAGGGAGCTACAAAAAGGGGTCAGCAACCAGTCGGGTGGGGATGCTGCCGGGTCTACCGGTGGTGCCGTACCGGGTCACCGATACAGTTCTGCTCGCACAGGGAACCGTGCTTACCAACATCGCGAAAGCCATAACCCACGCCGTCGACAATGATTGCAAAGTGATCAGCATGAGCCT
>JAJFGY010000253.1 GCA_021775935.1 Alphaproteobacteria bacterium
GATATTGAAAAGACAATCCGACAAAGTGTGCCTGTGATGGATGACCATCCATTCCACTCCAGCGAGATAGCCAATGACCCGGGCACCACAAAGCGCAAGCAACAGAAGAACAATAAGGGTGGCGGACAACGGCGTCGTCAGCCTTCACGCTCACGACGTCCATCTGCAAAGGCAGCTTGATGAGCATTGTTTGATCTTCATCTCTAAAGCAATCATGCTGGCCACCAGTGGCGATTTTGATGGCATGCGGTTTTAGGAGGGATTATGGCTGTAGGCGTGGATAGGGATGGGCTGTTGCTCGACCACACCACACTTAAGGTCCAGCAGGCTCAGCTCCTGTTTGACCGTGCCCGTTCATCCGCAACCGCAGTCTTCACAATTGTTGTCCTCTACTGCGTCATATTGACCTTTACGGCACCCTTCCAGGCGATTGCGGTCTGGTTTGGTGCGGCGACATTGATGATACTTGTAACCCTGGCGCAGCCGTTTGCTTTTCGCGCGTCAGGTATTACGCCCCAGAACGCGCGTGCCTATCTGTGGCGGCATACGCTCATCTCAAGCGTGACAGGAATTACCTGGGGCTTCGGCGGTGTTTTCCTGACGAATGTTAATGATGTCGTCAGCGTCTTCACCACAAGCATGATGGTGTTGGGCATTACGCTTGGTGGTGTTTCGCCGCAATCTGCATACCGCCGATCCTATGTTGGCCTGGCGACTTTTGTCATGCTGCCCTACGGGATGTTCATGTTGCTTTGGGCGCCCTGGCCATTGTCGGCCACGGGCGTGGGCATCTTGTTCGGGTACGCGTTTTTCATGTCGTCCAGTGCGCGTGTGGAGCTTGCGACACGTGATGCGATCGCGGTGCGCCAGAACCGGGAGCTCACCGCGCAGCTGCAAGTTCAGCGGGACGAACTTCAAAAAGTCAGTGAAGACAAGACCCGGTTTTTGGCAGCGACCAGCCATGACCTTGCCCAACCCTTGCACGCGCAAGGCTTTTTCCTGGCGGCCCTGCGTGAAAAGTTGACGGAACCAGATCAACTTGATCTCTTAGCGAAAGTAGAAGCCAGCTGGCGTGGCCTGGGAAATCTCCTCGATGGGTTGGTAGATGTTTCGCGGCTGGATGCGGGAGCGATCATCGCTGACCAACGCCAACTTGACCTAGGGGGGCTGACATCCCGAATTGCAGAGGAGTTTTCTGCTGTCGCCGCAGAAAAAGGCGTTGCCCTCAATGTTCGTTGTGAACCGGCAAACGCTGAGACTGACCCTATTTTATATGCGCGTATTATTCGCAACCTGCTTTCTAACGCAATTAAGTTCACCGATGCAGAGGGGCAGGTTGAGATTACCGTGACACCGGATGGCGAACAGGTTGATGTCGCTGTTAGTGACACTGGCTGCGGCATACCTCTTGAAATGCAGGATGCTGTTTTTGGCGAGTACGTTCAGCTGGGCAATCGAGAACGAAACCGGGAAAAGGGGCTGGGGCTGGGGCTGTCGATTGTCCGCCGTCTGGCAGAACTCCTGAAGATTGAGCTGTCGCTTGTGTCTGATGGTGCCAATGGCAGTGCTTTCCATCTTCGCGTGCCAGCCATGATGGAAAATCTGTCTGGTGGGGGGAGCGCGATTGACCTAAGAGTGGATCAGTCAAAATCTGTCAGCAGCTTGTGTATTCTTATTGTTGATGATGAAGATGCTATTCGCTCAGGTATGGCGACGCTCTTGTCTAGCTGGGGATGTCAGGTTCTTTCTGCTGCTGGTGGTGATGATGCTGTTCACCTGCTTGGTGTAGAACATGCGACGCCTGATGTGTTGATTGTCGACCGGCGACTTCAGGGCAAAGAAACGGGGTTGGAAGTTGCTGAGCGCGTTCGTGATGAGGTGAATGAGGATGTTCCCGTTATTCTGATGACCGGCGACGTCGCCGTTTCAGCAGACAGTTTTCCAATGCGCGATGTAAAGCTGGTTCACAAACCTGCTGAGCCGTCACTAATCAGAAGATTTTTGAGTGAGGTTGCAGAAGAAAAAGCGCAGCTTGAGGCGGAGTTGAACTCGTTAGTCCAATAGTCCGAGCGATTGGGCCTTGCTGACACAGGCCGTGCGACGGGTGACATTGAGTTGTCTGAAGATCTGCTTGATGTGTGTCTTGACGGTGTTTTCGCTGATGGCGAGCACATCGGAGATCCGTTTGTTGGAATATCCCTCCGCCACTAGTTTCAATACTTCAATTTGGCGTGGTCCAATAAGGCCAGCCTCGTCCGACCCTGTTTGTGGTGTTGGTACACGAGGTGATGACGGGCTTTTTTCGATCACACTCCATAACTCAGGTGGCAGAAAGACATTGCCCTTGAGTGCTGTGCCAATTGCCTTGGCCAGAACTTCCGTCGGTGCCGATTTGGGCACGAAACCCATGGCACCGTTTTGCAAAACTTTTTCGACGGGGGGCAGGGTGTCAATGCCTGAGACGATCAAGACGGGTACATTGCACTGGCGCGCTTTCAACGCCAAGATCAGGGCAATTCCGTTCATCTCTTCCATAACAAAATCCGAAACGATCAGGTCGAAAATACGTCCGTTTTCAATCTCAGAAATGGCGTGTCGTGGTGATGCATAGCTTTGACACGTATAGTCGGGGCTCAATGAGTTGATGACCTCTCTAAGGCCGTCCAAAAACATTCGATGATCGTCAATGAGAGCGATGTTGATTGTTTTTGGCATTATGGCGTACCTGGTTTTTCCGAGAGGGTCGGCTCGACGATCATGTTGAAGCTTAGAGACACCCGATCCTGTGTGCTGTTGTTAGACCTTACCGCGTGTTGTAACCAGGATGGGAAGATGATCAGGCTCCCTTCTTCGCATTTATACTCTACGCTTTGGCTGGTCAGAAGCGTATCGCTCTTGAGGGGCAGCGCCTGCATCGCACGCTCTCGGACGGGATCGTAGAACTCGATATCACCCGCATCGAAGGGTACTTTGACATAATAGGCGCCCGACAAGAACGTGTTGGGGTGAATGTGTGCCCGATTGTAGGTTCCCGGGCCATTTCGGTTTGCCCACATTTCCGAGAACTTCAAATGATGCTGGCTGAAGTCGAAACCCAGAGCCTCTGCGCTTTGGGCGCATGCTGTACCGATGACGCGTCTAATCTCCGCGAAACCTTCATTGAGATGCAGGTTGGTGTGGCTATGCCATCCACCAACGTTGGACCGTTTGATGGAGGGGGCCTGATCTGCGAGGTCGGAGATCAGGCTTACCAATTCCTTGTTGATCCGCTCATGGTCAACAACTTTTCTCAGCCAAAGCGGCACTGAAAAGAGCAGCTCCGGCGTGAATGTGGACGTGGTTTCGGTGGATGCGGTTTCGTTGGGTGCGGTCACTGTGAGTGCGCCTTGCATATGGGGGATAGATCACCTGGGTTTGGATTGATCGCCGTCCAGCCTGAAGAATGAGTGGCGTCGACGGTCAGGATTTGGACGCAGTCTCGATTGTTGAGAGCGTCCAGGTAGTGCTGCGCCAGCGAGGAGGGGACTATCTCATCTTCTTTCCCAATCAGATGAACTTGCGGAATATCGGTCAGCCTAGGTGCCACATCTACAGGGTTGAGAGAGGCCGTCATAGGCGTGACATCGTGATGCTTGGTGAAGGCGTCGATGTCGAGCGGCGCGGCAAGGGTTATGACTGCGGAGACGTCCGCACGTCTGGCCGCCAAAAGAAGCGCAACCGTGCCTCCTCCCGAATAGCCGATCAGTTTAAAATGCTCTACGTCATGTGTATCGCGAATATGTGTAAGGGCTTCGTCGAGCGCTGCAATAACCGGGTCGCTGTATCGAGCGCTTGTCCAGAAGTCCGATAAACACCCTCTGCTGGTCGCGCCGACAAATTGACAAGGCCTTGCGAGATAGGCTGTGTTGGTGTGGTTACTCGCCGTCATGAGCGAGAGCACTGTTGGTGTGATGGGCGTTGGGTCGTCTGAGGGCCTGTTTCTTGTTGCCCATGCGAAACCATCTCCTTCGATATAGACGTTCATCTCGGACGAAGTGGTTCTTATGGCAGGTACATAGCTCAATAAATCAAAGATCTGTGTGCGAATAATTTTCCGCTCGTGTCCCTTCGGGGCGGCGAAGGCCGCGGTTTCCTGGCGTGCTTGGAGGTCAGGCACGCTCATACAGCCGTTAAGGCTGAAAACAGCGAGCATCGACATGCCCCAGAAAAACGTTGCCAATCTCTGCATCATTTTGTCTATTCGCGGTCCTTTGTGGCGCGGGCGTTGCGCTGGATGATGACCGTCTTTCGGAAATTTTCCAAATGTCGGTCAACGAAATTGCATGTTTCCATAGCGTAAGCTGCCCGTTTCTAACAAGCTAAGATAGGCAATTGCTGATGACACAGAGCGACGACGGCCAGCAGGTGGCCCCGGCTGATGCGCCGCAAGAACCGGCGGGAACGCAAATATCCTGTTCAGGTGGTCTTGCAGATTGGTTGAAGCAGCATGATGTCAGCTTTGGTCTCACATCCTATCAGTCCGGGCGCCTTTACCTTGTTGGGCATCAGCCTGGAAGTGTTTTGAGTTTCCATGAACGTCATTTTACCCGCGCGATGGGCGTCGCTGCGAGCCGAGATCGAATTCTGCTCGCCAATCATTTTCAGATCTGGCGTTTGGAAAATATTCTGGCGCCAGGCCAGGAGATGGACGGGTTTGACGCAAATTTTGTACCCCGCAATGCTCAAACCACTGGTGATATTGATGCACATGATGTGGGCATTGAGGCATCTGGCCGGGTCATATTCGTCAATACGAAATTTTCCTGCCTTGCGACACCAAGTGTCACCCATAGCTTCAAGCCGATCTGGAAGCCACACTTCATCTCTCGGCTGGCCCCTGAAGACCGCTGCCATTTGAATGGCCTTGCCATGGATGAAGGTGAAGCCCGCTACGTCTCAGCAGTTTGCAAAAGCGATGTGGTGAGCGGTTGGCGGGACAGGCGGGCTGAAGGCGGGTGTATCATTGACGTTGAGTCGAATGAATTCGTTACCCAGAACCTCTCTATGCCCCACTCACCGCGCATGCATGATGGACGCTTGTGGGTTCTCGATTCAGGGCGCGGACGTCTTTGCGTGGTGAACGAGCAAGACGGTTCAACAGAAACAGTTGCTTTCTTGCCGGGTTTTTTGCGCGGTCTTGCTTTCCATGGGCCGTATGCCTTTGTTGGCATGTCTTTGCCACGGGATGGCAGCTTTTCGGGGCTAGAGCTTGATGGAGAGCTGGAGAAACGAGATGCGGACCCCTGGTGTGGCGTGCAGATTATCGACACCCGCACGGGGGATGTCGTGCAATGGGTGCGTCTCGTAGGGGAAATTCGCGAATTGTTTGATGTGTTCACGCTGCCTGGCGTCAAAAACCCCATGGCAACAGGGCTCCTAGATCCAAACATCCAGAGTTTGATCACCATTGAGGACTGGGACGAGGCGGACCGTCCCTCTTAACCATCTTTGCGATCACTTTCCTCTTTATCTTGTGATTGCCAGGCCAGCGTTTCAGCCGTTTTTGTGGCACCGTCACCCTTTTGGGTGAGTGACGAGCCCGGTCTGTTTCCCTAATGATTCCCTAATATAACAGGTGCGGCTGCGACTCCGTGTCTGTTGGGTTGTTCAGTATCGCCGACGGGCGACAGGGGTGAGATTACGAACATGGCATCGAGCAAAAACTCTACTGGTTTCTGCAACACGCGCACGATTCCCGAGAAGCTCAATCAGAGCGCGTACAGCTATTACAGTTCGACAACGATAATCCCCTCGGGGGATCGCTCGACTGCAACTGGTATGAAGCGTCTTTTTGCTGCGGCGTTGCTGTCTTCAAGTTCGATTATGGTTTTGAGCTCACCGGCCGCAGCGCTTGGACCTGCAGCATGTAATCCGGTGATGCCGGCGAATGGTACGACGGTGAATTGTACGGGTGTGACGACAGCCTCGCAGGATTTTACCGGAGACGACCTGACCGTCATAGCGGATGAAAATTTCAATCAGGATACGTCGGGAAACACAATCGGTGCGCAGCGCGTTAATGCAGGCATCTATATTTCTGGCAGCGGCGGAACAATCCGCCACAGTGGTACCATCCGCACGGGCGAAATTCCTGAAGGCGGTGGCGGACCTTACGGTCGCCATAACGGGCTCTACATCATTGGTGGGACCGGTGATGTCTACGCGGAGAACACCGCGACCGGCTCTATCACCACGACAGCGGTGAACAGTGCAGGTATTCAGGTGTCGGCCACAACTGGCACATCGACGGCCATCAATCGTGGGACAGTTCAGACCGGCGCAACAGGAAGCTATGGTGTGGCGGCGTCAAACGCGAATGCAGCGGTGAGTCGCAACTATGGGACCGTGACGACGACTGCCAATCAGTCCCACGGTGTTTACTCCTTCTCCAATACGACGAGTGGGTCTGCCACATCGTCCAATGCTGCGGGTGCAACGATTAATGTTGGCGGCGACCTGACCGCCGGCGTGATCGCGATCGGCAAGATTGGCAATGCGGCCAGCAATGCCTCCAATGCCGGCACGATCAACGTCACGGGCGATAACGCGACGGCTGGTGTTGCGGCGCTTGGAACTGACGGTGTTGCCACGGCGGGCAATACGGGGCAGATCACCCTGCAGTCGAACGTCGATGATACGTTCAGCATGTCTCCCTTCCCCCAAGATGTGGGCGTGTTTGCCAGCTCCACTGGAACCGCGACCGCGACCAATGGCACGGGCGGCACGATTACAGATAGCGGCCAGGGTCAGTCTTATGGAGTCGTCGCCACTGGGGCAGCCGTTGACCCATTCTACGGCGGTATGGTGATGCTGGCCCGAAGTGGCGGTGATGCCAATGCCACGAATGACGGGACGATTACGCTTACAGGAGATCGCAGCATTGGTATGGGCGCGACAGCCTTTGGAGCTACGTCAACAGCAACCAATAATGGTTCCGTCACCGTGACTGGTAATTATACGATTGGTATCTCCGCGATCGGCAATACGACAAATGTGAACAATACTGGCTCGGTCTC
>JAJFGY010000254.1 GCA_021775935.1 Alphaproteobacteria bacterium
CATGAACTGACCACCAAAGGCAAAGGCCATCAAAAGCAGGCCATGCGTAATGGCTTCCATATGCCCCATGCGAAAGCCGCGCGAGTCGCCAGGAATATCCACTTCTATCTGCACGGGCAGGGGCCAGAGCACAATTTCCCCTAGCAGGTGAAAAAACCAGGTCCAGCCAAACAGGATACCGACAATGAAGAGGCCAATACCGTTCAGGAAAAAGAGCGCCTGCATGCGCGGTGAAATAGTTGAGTGGGTCGTCTGCGACATAGCTTGTCCTCAATTTTGTGGAAGGGCCACAGGAAGCGGTTCGTGAAGCCGCGTCGTGTCAAGATTTGCAGCTCCTTCTGGGGCGGCATCAAACAACTCAGCCCAGGCGAGACCCCATTTGGGGTCGGGCACCTGCGAGGGATGATAGCTTGGACGCCAGATGCGGAACCATTTTGGCAGGATGTTTTTCATGATCCGACCAAGAAGGCGCACCATCCGCCACCGGCTCTTGAAATTTGACCAAAGGCCATCTTCCCGAAGCAGCTCACGATAACCTTGCCCCATGCGCCAGAAGATGTGGCCGGTGGCATAGACTAGCCCCAGCATCCGCCAGAAATAGCTGGCATGCAGATGTTTGAACACATCAAATGTCACATTCTTATGCTCGATCTCTTCCACGAAATGCCAGAGTATGAGCGACGCTATGGCAGGGTCACTGTTCCCGAACAGATATTCTCTGTCCTCGATTAGCATTTCCCCAATTGCTAACGCCATGGATTCAAAACCTTCAGCGTAAGCGAGATTGAACTTCAGCGATTTTTTATCGCCGAGCTCTTTGTAATCTTTTGCCAGGCGCTCTTCGATCTTCGCAGTCGCGGCATAGCCTGCCTCGGTGAGCGTATCGTTGAACTTTTTGTGCTGGCGGAAGTGTGTGGCTTCCTGCGCGACATAAAAGTCGAGTTCCTTCTGCAGCTGTGGGTCCGTGATCTTGTCGCGGGCCTGACGCATGGTTTTGATGAGGTAGGGTTCAAGGTAAGGCATGGCAAGCGAGCCTGAATTCACGATCTGCGAAAACTCAGGGCTGCCCGGGTTCCAGTGACCGGCTCTTTCTTTGGGCGTGCGCTGTTCATAGGAAAAAGGAACGCGTCTTACTTCCATCCGCTCGCGTGGCTCTGTGCCACTGTCTATTGATAGGTCTGCCATGGTGCCCTCGACAATCGAATTAGAGGAAAAACTCTAATTAGAGTATTTCCTCTAAATGAAACAATGTCAACCCTGTTTCGATCTCTGGTCATCTGGTATGAGAGAGCATGGGCAATAGAGAGCGAATAATCGAGGAAACCCGTCGTTTAATGAACGAGCACGGGGCTCAGTCCATTGGCACAACGCAGATTGCGGAAGCCTTAGAGATCAGCCCGGGAAACCTCTATTATCACTTCAAGAACAAGGAAGAGATCGTCCGAATTCTGTTTGATGAGGTGGAGGAGGGGCTCAATGATCTCCTGACCGCCGACATTGAGATCCCCATCAGTCCGGCGCGCTTTGCCGGCTTTTACCTGCGCAGCCTGGAGGTTGTCTGGGACAATCGGTTTTTCTATGGCGGACTGCTGCAGCTCCTGCGCAAAGACGAAGAGTTGGCGGAGCGCTATCGCAAAGTGCAGGCTGAAACCATCGATGGGCTGGAGGGTCTCGCCCGTCAGTTTGTCAAAGACGGGAATATGGAAAAACCACGGGGCCGCGACGGGTTTCGTTCCGTCGCGCTGAACACCTGGCTCGTTTGGACCAACTGGATCAGATACAAGCAGACCATGTCCCCCACTCAAATGGTGACGCGGGCGGACTTGGTCGAAGGTGTCGGCCAGATATTTGACGTTCTCACACCTTATCTCGACCCGGACTTTGAACGCGCCGCCCGCCGTGTGCTTGCGCGGGAACTGAGTGTCGCCTCCCTCGACGGGTGAGTAGGCGTTCGTCCGCTTCTCGATGTCGCGTAAGCGTCTCACCATCAACTCTACTGTCATCCTCGTGCTCGACACGAGGATCCATAGCGAATTGAGACGTTGTCTGGACCCTCGGGTCAAGCCCGAGGGTGACATGATGGGGTTGCTGTAAAGCGGCAAAAGACCCTACCGTCATACCAAAGCTGTCATTACCCGGCTTGTCCGGGTAATCCAGGGCAACATACGTATGTAGTTATGCAAGACCTCGGAAACTGCTGCAC
This sequence comes from Alphaproteobacteria bacterium, assembly GCA_021775935.1. GTDB lineage: Bacteria > Pseudomonadota > Alphaproteobacteria > Parvibaculales > Parvibaculaceae > Mf105b01. Next base: position 2,204 of record JAJFGY010000254.1, read on the forward strand.
TGCGAGGCACCCATTTCTTCCAGGGCTCGCCATGCGCCTCATGACCCCAAACTCTCACCCTGGACCACCCGAACAAGTCGGGTGGTGGCACTTCTGGGTTTGGTACATCTTTGGGGCAAACTGAGTTCAACGACCTGGGTGCAAAGTCGCGAACAAAACTTATCCCCACCTATTTGTATTGGCGTTAGATTTGTTGCTTGTGCAGTCCCATAAGCGGAATGCAGAGTTCGTCTAATTGGTGCGCGGGGAGTGGGTATGATGTGGTTTCGAATTGGGTTGGCGGCTTGTTTTGTTGCGTTCGCCTGTGTTGCCACGCCCAACCACGCGCGTGCAGACGATGAACCGCAAGGCTCGAAGTTTGTCTTAGATTTTTCAACCGTTGAGCTTGAAAGCGGCGTTCAGCTAGAGCGGGAGAAGTCGGACCTATCCTTACTAATCAATGTCATTTTGGCTTGTGGTTTGGATGTGTCGAATGGTCCAGCCGATTTGTCGCCCGACGATTGGATCTTCATACGAGACGAGTGCTCAGCAATAGAAACACAATGGTCTTCTCATGCCGTCAGAAGGTGGGAGGCAGAGGTGCAAGTATGGATGGGCAGCACATCTCATCTTTATTTGCAAGACGATGAAAACGAAGACGCCGTCTTCGTATGGGAAATGCTCAATCAAATCGGTAGTAGGACTGGAGTTCGTTTCGAGGCTGCCTGGCTGCGGTCGTCAGAAAAGCTGGTCTTTGAGTTTTTATCGGAAGAAGACAAGCAATGGGAAAGAGAGCGGATCGAGGCTGGCAAGGCAACGCCTCATCATCGTGACTTGATCTCTCCGCTTTTAGAGGGGCGTGGACTGGCTTGTGTATCCGCATTCGGCCTAGAGGCTCCCGGAGCAATAAGAAAATTCGTTCTATTTGTAGATAGCGCTCGGCCGCGTTTGGATAGGCAAAGGTGTATCGCCGATACAGTCGTGCGGTTGATGGGACTACAGGTGGGCTACGAAACGCAGCCGGCAATTGGAATTACCGTCCAGCGATCGCCAACACCGACCTATGTGATCGGTGTTCTTCCTGATGGATTGCGCGCGCTTGAGTTGCTTTATGAAGATTGGCTCGTGCCCGGGATGAATGTCGAACAGGCAGTCGCCGCTGCGCGAGAAAACCTTGATTTACAAGTGGTGGCAGATTGACTGCGGTATCGCGCAACCCTCACCCCACAGGTGATGTCTCGCCCTGCTCGAACTTGACCACGTTCATGGACTTGACGGTGAGCTTGCCCATGCCTTCAACAAAGGCGGCCATGTGCGGCATTGCGAAATGGGCATCCAGCGCTGCCTGATCTTTCCATTCTTCATAAATACGAATGCGGGTCGGCTCTTCGAGATCCTGATAGAAGGCATAGGCGTTGCATCCGGGCTCAGCCCGACTGTCTGTCCCCATGGGACCTGCTAAGGCGCGCGCAGCCTCGACGCTGCCCTCATCAATCTCGATAATTCCTGTCACGACAAGCATGGCTTTCTCCCTGGATATGAGACACTGCCGCGCCAAGCGCCCGACCTCCCTGTCTGCCCTATGAACATAGGCGTGCCCCTTGTGCTTTCAAAGAGCGTACCTGGAGGTAACCAGTCCGTTGGCGACAAAGGCCTAGTCGAGCTTCATGCCAGATCCTTCAGCCTGACTGCGGAACATGAAGGCATACCGTGTGGGGAGCAGACGTTGCGCCCAATCGACAAGGCGGGCGTCAAAGCCGATCAGAATGCGTTTCTTGTTTTTCTTGATACCCTTGACGATGGTTTCGGCGGCCTTTGCAGGCGTGGTACGGGCAAGCTTGTCAAAGCCGCTCACCGCTTCCTCACGCTCATCACTTGTCGTGCTTTGCTGGAAGCGGGCATTGCGCACAATGTTTGTTTTGATCCCACCAGGGTGCACGCTGGAGACCTTAATCTCCGTGCCAGTGAACTCTTGAAGCAGCGCTTCGGTAAAGCCCCGGATTGCAAATTTTGCGGAGTTATAGGCCGCCTGCGTTGGCACGGAAATCAGCCCGAAAATGCTGGAGACATTCACAATGTGTCCGGCTCCCTTCGCTTGGATGTGCGGCAGGAATGCCTTGGAGCCATAGACCATGCCCCAGAAATCGATATTCATCACCCACTCAAAGTCTTCATAGGTGAGATCTTCCACGCGGGCCATCTGAGCCACACCGGCATTATTGATGACAATGTCAGCACCACCATGGGTCGCGGCGATTTCATCGGCAAACGCGTAGACCGCATCCTTGTCGGAGACATCAATAATGTGTGTTGAAACTTCACCGCCGCTGGCGCGAATGTTCTCAGCGGTCTTTTCAAGGCCGTCCCTGTTTACATCCGTAATGGCAACGTGCTTTGCACCTTCACGGGATAGGAGTTCTGCAGTTGCCCGGCCAATGCCGCTGGCAGCTCCGGTGACAACCGCTACTTTTCCAGCAATGTCGGTCATGTGCGCTCTCTCTTTGATCGCCTAGTGTGGCTTGAGTGGATGAATGACAAATTGTCATTTGGCGATGTTATATACAGTTCGCACGCCTTTGTCTCCCATATGCCGCCGAGCGGGCAGCATGAAACATTGTGATTGTCATGCCAGTTACATATTAAGTCTGCAGCTAAGGCATTTTGTCCGATGATGCGCACTTCTGCGCAAGTCGGATTTTCGGAAGTGGACATGGCACGCCAGGCGCAGAATCAGACTGAAAAGCAGGACCAAGCAAGCGCACCAGTGCCGGATTTGGCCGTCGTCGCTCTTGTCCAGGCGCGCTTGCCGATTTTCATTGCGGGCGCTGTGTTTGGTTTTTTCTATCTCACAGGAACCCTGCCGTTGGTCGTCTCTGTGGTAGCCTTCAGTGCAATCGCGGCGAGTGCACTGGGTCAGGCTTACATTTCTGAAAACCGTCAGCGTAGAGCTGTTGCACGCGCCTCAGCCGTGGACGGCAGCGCGCAAGGCCCAGAAGGTATTGGCAGCATTGTGCTTGAGCAGATGCCTGATGCCGTCGTGCTCTTGGATGGCGACGGCCGCATTGTGTTTCACAACCGCTCCGCTGAGAGTTTCGTTGGGCGCGGCGCTGTCGGCAAACTCGTCCCCTCAGTGCTCCGCGAGCCCATTCTGCTCGACGCCCTTGAAAGGGTGCGCAAGGGTAGCAACGCTGAGGACGTAGAATATGTTCGGCCTGTGCCGGTCGAACAGCATTTCCAGGCCGTCATCACACCGGTGGAAACGGCGGGGCCGGATGGTTCTGGGACGCCAACCCTGCTTGCTCTCCATGATGTGACGGATATGAAACGGGTGGAGCAGATGCGCGTGGACTTTGTTGCCAATGCAAGCCACGAGCTCAAGACACCGCTGGCGTCGCTGTCTGGTTTTATTGAAACCCTGCAGGGACCTGCGAAAGACGACGCAGACGCCCACGACCGTTTCTTGGGCATCATGGGCGAACAGACGCTCCGCATGCAGCGTCTGATTGAGGATCTCTTGTCATTGAGCCGCATTGAACTGCGCGAGCACCTGCCACCCCGTGGCACCGTCAGCCTGCCGGGATTGATCAAAGATGTCGTGGATGCCATAGGCCCCATCGCTGAGCGTGACAAAGTTGAGATTGATGTGGCGATCCAAGAGGACCTTCCTCTGATCAGGGGCGAATGGGATGAGTTGCACCAGGTTGTACAAAACCTTGTCGACAATGCCGTGAAGTATGGGCAGAGCGGCGGTCGTGTGGAGATTACCGCTGACCGCGTGGACGGTGCCGTGCAGAATAATCTGGGCAGCGGTGTCGAACTGAAGGTGCGTGATTTTGGTCCTGGTATCCCCCGCGAGCAGATACCCAGGCTCACAGAACGGTTCTATCGGATCGATGTGGCGACCAGCCGCGAGCGCGGCGGCACGGGCCTTGGCCTTGCAATCGTCAAACACATCCTGAATCGCCATGACGCCGACCTTCGGTGTGACAGCGTGGTGGGTGAGGGCGCAACATTTTGTGTGCGCTTTCCCGCAGAAGACTAAAAAAATCATATAAATCAATGACTTGGACTGTCATATAACTGTTGCAGTTCTGTTATATTCCCTTCGTGGACCGGCCATAGCTTGCGCCTCGCATCAGGACGGATTGTCGGAAAGAACCCGGTGATCACCTGAAATAGGGGGCAGGCGAGGTGGCTTTAACACTCACGCGGCCCAGCTTGCAGAGCTTACCCAGCTTTATTGGCAGGGATATCCAACGGATTGGAGAAAAACCGTGAAATTTAAGAACCTGGCCCAGAATGTTGCCCAGAAAGCGATAATGGCAGCAAGTGTTGCCGTTGCATCTCTCACCATGGCGGGCGTCGCAGAAGCCCGTGACCAAATTCAGATCGTCGGCTCGTCGACCGTCTTCCCCTTCTCAACGGCCGTAGCTGAGCGTTTCGGTCAGACGACCTCGTTCAACACACCCGTTGTTGAATCAACCGGTTCCGGCGGCGGCATGAAGCTGTTCTGCGCCGGTGTTGGTCTTCAGCATCCAGACATCACCAACGCGTCTCGCCGCATCAAAGCATCAGAATTCGGCAAATGCACAGACAATGGCATCACAATCACCGAAGTGCAGATCGGCTTTGATGGGATCGTTCTTGCCAACGCCAAAGAAGGCGCTGAGTTCTATTTGACAACCCGCGACATCTTCCTGGCCCTTGCTAAGGAAATTCCAGATGGCAATGGCGGCATGATCGAAAATCCAAACACCAACTG
>JAJFGY010000255.1 GCA_021775935.1 Alphaproteobacteria bacterium
CTTCCCCCAACCGCTCAATCACCAGATAGGGAAAGAGCACGGTCTGGATGCCAAGGGCACCGAACCAGCTGATCAGTCCACCGAGATAGAGATGCATGGGACGCATGGGGCGTGTCCTTTCCGGATCTTGCTTTGCTAAGCGGCATCGTGGGCGTGCAGCGTCCAAAGTCGTGATCTGAACATAAGCCATGCAAGCACAAGCGTCATCCCTATGGTTGGTAGCCACATGGCAGCGTGAGAGCCAACATACCCGGCAAGCACGCCCATAATCAGTGATCCGAGCGGCGATCCACCGGCGAAACCCAACTGGAAAATGGAGAGCGCGCGGGCGCGATATGCCTCGCTGGCCTCCGATTGAACAATCGTTCTGCTGAGTGTCATGACACAGCCAGCACCCAGGCCCCAGATGAAGGAGAAGAAGCAGAAAAGCCAGAACGGCATTTCAAACGTGTAGGCGAAGACGACAACCACACCACCAGCCAAAGCCATCATGGCCCCACGCCCGCGTCTGGCGACATGGCCGAATTTAAGGAGCCCAACAGTTGAAAGGATGGTTGCGCCCCAAAATGCGATATTGGCAAGGCCGATCTCCACCAGACCTCCGCCATAAAAATCACGCACGATCAGGGGCAGGATCACAAGAAACGACCCGATGTAAAAAACACCAACCGCGAACATGGCGATCACGACAGGAAGCAGAACATCGGATTGTCGTACATAAGCAAGGCCGTCCTTCATCGCCTGTGCGCGAGATCCATGCACGATCGTTGAATCGGCTACTTTCTTGGGGAGTTGGCGCGAAGCAATACCACCCGCCAGCATGACAAGAGATTGCCCGGCAAAAAGCAGGGGAGCACCAATGCTTGCAGCGGCAACACCCACCAGCATGCCTGAAAGTTGCGCGGTCTGTTGAACGGCAAGCGCCAGCGTCACACCACGCTGCACATTGGCACCAGCAACGCGGCTGAGCGTTGCATCTCGCGCGGGCATGGCGAAAGCTGTGGCTGTCCCCATGACGAGGCCATAAGCGACCAGCATTTCAAAAGTAAGAAAATCGACATTGAGTGCTGACGCCAAAACCAAAGGGGGCAACGCGGCGAGCAGATGAATGCGAAACAAGATCGTGCGTGGATCGCTGCGATCAGCCGTCGCGCCGCCCAGGAGCATGAAGAGAATGGCGGGTGCGGAAAGGCTCATTTGCGCAATGCCGACCCGCGCCGGTGTTTCGTCAAGGACGATGGCAACTAGATAGGGAAAGAGCACGAACTGCAGACCGATGCTGGCAAACCAGGTGGCTTGTCCCGCCATGTACCAGCCGAGCAGCTTACCAGGCGATTGCTCTTCTCCTGCTGCTGCCATTTGAACCAATTCCCCCAGATATCGTCGCGGTGATGCTCCGTCGCTCCCCCCTCATTAAAGCATGTGGTCGGGATCTAAAACTTTTGATTTGCAACCGAATGCCCACATTTCCTAACGATCATGGAAAGACCTGCATGAGACAGAGTTGGGGGGCGGATTACGCTGTTGCTTTGATCATGGCCTTGTACTGATGAATGGCGCTGGGCCTGTCTGTGGCAAGCGCTGCCACCATGGCTTCTGCCACTGTTTTTGCCTCGATCCCGCGATACTTCTTCATTGGTCCTTGAAGCCCAAGATTGAGCAGAGGCGTCAGCGCCACAGCCAATTGTTCTCCCGGGCGAGATTCCCCTCGATCACCCAGCAAAACTCCTGGCTGAAATATGTGGCACGAGGCAAAGCCCATCTCACGCACCGCCCGCTCTGTTTCGCCTTTCACACGGGAGTAAAAGATCGATGAGCGTGCACTCGCGCCAACAGCAGAGACCAGGGCGAATTTGGTCGCGCCAGCAGCCTGTGCAGCCCGAGCAAAGGCTGTTTCATAGTCAAAATCAACTTTGCGAAAGGCTTCTTTGCTGCCTGCTTTTTTGATTGTTGTGCCCAGCGCGCAATAGCCTTCATCAACCTGGATGCCCGAACTTCTGACGGCTTCTTCAAGCTGATCAAAATCAGCGACAAGATTGCTGAGCTTGTCATGGCTGCGCTCAAGCGGGCGGCGCGTCAGCGCGATGACCTTGTCATGCGTGGGGGACGCGAGCAGCATCTCGAGTAGATGGTTACCAATAAGTCCGGTCGCGCCGGCGAGCAATGCTGTTGTTTTGGTCATGGAATAATACTACCTGAAAATCAGGGCGGGGTGGGGCCTGTATAGCGCGCGCGGGGCCGAATGAGGCCAGGGCGCATCTGTTGTTCGATAGCGTGGGCGATGAGGCCTGCTGTTCGACCAAGCGCAAAGAGGCTGAGCGCCGCCCCTCTCGGTAGATCATAGGTGACGCTGAGGGCGGCAAGGGCAAGATCAATGTTGGGCTTGATTCCGGCGGCACTTTTCATGGTCTCAATCACCTGAGTGACATGAGCGAATGTCTCGGTCTCGCCTCGATGCTCCGCCATCAGCCGCATCAGGACTTTTGCGCGGGGGTCCCCATTTGGGTAAAGCCAGTGTGAGAAGCCTGGCATCGGCTCCTGATCGCGCAGGCGCTGGCGCACGCTTTCCACCGGGTCAGCGCTTTCGGAAAGATCGTGCAGCAGGTTTTCTGTGCGTCTGGAAATGCCGCCATGCTTGGAGCCTTGAAGGGCGGCCATGCCGGCCATGACAGCGCCATAGAGGGTGGTGCCTGCCGCCGCAGTGCACCGGGCGGTGAAGGCCGAGGCGTTTAGCTCATGGTCTGCACACAGAACAAGAGCCGCGCGGATCGCATCACCTGTTGCGGCATCTTTATCCCAGGCTTGCTGTAGCTGCAGATGGACAGGCTCAGAGGAGGGCGCGCGATCAGCGATCGTTGCTGCAATCAGGCGGATGATGCGCACACCTGTGGCGGCCAATCCTTCCGGGGTCGTGTTGAACAAGGTGGTGTCTGCGACAGCGGCGATCGGCAGCGCGACCAATACCCGGTCCACCGGGGGCAAATCACCGGGAATATCGGGGATGGACGGCGGCAGGACGTCCGGTTGGAACGGGTTGGTGGTGCAGTCCCAAAGCAGGGCAGCGATGCTCTCCAGCGAACTGTGCGCTGCAAGCTCCGTGACCTCTGATCCGCGGTAATAAAGCCGTCCGTCTGCGATGAGAGTGATCGCAGATTCGAGAAGCGGTTGGCCGGAATTGAAGGAGTAGCCGGTATCACCGGGAGGCACACGCGCTTCATCGAGCTTGGATGTCCGACGGTCCTTTAGCCCGCGCACGTCTTCTGCCCGATACCGCCTGGCGCGGGAGTTTGGAACGGGTTCTGAGCGAATGAGGTCGCGGCTCACATAAGCATAAAGCGTTGGCAAGCTGACCCCCAATTCAGCCGCAGCTTCCTTAGCGTTTAGGTAGAGGGCGCCTTCGTCGGGCGTCATGTCGGTCACATTATTCATATATTGATTAGCTTAATCAAGATTGACCACTTAAGCAATCCTAATCATGTTGCACCGCAGAAGAAGAGGCGGTCCCACCGTCTTCTGAAGACAAATAAGGAGAAGCACATGAGCAAGATCGAGGAAAAGACGCAGTCAGCTGCCGTGGCAAGCGGTCTGGAAGGCGTCGTCGCTGCCCAGACAGCCTTGAGTCGTGTGGATGGCGCCGCCGGGCGCTTGATTATCGCTGGTCGTGATTTGCCCGACCTTGCGGCAAGCATGGATTTTGAAGGCGTAACCGCAGCGCTGTGGTCAACCGCGGGTACACCGAGCGAGGTGGATGATACCCGTGCTGCTTTGGGTGCGGCCCGCGTCGACGCCTTTGCATCCGTCCCGACACTGCTGGCGGCGAGCAAAGGTCTCACCATCACAGAAGCACTCAGAGTTGGTTTGTCTCTGCTGCCCGACAACCACGACACAGCGCCACATGTGCGCCTTATGGCGGCGATGCCCGTCTTTGTGGCAGCGCTTGCAAGAGCGGCAGAAGGCAAGGAGGCGATCGCGCCAGACGCCAGCCGACGCCATGCCGAAGATTATCTGCGGATGTTGCATGGGAAAGAGCCAGCGGCAGATGCAGCCGACGCGATGGACAAATATCTGGTCACCGTCAGTGATCACGGCATGAACGCATCCACCTTCACCGCGCGGGTTGTCGCCTCAACAGCTGCCGAACAGGTGTCGTCTGTTTTGGCCGCGCTGTGTGCCCTCAAGGGCCCGCTCCATGGCGGAGCGCCAGGCCCGGTTCTTGACATGCTGGACAGCATTGGCGGTGTCGCGAACATCGAACCCTGGTTGCGCGAGGCCGTGATGGCGGGCGACCGCCTGATGGGCTTTGGCCACCGGATCTACCGGGTGCGCGATCCGCGCGCCGATGTTCTGGGCTCTGTGATTGCCGGGCTCTCAGGTGTGGAAGAACGCACGGCCTTTGCAAGACAGGTGGAGGCGACCGCAAAGGCTGTGTTGAAGGAACTGAAACCCCACCGACCCCTCGACACGAATGTGGAATTTTTCACCGCCTTGCTGCTTGAGGCCTTGGCAATTCCCCGCGAGGCTTTCACGCCAACCTTTGCGGTGGGCCGCGTGGCTGGGTGGACAGCCCATGTGATGGAGCAGGAGGCAACGGGTCGCCTTATCAGGCCGTCTGCGCAGTATGTGGGTGCTTTACCCGATGACTTGGAAGTGGCCTAGATTGAAGCCCCTAACAGGGATCGATGGAATCAAACGCACGCTGGATGAGCCGGATTGCCGGCTCGTCCAGAAGCTCGGGATGCCATTCGCCAAAGCGCACAACCTGACGCTCAAGCTGTTCATAGGTCGCGGTGTGGGGGACCAAGGCACACTGAAAACGGTCAGCCTCTGTGTTGGGGTGAACCTTTCGAGTGCCTTCGTTTGTTTGCATCGCGTGCAGGCTGGCAAAAAACCCACTGACATACTGCCTGCAATACCGGGCTTTGCCGGTGATGCGCGCACCGGGCGCCGCGAGTTCCTGATCAATCGCAAGTTGGCAAAACTGTTGGAGATCACGTCCGGTTTCAACACGTGTTCTGGCATGAGCCGGATTGAGGAGGGCAGGCAGGGCCAACAGAAAGCCTGCAAGGATTACCCATTGGGAAAATCGGCTTGCGGTCTTTGGTCCATGTGCCCGTGGACGGGTTAGTCGTCGAAGTCTGTCCATCGTTCCCACAAGCCGTCAACACACTCACGAGATGTCATCTGACTGGTCACCAGTCGCATCGGTCGTTCGGCGATACTACCCAATGTGTCGTCAGCCATTTCCTGCGCCAGAGCCCGGCAAGGGTCCAGGGTGCTGTAGGTGCCGTAAAAGACGCCCCCAACAGCAATGGCAATGAGCGCCAGAGCACTGATTATTGTTCGCATTATTTCTTCCCCCAAGAAACATCTGGCCCCTAAGAAACAACTGGCCTACCTCCTGGCAGGCACTGCGCCTATCGATCAGCCTAAATGTTAGTAACGGATATCGCTATTGTCCCGGCGCTCGTTAAACACGGAGCGCTCGTCATATTGAGATTGGCCACCACACGAGGCGTATCCATCTCCCCATCCCGTGCGATAGAGGCTCTCGTTGGCGTAAAGCGCCTTGTCTCGATGGATTGTGTCGTCGAACCCGGAAACCCGAGTGTGGGCCGATTGGCAGCCAGCCGCGTGTCCGGACTTATAGAGCGGATTTTGAAGCACTTGCGGGTCTCTCTCAAAAGCACAGGCGGAGAGACCGAGCGCAAAGCTCAGGAATATAATACTAGATAAAGGTTTTACGCGACGCACATTCATTGCTGATCTCTTTCACTAAAACCGGCCCCTGGTGCCGACATGGCCGCTGTTTTCAGCGGGTGGACAACGATACCGGACTTTGGGTGTGGATGCCATTCCGGTGAAACGCCAACAAATCCGGCCATGCTATTCATTCCATTTTAAGCCTCAAATGGTTGCATGGAGGCCAGGCTGCACCGACAAAGTGGGAATTTATACCGTGTCAATAGATACGCAGGTACTTGAGGACGAACTGACCGGGGCCGATATCCTCGCAAGCGCGGATGTAGCAGGGCATGATTTATTGGCCCGCCGGTTGGCAGACCTCTTGTTAACAGGATCAAGCCAGCTCGCGCCCAATGAGCTGGCACTGGCGGAAACCGCGCTGGTTGATCTCTTGCCGTTCATGGACGCAACGCTCAAACGTCGGATTGCTGAACGTCTCGCCCCTCTTGAAGTCGCGCCGACCGCACTCCTTGAGGGTCTATTGGCCGAGGCTTATGAGATCTGCGAACCCATTCTTTCAGATGGCCTCTGCCTCACCAATTGTGACCTGGTTCGCATCGCCGATACCTGCGAGGAAGAACACAGGCTCTGCCTGGCAGCTCGGATAGATTTGTCACGGGTTGTTTGCGACGCTCTGTCGTCGCGAGGAGAAGCCGCAGTCCTGGCGCGGCTGATCGCCAACACAGGGGCAAGCCTGTCGCCGCACGCTCTAGAACAAATGGTTCGCCGTTCGTCTGCAAAACCAGAGCTTATAAAGCCACTGTTGCAACGGCGCGAACTGACACCCTGGTTGGCCCACCTCATGTTCTTTTGGTCAGATGGAGAGGAGCGCTCGATCATTCTCAAGCGCTTCCCAATAGACCGTCGCGGCATTGTAGAGGCACTCTCCGATGGCGTGGATCTGAGTGTCCTCCTGCAACAGGGGAACACGAAACTGCATGAGACATACCGTTTGTTGCGGCCTGCTGAACGCATGTCGGAGAGTGCGCAGCAACGCTTGATCGACGGGGTGGCAGATGAGGCAGCGCAGGGAGCGCTGGCCATGTCTGCCGGTATTTCAACGACGACAGCGGCCTGGATCATCAGCGACCTGGGAGGGGAACCCCTCGCTGTCGCAGGCAAAGCGATGGGTCTGTCCCGGGATGCTTTTCAACAGATCGCGGTGAGCCTCAGCGCTGTTCGGCCCTGTGGCGCTCTCAGCGAAAACGAGATGGAACGCACCGTCGGTCTTTTTGACAGCGTAACGATGGACCGCGCAGACTCTATTCTGCATTTCTGGGATCGGATTATCTCTTCGGAGATGACTGCCTAAGAAGCGTTGCCAGAAGAATGGCCCAGGGGCGCTCTGAAGGCGCTGAGCGTTACAACTTTTTCCAGATCCGCGCGTGTGGTGCGAGCGGTTTCGATAATGTCGCCTTCCGCCCGGTCGATAAGATCCAAAATTTCTTCAACGCCTTCCAGCACTTGCGGCAACCATTCTGAGGGTGTCGCGTCGTTCACCATCAATTGCTGGGCATCAATAGCAAGTGTTGCAGCAGCTTGTCTCACGGCTCCGGTACTGAAGTCACCTGGTCCAACGATCAGTCCCTCGATAAAGCGAATTTGCGCGCGGATATCGTTGATGCGCGCTGCCTGCTCCCGGCTGACACGCTCATCATCGTCGGCAATAGGGGCAAGGTCATCAAGGGGCAGTCCAAGGCAGTGCCCAATAGCGGTCATGGTGCGAAACGTGCCGTCCTTCTTTCCGGTTTCGATCTCAGAAAGATAGGCAGGGCTAATTCCGGCGGCGCGCGCGAGCTCAACACCCTTGAGGCCGCGATGTTCCCGCCAGACCCGGACAGGGTTTTCACCATCTGCAATCCGGTGGACCACGTCGGCAGGGATGAGGTCTGCCCTGTCACCCACCAGAGCTTCGTTCGCTGCCCTTATGTCAGCAATATCCTCCGACGCCCGCTTCAATCTCTCATACTCTGCTACGGGGACGAGAGCGTAGAGTGCGTCGCCGCTAGGTCCATGTACGATCTGAGGTTCAGACGATTGAATGCCCAGGCTGGGGGAAGAGCTCATGGGGTTATATCCTTTGATTTGGAAAAATGGCCGGCACGGCGCCCAGCCGACGTAATGGCAAGGACTGTCAACGCACTGCCATTGCGCTCAAAAACGAACCGCAGACCATCACTCAGTCGACGGCTGCGCCGAGAGCCGGTCAGCACTTCATCATTGCTGTCATCGGCACGCATGGTCATCAGGGCGCTTTTGATATTGTCCCGGTCATGGGCGCTTAGACGGGACATCTGCCGAAACGCGTCGCGGCTGTAGGCAATGCCGTGCGCGCTGTCTGCGCCGCCGAAATAGGCTACATTTTCCATAAACCGACTTCCTTCGGTTCGCACAGCAATGTCTCACTGACATATTCAGAGCAAACCCGACCAAGAGGGCTCAAAACTACGCTGATTCGCTTGCTTCAGGCGAATTCTTAACGGCTGAGCTTTTCGCTGGGCTCCCTTTCCGTCATCATGCCCACAGACAGAACAAAACGGCCCACGTCTTGTGTGATGCCACCCAGTCAGCGGAGAGAAACAATCATGTCAGCAGATCCAATCGATCAGGTCATCGAGCTACTAAAGCAAAGCCCGATGGCGCGCGAAGGAGCACCACTGGAAGAACGCCGCGCAGCAATGGACGCAATGTCGGCTGCGTTTGGCGAACCCCAGGGCGTAACGCGCGAACACACAGAGCTCGCCGGACGCCCGGCACAGGTTTTCACACCCGAAGGCGCGGAACCAGAAAACACGCTGCTCTATTTCCATGGCGGTGGGTACGTGATGGGATCGCCAAATTCCCACGCCAATCTCACAGCCCGTTTTGCAACGGCAGCAGATGCGCGGGTCATTAGTTTTGATTACCGTTTGGCACCGGAAAATCCGTTTCCGGCAGCCGTTGAAGACGGTGTTGCGGCCTACAAAGCCCTTCTTGACCAGGGAGTGGCGCCAGCAAACCTGGCTGTGGGGGGCGACTCTGCTGGTGGGGGTCTGACATTTGCCACACTTCTGAAAGCCCGTGACCTGGGATTACCCATGCCCGCTGCTGCGATTGGCCTTAGCCCCTGGACGGATCTCACCGGCCGGTCGAAATCCTACAAGACACGGGCCGACGCCGATCCAATGATCGAACCTGCGGGCATCGTCGCAACCGGTCAGGAATATCTGGGCGGTGGATCGCCTGAAGATCCCCTGGCGTCGCCCTTGCTCGCTGACCTGAAAGGATTGCCACCACTTTTCTTGCAAGTCGGTGATGCGGAAGTACTGCTCGATGACAGCCGTGAGTTTGAAAAGAAGGCGCGCGCTGCAGGCGTAGACTGCAAGCTGGAAGTGTGGGACCGCATGATCCATGTCTGGCATGCCTTCTTCCCCATGCTCCCGGAAGGTGAGCAGGCGATTGATGGTCTGGCCGCTTTCCTGAAGACCAGATGGCGGCAGGAGGCGACGGCCCAAGCCATATAATAGACCCATTGGATGGCTCCGCATCATCGGCGCGATACCTCGCCACCTGATTTTTGGGTGCTATCCAAGACGCGCATCAAGACGCGCATATTGTCGCAGCTCACTCAGAATTGATCCGTATCAAGGCCCTTTTTCTTCGCCTGACTGATTGTCAGACAGAAGAGAAGGGGCCGTCGGGACGTGCTCCTCTTCGTCAAACGCACCGAATGGTCGCGTGCATTTTGAGGAGAAGAAGAATGAGAAAGTTTGGGGCAATAACAGGTGCGATGGCCCTGGCGTTGGGACTGACGACCGCAACCATTGGTTTTTTGGGAAGCACTCAGGAAGTGCGTGCTGAGGGCGGTGACAGCCCCTGGTTAATCCGTGTACGCGGCATTTACGTCTCGCCGGATGAAAGCGCGTCTGTGACGGGGTTGGCTGGTACAGTCGAGGCTGACGGGTCTTTGGTACCAGAGCTCGACATCACCTATTTTTTCACCGACAACATTGCGGCTGAACTCATTCTGGCCACGTCAAATCATGACATGTCCGCAACGGCGGGCGTTGATTTGGGCGATGTGTGGGTGCTCCCGCCAACGCTGACCCTGCAATACCATTTTACGCCCAAAGATCAGTTCCGGCCTTACGTTGGTGCCGGGATCAATTACACAATCTTCTACGGTGAAGATACGGGCGCGGTGAATTCCATCGACTATGAAAATGGCTTTGGGTACGCACTTCAGGCAGGCATGGATTACGATCTGGGCAACCAGTGGGTCTTCAACATTGATGTGAAGAAGCTTTGGCTGAACACAGATGTAAGCATCAACAATGGGGCGATCACCGCTGACGTTGATCTTGATCCTTGGATCTTCGGTGCAGGCTTCGGCTACCGCTTTTAGCCTTCACTCCCATTCTGAGTGAGAGCCCCGCCAAAGTCGCTTTGGCGGGGTTTTTGCACTTTCAGCACAAGTAATGTCACCTATGCGGTTTGAAAATGCGCCACTGCCGGTGCTAACTCCGCCAGCGGAGTGTTACCGGCTCAATCGGATTTGTGAACTCAGTGCCATCTTCAACAGATTGCGCCCACTCGCTCTTCAGCCGATGATACCATTTTGCCTGAATATCTGAGTCATTGATCAGCATAAGGCGGGGTTCAAACTTGAGGCCCTGCTGCTGCAGATTGACCATGTCTCTGTCCTGTCCCAGAAATGCCCGCATGAAACGGCGCGCAACAGGTTTGGCGAATGAGAGAAAGGGCATCGTCCAATAAAATGTCTGCGTGATTTCCGTGCGCTTTTCATCAAGCGGTGTAACCGTTGTCAGACCACAGACCGTATTTTTGCCAACTCGGATCGTCTCAATCCGAACACCAGGCAGTTGGAAAGAGATCTCAGTCACCGGTTTTCCACCCAGAACTTTGTAACCTGCTGAGTTGGAAGACGGCGTGTGAGCAACCATCGTGAAGCCGCGCTGGCTCGGCGCGAAATCTTTTGCTTTTTCGTGGATCGATTTACTGGACCGCCACCACCAGGCTTTGTGGACAAAGGGACCGTGTGCCGGGTCCATCAAGCCGATGACCGCGTGGTCCACGTGGCAATCAAAATTCATGGCCTCGCGAATGTTGGGCAGCGCGCTGGCAAAATGAGGCACTTCTGGAGGATCGATTTTGGGCTTAGTTGAGGGATGTTCTTCATCTGCCATATAGATCCAGAGGTTCCCCTGAACCTCGCGGACGGGATAGGCGCGCACTTTGATGCGCTCAATATCCATGTTTTGATCTGGCACCAGGGAGGGAATCTCTGCGCAGCGCCCATCCGGGCGGAATTTCCAGCCGTGATAGGGGCATTCAATTGCACTCGTGCCGCAGCCGCTCGCCTCAGGCGAGAAAAGGGCTCCTGCAGAAAGTGGCACGCCGCGATGGGGGCAAATGTCGCGCAGCGCAAAGGGCGTGCCGTCAGCTTCGCGACCGATCACAATCGGTTCGCCCAAAAGAACTTTGTGCATCATGGCGCCTGGCGCCAGACTTTCGCCCGGAACCGCGAAATACCAGATATCGCGTAAAAACATGTCTCTTCTTGGCCTTAATAAGCGCGCCGCCACCTACCCCACAAAATGCGAAAAAATACAGTTTTGTCAATGTTTTAGCCAAATTGGTCGTTTGAAATTCTGTTAACTCGCGCCTTTGTAGGGTGAGCCCGCCGGTATCTGTCCGCCGGTGTTTTCACTCGAAGGAGTGGTGTGATGTCGAGCGATATGTTTGTCCTTGTGTTTGCAGCCCAGAAGGGCGGTGTAGGAAAGACCACCCTGGCGGGCCACGTTGCTGCCGCCGCGTATCTGGCAGGTGCCGGTCCCGTAGGGCTGATCGATACGGACCCCCAGGGCAGTCTGCAAAAATGGTTGGAGGTGAGGTCTATTGGAGGCCTGACCGGCTTCCAGTCAGAATATGGGGGCGTGGGACCTGCGTTGCGCGAGGCAGCACAAGCCGGCATGAAGCTGGCCATCGTTGACACACCACCCGCTGTGACCCGCGCAATTTCCGATGTGGTCTCCTACGCCGACATGGTCGTGGTCCCGACACGCCCCAGTCCTCATGATCTGCGCGCCGTTGGGCCCACAGTGGACATTGCACAATGGCATGAAAAACCACTGGTCTTCGTCGTAAACGGGGCGACAGCACGCACCCGCATCACGGCAGATGCCGCCGTGGCACTGTCCCAGCATGGCACCGTCGCGCCTGTGACATTGCATCATCGGGTGGACTTTGCCGCCAGCATGATTGACGGACGGACGGTCATGGAAACAAAAGCCAATGGCAAAAGTGCCGGGGAGGTTGAGGCGCTTTGGACCTACCTTGCAGATCGGATTGAGCGCTTGCGACCTGCGGGGGTACAAGCCCCTGAAGACAATTTTGGTTCTCATGTCTCTGGCAACGTGAATGCATTGGGTCGCCCGGCCCCCGCGTTTGGCCGCAGGGCAGGTCACTAACACACGCGTCTCTCAACCGCCTTTATCGACAATCATGGCGTGCATGTCGGGCACGCATATCCTTTCTCACCGCGAGGAGAAACCAATGAGCGCCTTCAAACGGCCAACCCACGCACCGGACCATGCACCGGCCCAAGCACCCGCCCAAGCATCCGGGGCCTCCAAAAGCAGAGGGGCATCGCACCGGCGGGCGTCTGATGGGTTTGCAACGCTGACCGGCGATATGATGGAGAGGCAGGGCGCGACACCGCCGCCGCTCATCGATCCACCTGGCGATACACATGTCTCTGGATCCCGGGCAGAGGAGTCAAAGCCGCTGTTTGGAAAACGCACACCCGCAAATAAGGGAACCGATCGATCCGTACCCAGACAGCTACCAAGGCAGCTGTCGCGAGATCACAATTCGGGGACAACGGCACCAGCCGGCGCCCATCCTTGTCAGACAACGGAACAATCCACCCAAAAGGTGTACGCGGGGCCTGACAGGCGAAAACACCATGTCAGCCCGGTTGTGGAGCGGAGACGGTCGGTGCCGCCGCGGGTCAAGGTCTCTGTGCGGCTAGAGCAGTATCGGCACCAGCGTTTGAAGGGGGCAGGTGTCCTGCTGGGTCGGACGCACCAGGACATAATCACCGTCGCTCTGGATAAATATCTGGACGCTTTAGGCGTTTTGAAAGGCGAGGATCACTAGATGGCAAAACCTTCGATCTGCAAAATGCTTAAAATAAAAATTTCTAATAGCAAGTGGAGAGGCGGTTAACCTCAAATGAACTCCAAATGTGCGCTAAATTCTTATGGCGCGTTGCTTGTGTTTCTTTCGATTGCTATAAGTCACCAGCACTATTTTGAGCCGCTACCGACAATGAAGATGTCGATCTAGCCAATATTCCAAAAAAGAGAGCAGTTGAGTGGAGTGGTTCCATGCAAGATAAGGCGGATCTGGTTGCGATGACCGCCGAGATCGTGTCGGCATATGTGGGTAACAATGCCGTGGACGTGACAGATGTGC
>JAJFGY010000256.1 GCA_021775935.1 Alphaproteobacteria bacterium
AAAAAGCGGAACAGTCTGAATATTCGCAGAACCCGCAAATCAACCGCAAAGAGGAAACTCAAATAGAACGGGAGAATGACGATAAGGTCGATAAGCATTTGCGGACTAAGTGCATACCCCAGGCGCACCCGCCATTTCGGCACCCCTCTTAAAGCGGGGTGATCCACTGCCACCCAAAGGCGCAGCGCATACTCAAACGTGAAGATGACAATCGAAACGACATTGAAGAGCCGCAGCTCTTCGCCATAGAGAGCGGCAACACGCACATCCGTCTCTGCTGCAAAAGCAACAACGTTGGCCAGAATAAGGGTGACCATAAATGCATCAAATATGGCGCTTGGGCGGTCGCCGGTTTTGCCCGCTTCCAGCAGGATGTAGAGCCATCGACGAAAACCAGACACGGCCCCGACGTCCTGCCCCCCACCAACCGGCGCGGGACTATCAAGCCGCTCCGGCAAGGTCGCCCACTGTCTCTTTGATCGCGGCCAAAGCAGCATCTGCCTTGCTGCCATCTGGACCACCCGCCTGGGCCATATCCGGACGCCCACCACCACCTTTTCCGCCGAGCGCTTCTGCACCTGTCCGCACAAGGTCAACGGCCGAGAGGCGGTCGGTCAAATCAGCAGTGACACCGACAGCAATCCCTGCTTTGCCATCATCGCCGAGCGCAATCAAGGCGACGATACCTGATCCAACGCTCTTCTTGGCATCATCCACCATGCCGCGCAGATCCTTCGCGCTGATACCCTCCATGGCCCTGGCAATAATTTTGACGCCGCCGAGTTCTTCCACGTCAGACGTTGCGCCCGACGGTGTTCCACCGCCCATGGCGAGCTTCTTCTTTGCCTCTGCAAGTTCCCGCTCTAGACGCTTGCGATCATCCACAAGCGCTGCGACCCGCTCGCTCAACTGTTCCGGTGTGATTTTCAACACAGCCGCCGCATCTTGCGCAATCCGCTCCTGATCATTGAAGTATCGCCGCGCGCCCTCAGCAGTCAGCGCCTCAATTCGGCGCACACCGGAGCCAACGGCCCCCTCACTCACAATCTTGAAGAGGCCGATATCGCCGACACGAGACACATGTGTCCCGCCGCAAAGTTCGACGGAGAAGCTGTTGCCATCTTCGCGGGGCGAGCCCATCGAGAGAACACGGACTTCATCCCCATATTTCTCTCCGAAAAGCGCCAGAGCGCCCGCTTCAATCGCGTCCTCCGGTGTCATCACCCGAGTAACCGCTTCATTGTTACGCTGAATTTCTTCGTTAACAATCGTCTCGACTTGAGCGATCTCGTTCGCGGTCATGCCCTTGGGATGAGAGAAATCAAATCGCAACCGGTCCGGCCCAACCTGTGATCCTTTTTGGCTGACGTGATCACCCAGGACCCGGCGAAGGGCCTCGTGTGCCAGATGTGTGGCGGAGTGATTGGCACGTGTCGATGCCCGCAGATGGCTGTCGACGCGGAAGTCAGCAACTTCTCCCACACGCAAGGCACCTTTACCCAGCGTTCCGATATGGACGACAAGATCACCCAGTTTTTTCTGCGTGTCGGAGATGGTGAACTCAGCCCCTTGCCCGGTGAAAAGACCGCCTGTGTCACCAACCTGACCGCCAGACTCGCCATAGAATGGGGTCTGATTGGCAACAACCATTGCCTCGTCACCGGCCGACAGTTTTTCGACCCGCTCACCATCCTTGATGAGGGCCACAATTTTTCCCTCAGCTGCTTCGGTTGTGTAGCCCAAGAACTCTGTTGCACCAGCCTCATCTTTCAGATCAAACCAAAGCGTCTCAGTTGCAGCTTCACCGGAACCAGACCAATTGGCCCGAGCGGCCTCTCGCTGTTTCTCCATTGCACTGTCAAAGCCCGCATGATCCACACTCATTCCGCGCTCGCGCAGCGCATCTTCTGTGAGATCAAGAGGAAAACCATATGTGTCATAAAGCTTGAAGGCGACATCACCAGGAAGCTCGCCTTGCCCCCGTTGCCCCTCAACAGCTTCATCCAGCAGTTTCAGACCGCGGGCCAATGTCTCCCGAAAACGGCTCTCTTCAAGCTTGAACGTCTCTGTGATCAATGCTTCTGCCCGACGGAGCTCGGGATAGGCATCCCCCATCTCATGGATGAGCGAGGGCACCAAACGCCACATCAACGGATCGGGGACACCAAGCAACTGAGCATGGCGCATTGCGCGCCGCATGATACGCCGGAGCACATAGCCACGGCCTTCGTTAGACGGCATCACGCCATCCGCCAACAGAAACGAACAGGACCGCAAATGGTCTGAGATCACTCGGTGGCTTACACTATGTGATCCATCTGGATCTGTGTTTGACGCATGGGCCGATGCGCTGATCAAAGCGCGAAACAAATCAGTGTCGTAATTGTCATGGCTCCCCTGCAGCAGGGCGGCCACACGCTCCAACCCCATCCCTGTGTCAATCGACGGCTTAGGAAGATTGATGCGATCCCCTCCAGCCTGCTGATCGAATTGCATGAAAACCAGGTTCCAGATTTCGATGAAGCGATCTCCATCTTCATCCGGACTGCCCGGAGGGCCACCAGGCACTTTTTCGCCATGGTCAAAGAATATCTCTGAACACGGTCCGCAGGGCCCCGTATCCCCCATAGACCAAAAATTATCCGATGTGGAAATCCGAATAATCCTGTCGTCGGTAATGCCCGCCACCTTTTTCCAGATCGCGGGGGCCTCATCATCTTCGGAATAGACTGTGACAAGCAGCCTGTCTTTTGGAATATCCAGTTCTTTGGTGATCAGCTCCCAGGCGAGCGCAATCGCGTCATCCTTGAAATAGTCACCGAAGGAAAAATTCCCCAGCATCTCAAAAAAAGTGTGATGACGTGCAGTGTAGCCCACATTGTCGAGGTCATTATGTTTGCCGCCCGCCCGCACACATTTCTGAGACGAGGTAGCGCGGGAATAGTCGCGGGTTTCAACTCCAGTGAAAACATTCTTGAAGGGCACCATGCCCGCATTTGTGAACAGCAGTGTGGGATCGTTCTGCGGCACAAGGGAGGCAGATGGGACACGCGCATGCCCCTGTTTCTCAAAGAAGTTGAGAAAGGTCTCGCGGATCTGATTCACACCGGTCATAGCGGTCTCGCATTCGTCTTGTACTGGGGTTTCAGCATCCCAAAATGACGCCAAACCCTTGGAATATGGTCTCTTTTTCTAACGCCCGCCGGGCATCCTGTCTAGCTAAGCTGCCCTTAAGCCGAGCCATCCCATCCGTTACTGACCCACTTTCTTAAACGCCGCCAAACTCTGATTTCCCATGAAAAAGCGGCGCCCACCGAAATGAGCACCGCTTTCAGGTCGAATATGGCGTTTCAGACCTAACCTGCTACTTCCTCTGGCAGACCATCATCGTCATCTGCGTTTGGACCAACATCCAGAGCATCTGCAAGCCCTGCATCTGCCCGGATCGCTGTTTCAATGGTCAGCGCCATATCAGGATTTTCTTTCAGGAAGGTCTTGGCATTTTCACGCCCCTGCCCAATCCGTTGACTGTCATAGGAATACCAGGAGC
Source organism: Alphaproteobacteria bacterium (assembly GCA_021775935.1). Classification (GTDB taxonomy): domain Bacteria; phylum Pseudomonadota; class Alphaproteobacteria; order Parvibaculales; family Parvibaculaceae; genus Mf105b01. Next base: position 3,551 of record JAJFGY010000256.1, read on the forward strand.
CAGACTTCTCAACGATCCCGGCTTTCACACCCAGATCGACGATCTCACCCATCTTGGAGACCCCCTGGCCATACATGATGTCGAATTCAACCTGCTTGAAAGGGGGCGCTACTTTGTTCTTCACCACTTTGACGCGGGTCTGATTGCCCACCACTTCGTCCCGGTCCTTAATCGCACCGATACGGCGGATATCAAGTCGGACAGAAGAATAGAACTTCAGCGCGTTGCCACCTGTCGTTGTTTCCGGGCTGCCAAACATCACCCCAATCTTCATACGGATCTGGTTGATGAAAATGACCATGCAATTGGATTTGGAAATAGAGCCCGTCAGTTTCCGCAACGCCTGGCTCATCAGCCGCGCTTGCAGACCAGGGAGACTGTCACCCATATCCCCATCAAGTTCCGCGCGCGGTGTGAGAGCCGCCACAGAGTCCACGACAATCACATCCACCGCGCCAGATCGCACCAGCGTATCAACGATTTCGAGCGCCTGCTCACCCGTGTCAGGCTGAGAAATCAGAAGATCGTCCAGATTAACGCCGAGCTTACGGGCATAGACCGGATCCAGCGCATGCTCCGCATCAACGAAGGCGCAAATCCCCTCACTCTTCTGAGCTTCTGCAACCGTGTGCAGCGCCAGGGTCGTTTTCCCGCTCGATTCAGGTCCATAGATCTCAACCACCCGACCTTTAGGCAGCCCGCCAATGCCAAGCGCAATATCCAGGCTCAAAGACCCTGTCGGGATCGATTCAATCTCAACCACTTGCTCGTTTTTCCCGAGCCGCATGATTGAGCCTTTACCAAAAGACCGCTCAATCTGGCTGAGCGCTGCATCCAGGGCTTTCTGCTTATCCATACTGTCCTTGCCGAGCAAGCTCACTACGTTTTCTTTATGTTCTTTCGCCATAAGCGCATCCCCTTATTTCATACAGGCTCTGTCGAAGCAATTGAGGTAAATGTACCTTTTTTGTTCTCATGAGCAAGAAAAAGATTAATGC
>JAJFGY010000257.1 GCA_021775935.1 Alphaproteobacteria bacterium
GTATCGGTCGTCAATGCGCTCTCTGATCGGCTGCTTGTTGAAGTCGCCCGGGACCAGCAGGCCTACGAACAAGAATTCTCTCGCGGCAAGCCGACTGGCAAGCTGAAGAAAAAGGGTGCGGTGAAAAACAAGCGCGGCACCAGCGTGACGTTTCACCCGGACGCTGAGATTTTCAAAGGCGGGCTGAAGTTCAAACCTGCCCGCCTCTACAAAATGGCGCGATCGAAAGCCTACCTCTTTGGTGGCGTTGAAATCCGCTGGTCGTGTGATCCCTCCATGGTGGGCGATAAAGACCAGACACCAACCAAAGACGTGCTGCATTTCCCCAATGGGCTGGTGGACTATCTCACCGTCTCTACCGAGGGGCTGACACCTGTCACAGCAGAACCCTTTACCGGCCGAGTGAAGCGAGAGAATGGCGGCCACGGCACGGTTGAGTGGGCTATTGGCTGGTATAATGGTGACGGCTTCATGTCGTCCTATTGCAATACCATTCCGACGGCGGACGGCGGCACTCACGAAGCGGGCTTACGGGCTGCACTCACCAAAGGCCTCAAGGCCTATGGAGACCTGACCAACAATAAGAAGGCGACGCAAATCACCGCTGATGATGTGGTGACCTCGTGTGGCGCTTTGCTCTCAGTCTTTATTCGTGAGCCGGAATTTGTGGGCCAGACGAAAGACAAGCTCGCCACCGTGTCTGCGCAGAAGCTTACTGAGGGGGCCATCCGCGACCATTTTGATCACTGGCTTTCCGAGCGGCCCCAGCAGGCGGCGAAATTGCTGGAATGGGTGATTGATCGCACGGAAGAACGTCTTCGGCGCAAACAGGAAAAAGAAGTCAATCGGCAGTCTGCGACGCGCAAGCTACGCCTGCCCGGCAAGCTTGCCGACTGTTCGCAATCTGGTGCAGCAGGCTCAGAGCTTTTCATCGTCGAAGGTGACAGCGCTGGTGGTTCTGCCAAACAAGCACGCGACCGGAAGACCCAGGCTATCCTGCCGCTTCGCGGAAAAATCCTGAACGTCGCCAGTGCCTCTGCCGACAAGATGTCTCAGAACCAGCAAATCAGCGATCTCATCCAGGCGTTGGGTGTGCGGCCCGGCCAGTATTATCGAAACGATGATCTGCGCTATGAGAAGGTCATCATCATGACCGATGCGGATGTGGATGGCGCGCATATCGCTTCGCTGCTCATCACCTTCTTCTTTCAGCAGACGCCGGAGCTTATTCGTAACGGGCACCTCTACCTGGCGGTGCCGCCGCTTTACAAGCTCGCCCAAGGCGCCAAGACAGCCTATGCCCGTGATGATGCCGACAAGGACCATCTGATGGCAACCGAGTTCAATGGGCGCGGCAAGGTTGAGATCAGCCGCTTTAAGGGGCTTGGCGAAATGCTGCCCGCGCAGCTGAAAGTGACAACGATGAACCGGGCAAATCGCACGCTGCTGCAGGTCGTGATGCCCGATGAAGAAGCCGCAGAAACCCGCGCATCGGTTGCGCAATTGATGGGAAACAAGCCGGAACTGCGTTTCAAATTCATCCAGGAACGAGCCGAGTTCGCGACGGATTTGGACATTTAGGGCCGGTTCCGGGCTTATATTAACCCTCTTTGGACCAATGTTGCTCGCGGGCAACAGAACCCGTGGCAGATTTGTTGACATTCCGCCGCGAGATCGTATGTTCCGCCCAATTCGTTTGGCAGCGCTGACCTCTTGCTGCCACGCGCCGCGCAGATTTTCACCATCCGGGTGGTTATCAGCGGCATTTTTAAAACGGCAGAACAGAGACATATGACAGCTGACGACACGGGCAGTGCGCCCAAGAAGACGTTTGATGAACTCGGCCTTGGACCCAAGGTCCTTGATGCCATCAATCAAGCTGGTTACACCGAACCAACGCCTATTCAGGCTCAGGCCATTCCCGAAGCGCTGAACGGTCGAGATATTCTCGGCATCGCGCAGACCGGCACCGGCAAAACCGCCTCCTTCACTCTTCCGATGATCGAAAAGCTTGGCCGTGGCCGGGCGCGTGCGCGTATGCCGCGCTCGCTGATTGTAGAGCCCACGCGGGAACTGGCCGCGCAGGTTGCCGAGAATTTCGAAGTCTATGGCAAGAACCACAAACTCACGATGGCGCTGCTTATTGGCGGTGTTTCCTTCGGCGACCAGGAAAAGAAACTGGACCGGGGCGTGGACGTGCTGATTGCAACGCCGGGCCGCCTGCTTGACCATTTCGAGCGCGGCAAGGTTTTGCTCACGGGCGTACAGACCCTCGTGATTGACGAAGCCGACCGGATGCTCGACATGGGGTTCATTCCTGACATTGAGCGGATCTGCAAACTCATTCCCGGCAAACGTCAGACGCTTTTCTTCTCAGCGACGATGCCCCCTGAGATTACACGTCTGACCAAGGCGTTCCTGAAAGACCCGGTACGTATTGAAGTTGAGAAAGCAGCCACCACAGCTTCGACCGTGACGCAGAAGCTTGTGCCAACCACCCGTCTCGATAAGCGCGACGTGTTGCGGGATATTCTGAAAACCGAAGATGTGAAAAATGCCATCGTCTTCTGCAACAGGAAACGTGACGTTGGCGTTCTGCATCGCTCGCTCGTGAAGCATGGCTTCTCTGCAGGCTGCCTGCATGGCGATCTGGACCAATCCACGCGCACGCGGACATTGGCCGGATTTAAGAAAAACGAAATCCAAATTCTTGTGGCCAGTGATGTTGCCGCCCGTGGACTTGATATTCCCGCTGTGAGCCATGTCGTGAATTTCGATGTGCCAAGCCACGCGGAAGACTATGTGCACCGGATCGGACGGACGGGCCGTGCCGGACGTGAAGGCGCTGCCTTCATGTTGTCGACAAAAGAAGATGGCAAATATCTCTCCGCCATCGAGAAGCTGATCGGCAAGCCCATCGACGCAGACAGCGCCTACGGCAAGGGTGGTAAGCCCGCCAAGGCGGCGGCGAAGACTGACGCTGAGGCACCAAAAGCTGAAGCGGACGCACCTGAAGCGAAAGAAGAAGCGCCAAAGAAACCGCGCAGCCGTGGTCGTCGTAAGAAGACAGAAGAAACGCCTGAGGTTGCAGCTGAGACAGTTGATGAGACCAAGACTGAATCGGTCGCACAAGAAGAGCCTGCAGCCGAAGAAGCTAAAGAAGATGCACCGAAGCCAAAACGGACCCGCACTCGGAAACCTGCTGCGAAGAAAGCAGCCCCCAAGTCGGAACCAGTGCAGGCGGATGCTGAACCTGTGGCAAAGCCCCTTCGCGGCAAAAAGGGGCAGGACCCGTTTGGCGGTCACATGCCGGCCTTCATTGCACGGCCTATCGTTCGTCGTGCGCCAGAGCCGGAAGATGACGAGCCGGAAGTCGAAGAAGCTGAAACCGAAGACGCATAGGTCAGTTTCTCCCTCCTTCTTGCTTTCCAATTTGAGACACAAACCTTGCGGCAAGGTTACGTGTGACCTGTCACAGTCTCGCTGTGCGCTTTCGCGACAGGACCATTGAGCACATCACCGCCCATCGAAATCTGACCTTGCGAATTTCTGTTGATGTTTTCTTCCTGATAGAGCATTCTGATTTAGTAATTCACCATTACTACTTGGGAGGGTGTTATGAGGAAATTCCAGCGGTCCGTCGTGGCCACGCTCGTTGCTGCGGGGATGGGACTTACCTCCGCCGCGATTGCTAAAGTGCCAGACAATCAGGCTGCTCGGTTGGGACAAGATTTGACGCCGCTCGGTGCTGAGAAAGGCGGCAACGCTGATGGGTCCATCCCGGCCTGGACGGGTGGCCTCTCTTCGCCCCCTGCCCATCTGAACTATCAAGCGGGCATGCATCATCCTGATCCGTTTGCCAGTGACCCCATTCTCTTCACCATCAATGCGGGCAACGCCGCGCAATATGCCGACAAGCTAACCGGGGCCCATAAAGCCCTGCTCGATGTTTATGGCAGTTCCTATTTCATGCCGGTCTACCAAACCCATCGCACCTGCACATTCCCGGAGAATGTCTTCGCTGCCGCGCGCAACAACGCCAAAGTTGGTGAGCTTGCGCCAGGCGGGAATGGAGTGGAGGGCGCCATCATGTCGAAGCCCTTCCCTATTCCAAACAGCGCGCTTGAAATCATCTGGAACCACATGCTGGTTTTCATCAATTACAAAGCGACCCGCCAGTATGCAGCGGCAGTGCCTACGGCGAGCGGTGATTACACACTCTACACGGTTCAGGATGAGGCCATCGTTGCCTGGAATGATCCGACCAAGGAAAAAGCAGAAGATCTGGATAATATCTGGGCGCTCTATATTGCCCACACTGTGGCGCCAGCCAGGCGCGCGGGAAACGTGACCCTGGTGCATGAGACCATCAATATGGCACAACAGCCCCGTCTTGCCTGGCAGTACAGCCCGGGCACGCGCCGGGTTCGCCGGGCACCTAACATTGCTTATGATAATCCTGGTGTGAACTCAGACGGCATGTTCACCGTCGATAGCCTTGGGGGCTATAATGGCTCGCCCAATCGCTACGATTGGACGGTGATCGGCAAGAATGAATATTACCTGCCAAACAATAATTACCGTCTGGCGTCTGATGACGTAAAATATGACGACATCATCCAGCCCCGTCATATCAATCAGGACCTCACGCGCTACGAACTCCAGCGCGCCTGGGTCGTTGAAGCCAACCTCAAACCTGCTACTCGGCATGTGTACGCACGCCGCCGCATGTATTTGCAGGAAGACAGCTGGGGCATTATCGCGACGGAGCTCTACGACACCCGTGGCCAGTTGTGGCGCACCCAAGAGGGCTTCCCAAAGACAGCCTATGACGTGCCGCTCTGCGCTGGCGCTGGCATGGCCTATTATGACCTGACCAACGGGCGATACCTTATGGGCGGCATGACCAATCAGGAACCGCCTGTGAACTTCTATGCGACAGAGCTCCGCGAGGACCGCTATACACCAGCGTCGATCAGACGTCTGGGCGTCCGCTAGTCGCCTTAACATTCAGGCACAAAAAAGGGCAGCTTGAACGCTGCCCTTTCTATTTGTTCTTTTGAATTTGGCGCAGATCTATTTCTTGATCTGACCCGCCAAGGCCTTCTTGGTCTTTGCGCCATATGGCGGGCGGAACATCTCTGCGACCATCTTTGACTTAGACTGCGTGTAGATCGACTTGGCGTGGCTAAACTCCTTAAAGCCATCGAAACCGTGATAAGCCCCCATACCTGACGGGCCAATCCCACCAAACGGCAGATCTTCCTGTGAGATGTGCATGATCACATCGTTGACGGTCACACCACCAGCCGTGGTGTTTTTCAGAACCTTGTCCTCTTCCGCCTTGTCCTCACCAAAATAGTAGAGGCCAAGCGGACGATCGTTCTCATTGATGTAGTCAATGGTCTCGTCACTCTCTTTGAAGGTTTTGACAGGAAGCAGAGGTCCAAAAATCTCTTCCTGCATAATCTTCATATCGTCCGTTGCGTCCAGCACGATGGTCGGTGGAATTTTATGGGCCTGCTGCTGAGAGAAGTCCTCATTGGCCGGATTGACCTCAACGATTTTCGCACCCTTAGCCTTCGCGTCGTCAAGGTAGCTGTTGAGGCGATCAAAATGGCGCTGATTAACGATTGATGTGTAGTCAGGATTGTCTTTGAGCGTTGGATACATCTTCGCGACAGATTTTTCAGCGGCACCCACAAATGCGTCAACCTTGTCTTCGGGGACGAATACGTAGTCTGGCGCCAGACATATCTGACCCGCATTCAATGTCTTGCCGGTCATAATTCTTGCAGCTGCATCTTCTACATCCGCACTCTTAGAAACGATCACAGGCGATTTGCCACCCAATTCCAAGGTCAGCGGGACAAGGTTTTCAGCAGCAGCCCGCATCACGTGGTGGGCAATAGACGTCGCACCAGTGAAAAGCAGGTGATCGAACGGTTGGCGTGAGAACGCTTCGCCAACTGCCGGACCACCGGTCACCACGGCAACTTCCGTCTCATCATAGGCTTCGCGGAACATGCGTGCCATCAGGTCTGAGGTAACGGGGGTAAATTCAGACGGTTTGATAATCGTCCGGTTTCCGGCTGCAAAAATTCCCGACAGCGGGACAAATGTGAGATTGACGGGGAAATTCCACGGGCTGATGACGCCGACAACACCCTTTGGCTGATACTCAATCCGGGCTTTGGCACCCAGAAGACCCAGCGGGAACATGACGCTGCGCTTCTCTGATTTCATCCACTTTTTAAGATGCTTCTTTGAGTGTTTCAGTGGCCCGATAGAGCTCGCAACGTCTGTGAGAAGCGACTGTTCAATGCTCCGGTGCCCAAAATCGGCAGCCATGGCTTCCGCAATTTCTTTCTGATTATCAACGAGAAGGGCAATCGCGCGGTCGATCCAGTCAATGCGTCGCTCCAGACTTGGGGCACCTTCCTTGATGTGTGCCGCCTTTTGGCGGTCTACAATCTCTCTGATGGCTGCGCCAGCGGAGTCCGCATCGGACCCTCTTGTGTCTTCTGCTACGCTCATTCTCGTCCCTCCAGATAGGCGGCTTAGGCCGCGCTTTCATTGACCGTGCAACCACCTGAATGGTCTGCACATAATGTTTTGAGCTCTTGGGGCTTAACGCACCTGCCCGCCTTCTCCCTGACCCTGAGACTAGCATTGCCCATGTGATCACGCTACACCGCGAAAACCTACCTAAACTACCGGTTTTCCTAAGGTTTTGACCCAAGAAAGTAGGGAAATTTACGAACTGATAATAATCGGCCAGTAGATTGATAGGCCTAGAGAACATCTTGGCCGATCCGGGGAACAATCGTGGCTTCAACATCAGGAACATCACCAGCGCTTGAATTTGGTCTGAAGGCCATGCAATTGATGGGCGACCATAGTGTCGAACCAACGCCAGGAGCCTACGGCGTCTGGTACGCCTATGCCTCCGGCGAAAACCCCGAGATCAACAAGAAGATCAATGACCAGCTGGAAAATGGGCGGGCATTCGATTCTCCCTTTATGTACGAACTGGAGTCCATGTTGAATTCGGCTGAAGAAGAATTGGCCGACTCAACCATGGAGGCCGGTGAACAATTGTCCGGCAAAATGGACAATGTCATCGAATTGATTGCCAGTGTGACGGGCGACACCAATCGGTTTGGGAAATCGATGCAGGGTGTAAGTGATGCTCTGACCAGCGAGATATCTGCAGCTGATCTTGGCCAGGTTGTCGAAACCATTGTTGCGGCGACCAAGCAGATGGAGACACGGTCACGCGAGCTTGAAGAAAAGCTCACGGAGTCAAAGAGCGAAGTTGAAGAGCTCCGCGGTAATCTCGCAAAAGCACGTAGTGAGGCACTGACCGATCAGCTGACAGGTATCGCCAACCGGAAGGCCTTTGATGAAGTCCTTCTGAGCGCTGTTGCAGAAGCTTCGCAAAATGGGTCTGACATGTGCCTAGCAATGGCCGACATCGACTTCTTCAAGAAGTTCAACGACTCCTTCGGTCACCAGGCAGGCGACCAGGTTCTTCGTCTTGTTGGCCGCTGCCTGAGCAATAATGTGAAGGGTCAGGACACGCCAGCACGATATGGTGGCGAAGAATTTGCCATGATCCTTCCCTGCACCGCTATTGACGACGCAATCAAACTCTCAAATCATATTCGTGAGACCGTTAAGTCCCGCGAGCTGGTGAAAAAATCAACCGGGCAAAACCTTGGCCGCGTAACCATGTCGCTGGGCGTCGCTCAGTTTGAAATGGGTGACACGCCCGCGACGATGATCGCCCGTGCGGATGCGGCACTCTATGAAGCAAAAGAACAAGGCCGAAACCGTGTGGTTGCCGCTGGAAGCGCCGCTGCTGCCGCACCGGCCCAAGCCTCAGCGTAGTCAACCGCCCACGCTGACGTCGCGTCGTCCCCGCTTTTCAAACAAATGATCTAATGGGCTTCCGTCACCTCGGACCTATCGGTAAGGTTTGCGCCAAATTTGGTGCGCCCTCCGGTGCGCCGTTCGACTATGACGAGGACCTATGGAAACCATCCTTTATGAGGTGACAGAGGGCGTTGCCCGCCTGACGCTCAACCGCCCTGATGTTTTGAACAGCATAGACATGACGATGATCGCGGAAGTCCGTGCAACCGTCGCAGATTTTTCGAACGATCCGAATGCTCGGGTGCTGCTCATCACCGGCGAAGGTCGCGGTTTCTGTGCGGGTGCAGACCTTTCGGCAAATGTTGCGGGCGAAGACGACATGTCTCGCGGCCAGCGGGTTGCACATGGAATGGATACTGGCTTTAACCCCATGGTGCGCGAACTTGCGGAAGTGCCAAAGCCTGTTGTCACTGCCGTCAATGGGATGACGGCTGGCGGCGGTGTCGGTCTGGCGCTGGCGGGTGATATTGTCATCGCCGCACGGTCCGCCAAATTCGTACAGGTATTTGGACCCCGGCTCGCCCTCATCCCCGATATGGGATGTACCTGGTTTACGCCCCATCTGGTGGGACGCGCCCGCGCGCGGGCTCTCGCTCTCCTGGGCAACAAACTGCCTGCAGAAACAGCCGCTGAATGGGGCCTCATCTATGAATGCGTGGATGATGAAAAATTGATTGAGACTGCCATGACCTATGCGCGGCAGCTGGCTGCCGGGCCAACCAACGCTTTTGCCGAAATTAAGAAGGCGCTCGATATCGCAGAGCATAATACGTTGGCGCAGCAATTGGATTATGAACGAGATACGCAAGGCATGCTTGGGGATCACCCAAACTTCGCGGAAGGCGTCGTCTCATTCCTGAAAAAGAAAGAACCGGAATTCGTTGCAGGCTAGACTGCGACTAAACAAACACAGGGAGAAGGTCATGGACTTTCAACGCGTACGACTTGAAATTGAAGATGGCATTGCAACGCTGACGCTCAACCATCCAGAAGTGATGAATGCTGTTTCTATGGAGATGCTGCAAGGCCTCGAAGAAGCCATGGATGTGGTGGAGGACCCAGACAGCAATGTCCGGTGTCTGGTGATGACTGGTGAAGGCCGGGGCTTCTGCACCGGCGCAAACCTGCAGGGTCGCAATGAGGGACCTCAGCCCAAAAACCCGGATGCGGGATCGGCCCTTGAAAAAGCCTATCACCCGTTCCTGCGACGGCTGCGCAACCTCTCCGTTCCCTTTATCACATCTGTAAATGGGCCTGCAGCTGGGGTCGGCATGAGCTTTGCGCTGATGGGCGACATGATCCTCTGCGCACGCTCCTCCTACTTCCTGCAAGCCTTTCGCCGCATTGGCCTTGTGCCTGACGGTGGCTCAACCTGGCTGCTTCCCCGCCTCGTAGGTCGGGCTCGGGCCATGGAACTTTCCATGATGGGAGAGAAACTCCCAGCCGAAACGGCTTTGCAGTGGGGCCTGATCAACCGGGTGTTCGACGACAATGCTCTTCCAGAAGAAACGGACAAGATTGCGCGACAGCTCGCCGATGGGCCCTTCTCTCTCGGACTTATTCGTCAGCTCTATTGGGAGAGTGACGACAACACCTATGAAGAACAGCTCAATCTGGAGCGGCAGCTTCAGCGAAGTGCGGGTCGCAGCAGTGACTTTAAGGAAGGCGTGAAAGCGTTCCTGGAAAAACGGCCTGCTGACTTTAAAGGCGAATAGACCCGTCCTATCGGGAAATAGAAAAGGGGCTGCTTCCTACCGAAGCGGCCCTTATTTCTTTTTGGCTGCTGTTTTCTTCTTGGTTGCGGTCTTCTTTTTTGGGGCAGCCTTACGCTTTGGCTTTGCCTTTTTGCCTCGGGTCGCGGCCTCAATCGCCTCTTTCGCCCAGTCGATTAACGCGTCTGGTTCATCGTACAGCCGATCGGGCAGCTCCCAGTACGACATGGCGATCTTTCGACCCGGCTTGCCATCTTTCGGAGGTGCTTCGTAGAGGAAGGGCGCCATGCCTTCTTCTTCATAAGATTGTTTGTTGAGATCGTCTGCTTTGAAGTGAAGCGTTTCACCGGCGATCAGACCGAACATAAGGTCACGATAATAGACCCCCGCCCCACCGAACATATTGCGGACGCGAATGTCGCCAAGTGGTTCCAGGACTTCCAGCACGAAGGCCTTGTATTCGCTGCTGACTGCCATCGGCGTGCTTAGTTGGAACGTGTTGCGGGGGTGATGGTGAAGCTCTCTCCGCAGCCACAGGCATCTACGGCATTGGGGTTATTGAACTTAAAGCCGCTGGTAAACGTGTCCTGCTCCCAGTCCATCTCGGTTCCGATAAGGAAGAGAATGGCCTTGGGGTCGATCAGAATGCGAACGCCCTTGTCCTCAATCACTTCATCTAGAGCGGCGACGTCTTCGGCATAGTCCATCGTATAGGCCATGCCCGCGCAACCGCCCTGCTCCACACCAATGCGGACGCCGACAAAGTCTTCCGTGGCATTCGCCATGATCGCTTTGACCCGCTCCGCTGCGCGGTCGGTCAATGTGACTGCCTTAGGTCTTTCTCTCACTACCGTCATTCCAAAAACTCCGGTCATCTCATTCTCGCATTTTCGAACCGCGGAAACGAGCCGCTTCCGCTGAAAATGCTTAGTACATGTTAAGCGCGACGCGCGCTTCATCACTCATCCGGCCAGGATCCCACGGAGGATCAAACACCAGATTAACATCCACATCACAAATGCCATCAACTGAGCGGACTGCATCTGCAACCCAGCCCGGCATTTCACCAGCAACCGGGCACCCCGGTGCTGTCAGGGTCATATCGACGACCACATCGCGGTCATCAGAGACATCAATTTTGTAGATCAAGCCCAGCTCATAAATATCGACAGGGATTTCGGGATCGTAGACCGTTTTGATCGCCCCGATCAGATCATCGGTGAGGCGTGCCAGTTCATCTGCTGGAATTGCAGACTGGGACACAGCGGCTTCCGCATCCGGCACCTGCGGCGTCGCTTCAACGGCGGCCTCTTGCGGCAAATCTTCGGTCATATCCTGATCCACTTACTTTCTGCCATTCAACTGAAGAACTTGATCGCACCGGCGATAGATTCTGCCAGGGCGTCTACTTCAGCTTTTGTATTATACATCGCAAATGACGCACGACACGTGCCCGTTACGTCAAATCTGTCCATTAGCGGCTGCGCGCAATGGTGACCCGCTCGTACAGCGACGCCCGCCCGGTCAATCACCGTCGATACGTCATGTGGGTGTGCCCCTTCGACAATAAAAGAGACAATCGCGCCCTTTTGAGGGGTTGTCCCTATAATCTGAAGGGAATTGATCTCCGACAAGCGTTCTGTGGCATAGGCCAGAAGTGCCTTTTCATGGGTGTAGATTGCCTCCATCCCAAGGGAGGAGACGTAGTCCACGGCCGCGCCCAGCCCAATCGCCTGCACGATCGGTGGTGTGCCGGCCTCAAACCGGTGAGGCGGCTCCCCGTAAGTCACCACATCCATTTTCACTTCGCGGATCATTTCACCGCCGCCGCGATAGGGCCGCATGGCGGCAAGCCTGTCTCGTTTGCCATACAGCACACCGATGCCGCTTGGCCCGTAAAGCTTGTGGCCGGTCAGCACGAGGAAATCACAGTCGAGATCCTGGACGTCTGTGGCCATATGCACCACACGCTGGCTCGCATCGATCAGGATTGGCACGCCATGATCATGGGCCGTACGGACCATGTCTTTTGTTGGCGCTATGGTGCCGAGCGCATTCGACATGCCGGTCATCGCAACCAGTTTGGTGCGCGGCGTGAAGAGCTTTTCATACTCTTCGATCAACAATTCACCCTCGTCGCTGACAGGCACCCATTTCAACACCACACCTTTGCGTTCCCGCAGGAAGTGCCAGGGCACGATGTTTGAATGATGCTCCAGGACGGAAAGAATTATTTCATCCCCTTCCTCAAGCTCAGAACCCAGACTATCGGCAACAAGGTTGATCGAATCCGTCGCGCCGCTGGTGAAGATGATCTCGTCTGAGGAGGCAGCATTCAGAAACCCTGCAATCTTCTCCCGCGCATCTTCAAACTTTTGCGTTGCTTCATTTGAGAGGTAATGCAGACCACGATGGACGTTTGCATACTCGTTCTCATAACACCCGCGCATGGCATCAATCACAGCACTCGGTTTTTGGGCAGAGGCGGCATTGTCAAGATAGACAAGCGGTTTGCCGTACACTTCGCGCGCGAGAATTGGGAAATCTCGACGGATCGCATCTACATCAAAAATATTCGTCTGAGGCGCATTCTTATCGATCATATTCATGTCTTACGCCTCCCCGCCTGATCGGCTCTCAAACCAGCCTGCAGCCCGCTCGCTCAGAAGGTCGCGCGCTTCCTCGTGCGGAATTTGTTCCAGTACGCCGCCCAGGAAAGCGGAGATCAGCATGCGTCGCGCTGTTTGCTCATCAATGCCACGCGACCGGAGATAGAAAAGCGCGTCCCCGTCCAGTTCACCAATCGTGCTGCCATGGGCGCACTGAACATCGTCAGCATAAATCTCAAGCTCGGGCTTCGCATTCATTGCCGCATCGCGCGACAGCAAAAGCGCATTGCTCATCTGCTTTGCATCACTCTTTTGCGCATGAGGGGCAACGATGACCTTGCCCTGAAACACGCCTGTTGCTTCACCGTCCAACACGCCCTTGGCCAGGGCGCCACTGGTGCACCCAGGAACCGCATGATCGGCGATGATGGTCGAGTCCAACTGCTGCTGATCGCGCAGCAGGTATGCCGTGTTGCTTTCTGCATGGGCGTCTTCGCCGGTAAACCGGAGAGCTGTTTGCAATCGCCCGGCGCGCCCGCCAATGGCGAGGGTCCCTGCAACATAAGATGCCTCTGCTGCAACATCGCCAAGCACTGTTGCGATATGAACAGCTTGCGCATCTTCATCTTCAATCCGAACGTGGGTGAGAGAGGCGCCTTCACCCAGAGTGAGATTGGTCAACCGATCTACAAGATAGGCCCCGCCCCACCCGATCTGGGCCTCGAGCAATGTCATCGACGCTCCCGCCCCCAGTTCAATCACATTGCGTGTGTGAGATGCGGTCGCGCCCCCATCTGGGGTGTAGTGAATAAGCTGGACCGGTTGATCAAGCGCCACGCCCTCGCCCAGGCGGATTACAGCTCCGTCTTTGGCACAGGCCGTGTTGAGCGCTGCAATGGGAGCCACAGCTTCGGGACCATTTGCATCAAAGGCGGTTTCGAATTTCGTTCCGCTTTCAAGTGCTGCTTCCAACGGCAAAATTTCAACACCCGCAGGCAGCCCCTCCAGCTCAGACAGGTCCGGGCGGAAAAATCCGTTCACAAAAACAAGCTTGTGCGACGTTATCGCTGCGAAGGGATTGCTTCTGCCCTCTGGGACCAACACTGCGCCAGCGTGCGGCATGGCTGGTTGCCAATCCGTTTTGGCGATAAGGCGCGACAGGTCAGTGTAGCGCCAAGCCTCGACACGGCGATGGGGAAAGCCAGCGTCTGCAAAGCTTGCGCGCGCGGCCTTACGACGTACGTCGAGCCAAGCGGGCCCAACCGCGGCAACGCCATTGGCGTCCAGATATGTGAGAGCCTGATCGCTCATGCTGCACTCTCTGTCAGATCGGTATAGCCGGATGCTTCCAGCTCTTTTGCAAGCTCTTTCCCGCCTGAGCGGATGATCCTGCCCTTCGCCAGTACATGCACATGATCGGGCACGATATAGTCCAGAAGGCGCTGATAGTGGGTAATCACGATCATGGACCGATCAGGTGCGCGCAGTCGGTTTACACCGTCAGCGACGATCTTCAGGGCATCAATATCAAGGCCGCTGTCTGTCTCATCAAGCACGGCGAGCGATGGCTCAAGCAGCGACATTTGAAGTGTTTCTGCACGCTTCTTTTCGCCACCCGAAAAGCCCACATTTAGTGGGCGCTTCAACATGTCTTCGTCCACCTTGAGCTCTTTGGCTTTTTGGCGCACGAGCTTTAAGAATGTCACGGCGTTAAGCTCTTCTTCACCGCGCACTTTGCGCTGGGCGTTCACGGCGGTCTTCAAGAATGTCATGGTCGTCACGCCAGGAATTTCAGTTGGATACTGAAACGCCAGGAAAATGCCTGCCGACGCACGCTCTTCAATGGCGAGCTCTGTCAGATCTTTCCCCTTATAGGTGATTGATCCTTTGGTGATTGTATAATCTTCCCGACCCGCCAGCACGTTGGACAGAGTGCTCTTGCCCGACCCGTTCGGCCCCATGATCGCATGGACTTCGCCATCGCCGATTGTGAGGGAAATGCCTTTCAGGATGGGGGTCCCGTCTACACTCGCATGAAGGTCTTTAATCTCAAGCATAACTATTCATTCCTTTGCGCGTGGCCTTAGCCAACGCTGCCTTCCAGGCTGATGCCCACTAGTTTTTGTGCCTCAACGGCAAATTCCATCGGCAATTGCTGCAATACGTCTCGGCAGAAACCGTTGACGAGCAGCGCAACCGCCTCTTCTTCCCCCAACCCGCGCTGGCGACAATAAAAGAGCTGATCTTCACTCAGCTTTGAGGTTGTCGCCTCGTGCTCCAACACCGCGCTCGGGTTCTTGCTTTCAATGTAGGGCACCGTATGGGCCGAACAGCGATCACCGATCAGCAGACTGTCGCACTGGGTAAAGTTACGCGCGTCTTCCGCCTTTTTGTGAACTGATACCAAACCACGATAGGTGCTTGATGAGCGTCCGGCGGAGATGCCCTTCGAAATGATCCGACTGGACGTATTTTTGCCGAGATGGATCATCTTCGTGCCGCTATCAACCTGCTGCAGATTGTTTGAGATTGCGATTGAGTAGAACTCGCCGACCGAATTATCACCGCGCAGGACACAGCTTGGATATTTCCACGTCACTGCAGAGCCCGTCTCTACCTGGGTCCAGGAGATTTTGGAATTGTCGCCGCGGCAGTCGCCGCGCTTGGTCACGAAATTGTAGATGCCACCCTTGCCATCTTCATCACCGGGATACCAGTTCTGAACGGTAGAATATTTGATTTCGGCGTCTTCCAGACACACGAGTTCGACAACAGCGGCGTGGAGCTGATGTTCATCGCGCATGGGCGCGGTACAGCCTTCGAGGTAGCTTACATAGGCGCCATCTTCGACAATGATCAGCGTCCGCTCGAACTGTCCTGTGTCTGCTTCGTTAAT
>JAJFGY010000258.1 GCA_021775935.1 Alphaproteobacteria bacterium
AAACTCCGCCTCCACGTCAATCTCCGCCGCGATCTCCCGCGCCGCCTCAATCGCAGTCTCTGAAAAATCAAGCCCGGTGACTTTTGCCCCGGCCCGTGCCCAGGAAAGTGTGTCCAAACCAAAGTGACATTGCAGATGCACCAGCTCTTTGCCAGTGACGTCTCCGATAGCCTCGAGCTCGCCATTCACCAGCGACGAGCGCCCCGCCTTGAACGCGTCAATGTCGTACATGGACGAGCGCACATGGATCGGCGCCCGCTCATTCCAACTCGCTTTGTTGAGTTCCAGCCACCTGTCGGTCATTGTTTTCCTCCACCATCCTTCGAGACGAAGGCTACGCCTTCTCCTCAGGATGAGGTATCTGAAATTTTTTATGCCTCATGGTGAGGAGCGCGTCAGCGCGTCTCGAACCATAGACGGCCGGAACAAGTCCGGGCTTGACGCCAAGTAGACATAGAAAAAGCCCAGGTACTTTCGCACCCGGGCTCTAACCTAAAACAGAAAAGCCTTACGACGCGAACTTCTGCATCCGGTCTTTGATAATGCCTTCAGCTTCTTTCACCATGCCACCGACAAGCTCGTCACATGTTGGAATGTCGTGGATGAGACCGGCGACCATGCCGCAAGACCAGGCGCCCGCTTCCATCGTGCCTTCCTGCATGATCTGCGGATACACACCACCAACGAACTCTGCAACATCTTCAATCGTTGTTGCGTCGCCCTTTTCCTTTTCAACGGCAAGCATTTTCTCAACCGCTGCGTTAGTAAGCACACGTTCCGTGTTGCGCAGAGGGCGCATGACAAGACGCGTGTCGAGCTCTGAGGCTTCAACCAGCGCGTCTTTCACATTCTGATGCACGGGGGCTTCTTTCGTCGCAATGAAGCGCGTCCCCATATTGATGCCTTCTGCACCAAGGGCGAGCGCGGCAACAAGCTGCTGCGCATTACCGATGCCACCAGAAGCAACAAACGGGATCTTCAATTCTTCTGCGGCGCGAGGCAGCAGGATCATGTTGGGAATATCATCTTCGCCCGGGTGACCACCGCATTCGAAGCCATCAACGCTGACAGCGTCACAGCCAATGCGCTCTGCTTTCAGCGAGTGGCGCACTGATGTGCATTTGTGGATGACCTTGATGCCTGCTTCTTTCAGCGCTGGCAGATAGGCTTCAGGCGACCGGCCTGCGGTTTCCACAATCTTCACGCCGCCATCAATGATCGCTTTGATGTAGCCAGGATAATCTGGCGCTGCAAAACCTGGCAGGAAGGTGAGGTTCACACCGAACGGTTTGTCGGTCATGCCCTTGCACTTTTCGATCTCTTTTGCGAGATCTTCAGGCGTCCGCTGCGTGAGGCCCGTAATGATGCCGAGGCCACCGGCATTGGAAACAGCAGCAGCCATTTCGGCAAAGCCGACATAGTGCATGCCGCCCTGAATGACCGGATGCTCGATACCGAACATTTCAGTGATTTTCGTTTTCATGAAGGCTCTCCCTGCCAAAACTTGTCATCAATTTGAGGCGGAGTATGGCCAAACTCTCTAGGCAACGCGAGTCATTCCCTGTGCGAAAGTGACAAGAAATCTGATCAATTTTGAACGGATCGAGACCGTTTAGCGGCGCAGACGCGCCAACAATGCCGCGGTGGGATAGCCATCGGCAGGAAGCCCCTGCGCCAGCTGCCAGTTCCGCAGCGCTTTGCGGCTATTGCCACCGATAATGCCGTCAACACCGCCTGTGTCATATCCTTTGGCTGTTAAGAGCTGCTGCAATTCCTGACGCTCTGTCCGCCCAAGCGGCCGATCATCCGTCGGCCAGGCGCCGACAATTTCGCCCTTGCCGCGGAACCGGTCCGCCAGCAGGTTTACCGCCAGCGCATAAGACGTGGAGTTGTTGTAGCGCAGGATCGTGCGGAAATTGTTCCGCACCAGAAAGGCAGGCCCCTTGTGCCCGGCAGGCAGAATGAGACGCGCTTTCAGATCATCGCGACGCAACGCACCACCTTTGGCCCCCGTTATACCAAGTGCTGCCCACTCCCCCATGGTCTTCTCTTTGCTCGCATCCGCCAGCGCATAGTCAAAACCGCGTGGAAGCTTCACCTCTCCACCCCAGGTGCCGCCGGTTTGAAAGCCCGACTGCGCAAGGTAATTCCCGGCAGAACCCAGAGCGTCCCCAATCGTGTTCCAGATGTCCCGTTTGCCGTCGCCATTAAAGTCGACCGCATGGGCGTTATAGGTCGTCGGAATAAACTGTGTGTGCCCCATTGCACCGGCCCAGGATCCGGTCATCGCATCGGGGGCAATGTCGCCCCGCTGCAAAATTTTCAGCGCAGCAATCAGTTGCTCCCGCCCGAACTTGGTGCGACGGCCATTATAGGCAAGCGTCGCCAGCGCTTGCGTCACGCGATGGGTGCCCATAAACGAGCCATAGCCTGTCTCCAGGCCCCAAATGGCGACCAGCACTTCTTTGTCCACGCCATAGCGCTCTTCCAAACGTCCAAGTAGCGTTCTGTAGGCCCGAAGCTTCTCCTGCCCATTTGAGACCCGTGTGTCAGATATTGCCGACGCCAGATAGTCCCAGACAGGGCGCACAAATTCCGGTTGATTGTTATTTGCGTCCACCACCTTCGGGTCCGGGCGCACGCCGCGCATTGCCTGGTCAAAAATCTGCCCCGAGACGCCTGCTGCCAAAGCTTCCCGGCGAAATTCCGTGAGCCAGCTTGCAAAAGCTTCATCCACCAGGGAGGGGGGCGGATTGGGGATTGGTGTCGCAGCAGAGGCTGGCGCCACAATAGCGACACAAACACCAACAAAAAGAAGGTTCAAAACCCGAAACATGTGCATATCCTCATGGCAATGACACGAACTGCTAACGCTTTCCCCCGACAATAATGCCAATGAACCAGGAAAACGACAGAGATAATCATATCAGCCCGCAATCTGGCGACGGATTTGCGGTCGCCGAGGGTGCAAGCTCGTCGATCCTCTCTTCCTATGGGTGGATTGCCCTTTATGGATGGGCCGCCATGATGAGCGTCATTGCCGCTCTTTCACTCTGGCCACAGGGCGTCGTATCCGATGCCCATCACCTGGATAAAATCGGTCACTTCGTCGCCTACGCCGCCCTGGCATTTGTGCCAGGCCTGTTTGCCAAATCAACACGGCGTGCAATCTTCATTGCCCTGGTGATTTGTATCATTGGGATAGGCCTGGAAGGTGCGCAGGCTTTGCTTCCCGCACGCGTTCCCTCGCTGCTCGACCTGGCAGCTAATGTTACCGGCGGCATTTTTGGAACATTGGCCGGTGTGATCGCCAGACCCTATCTGAAGAGCCGCATCGATCAGTTTCTGCGCTAACCCTCTTCGGCGACCCTGCCATAAACGTCATCAAAGCGCACAATGTCGTCTTCGCCGAAATAGGAACCTGTCTGCACTTCAATAATGCTCAACGGTTCAGAACTCAGATTTCTAAGTCGATGTTTCGTCTCAACGGGTATGTAGATCGATTCATTAGCACGGAGGGTCTGCACCTTATCGCCGACCGTGACCTCAGCTTCCCCGTTCACCACCACCCAGTGCTCAGAACGTTTGTGGTGAAGCTGAAGCGAAAGCGAAGCGCCCGGATTGACCATCAGATGTTTCACCTGATGGGTCTCGCCTTGATCAAGCCCCTCATAAAAGCCCCAGGGCCTGTAGACCTTGGTGTGGGCGTGATGCTCACTACGACCGGCAGAAGCAATATCTTTAACCAGAAGCTTCACGTCTTGCACTCGGTCTCGGGGTGAAATCATCACCACGTCGCCCGTCTCAACAACAACCAGGTCTTTGATACCAACCGCAGCGATCAAATTATTTTCAGCGCGGATGTAACTGTTTTCTGCATCAAGCTGTAGAACATCCCCGGCCAACACATTCCCTGCCTTGTCCTTCTGTCCGATCTCCCAAAGAGCCGACCAGCTGCCAATGTCACTCCAGTCCATATCAACCGGGATCACGGCTGCAGACTTTGTATTTTCCATGACGGCATAGTCGATCGAGTCTGAGGGGCATTTGCCAAACGCCCCCTCGTCCAACCGGAAGAAATCATAGTCCTTTGCGCCAAGCTTTACGGCTTCGCCGGCATGGGCGCGAATGTCGGGACAATGCTCTGCCATTTCCGCAAGGATCTGATCAGCGCGAAACATAAAAATGCCTGCGTTCCAATAATACCCACCTTCCGCCAGATAGGTTCCGGCGATCTCCGCAGATGGTTTTTCAACAAATCGCGCGACATCGCGTCCACGTGAACCCGCGAGCAGGTCACCTTCCTTAATGTACCCATAGCCGGTCTCGGGACCCGTAGGGATTATGCCAAAGGTCACAAGCTTTCCGTCTGTGGCGAGTTTCGTTCCCTCTGCAATCGCGGACTGAAAAGCTGCTTGATCGCCAATATGGTGATCTGCTGGCAGGATCAAGAGGACCGCATCCTCGTCTTCCTGAAGCGCGATTTCGGCAGCAACCGCCGCAGCAGGAGCAGTATTGCGCCCCATCGGCTCAAGGACATGCACCAGGGATGCCATGCCGAGTTCCTGCATCTGCGCCGCGATGATAAAACGATGTTCTTCGTTGGAAATAATCATGGGCGGTGCAAAAACCGCACTGTCGGTCACCCGTGCAGCTGTTTCCTGTAACATCGCCCGCTCTGAAACCAGGGGCAGAAGCTGTTTTGGATAGAGTGCGCGCGACGTCGGCCACAAACGGGACCCGACGCCCCCAGACAGAATGACCGGGAAAACCTTCATAATACGCAATCTCCAGCAGCAGACAGAAACGAGCCGCTCAGGCTCTTGCGCACACTAGCCCATCCCCCAACCAGACGGAAAGTCCTAGCTGGGTGTCTGGTCGGGCACATCGCCACAGATGTCAAATGTCGTTAATGCACGACGACGAAATCAGCCCTGTCCCCAAGAATGACCGGCATTTCTCATCAATTCTGCAATTCCGTCACAATTTGGTAGCGGCTTGGTTATAAGTTTGGGCAAATAATATGCGGTGGAGAAGCCTGCCCCCAATATCAAATCTGGGGGGTGGGTCCAAAAGAGGCCATAAGATTTGTCATCGAAGATCAGAAAAGTCGTGTTTCCAGTAGCGGGTCTTGGAAGCCGGTTCCTGCCGGCAACAAAATCGATCCCCAAAGAAATGCTCCCGATCGTCGATCGTCCATTGATCGATTATGCGGTTGAAGAAGCACGCAAGGCCGGGATTGAGCATTTCATCTTCATTACAGGTCGTGGCAAAGGCGCCATTGAAGACTATTTCGATCATGCCTTTGAACTAGAGACAACGTTGAGCGAACGAAGCAAGAGTGAAGCTCTTGCGGCACTCTCGACCACGCAACTTCGACACGGTGCTGCAAGCTTTGTGCGCCAGCAACAGCCCCTGGGGCTCGGCCACGCCATCTGGTGTGCCCGCGATATCATCGGCGACGAACCGTTCGCCGTCATTTTGCCCGACGAGGTTGTACGCCATGAGCGCGGCTGTCTCGCGCAGATGGTGGATGCCTGGGGTGACAAAGGCGGCAACATTGTCGCGGTCGCGGAAGTGCCTGATGACCAAACGCACCAATATGGCATCGTCTCGCCAGGCGATGATGATGGGCGCATTGCAGAGGTCAAAGGCCTGATTGAAAAACCAAGCCCGGGAACCGCGCCCTCAAATCTTGCAATGACAGGACGCTACATTCTCAGCCCGGAGGTTTTTGGAAAACTCAAAAAGGGCAGCCTTGGCGCAGGCGGCGAGATCCAATTGACCGACGCAATGGCGGAGACCATCGGCGACGTGCCGTTCCACGCAGTCCGTTTTGATGGCGAACGGTTTGATTGCGGTGACAAAGCAGGATATCTGGCCGCGAACCTCGCTTACGGTTTAGCGCGAGAAGATATTGGACCTAGATTGCTTGAGCTGATGCCGGGAATTATCAACACACTAGAGCGCTGACCGCAAACGAACACCCACAGTTTCGCGAGAGAAACTGTCGCCAGCGACGCTGGAATCGCGCTCTTCATATCCCGCAAATATGCCGATGGAGAAAACACGGTCGATCAGATAATCGATCCCGACTTCTACTTCGTAGATCTCATCTTTCCGCGCGGAACTGGAAAAATCTTCTTCCGTATAATCAACGTCCAAGCTTGCGACCAAGTTGCGCAGGAACTCATGATCGACACCGATACCGACAGTCTGGCTTTCAAAGGCAGAGGCCCCGCCGGACGTCGTATCTTCTATGGCTGTGTCTGCGCTCAACCGCAATGTCGTTAGCGGCGTCACATACCAATCAACCGATGCGCCATACGCAATGCCGGAAACGGCGGCAAAACTTGGATCATCAAAAGACTGTTCCTGATATCCCGCAAACACTTCACCTGTTGCAAGGCTGCCCAGTTCAAATGATGCCCCGGCGACAACTTCATAGCCGTTCGAGTCCCGGTTCAGAGCAACAGCTGGAACATCAAGCTCATAGTCACGGTCATTATAAGTACCACGCAGGAAGACAACCGTGTCTGCAACAAGCTGATACCCCACCTGAACCGCGACTTCCAGGACGCTCCGGTCCCGGTCATCATTCTCATCAAACCCACCGCCAATAAGCGGCGTGTCATCAAAGTCTAAATCCGCATACTCCGCATCAACATCAAAAGACAGTCGGTTGAACCGCTGGGTGATCCCAAGCGATCCTTCAAACATTTCGTAGTCTGTTGGTTCGGCAGCAGCACCTATATCTTCCGGCTCGCCACGATCCTCCGTGAGAGATCCGTACAGCAGACCAGCTCGCACTTCCGTGTTCGTCAGCACATCCAGCCGACCCGACACACCAAGTGTCCAGTCCGTCGCATCTTCACTGTCTTCGGATGCATGCAGGCTCTGCTCAAGATCTGCTTCCAACCGCAGGGAATGGTTCGCCCAGTCAGATTCAAAAACCACATTGGGATTGACGTCAGTGACAAAATCACTGACCTCGCCTGTGTTTGCCGCAAACACATTGCTGTCATAGGTCTCGCTGACCGTCAGCGACGGCCGCAGGACAAAACTCCCGACGCGCACGCCCTGAGCCGTGTAGGCATCATATTGGCGTTCGGCAACGCCCTGCCCCCGGATATCTTCAGCGATCAGAGGAGATGTCGTCATCAGCGCGGCGAGACAGAGACCAGGAACCATCACACGAAGATGTCCCGTCGCAGACGGCCAGAACGCCTGATTATGTGCTCGCATACGCATCCGTTAATCATGAGCGCAAATGGTTACCGGAATGCAAAGGATGCGATTGTGCAGCGTCTGCCTGTCTCTGCTATAAGCCGAAGGCGGGACGGCATGCGATCGTCCTCTTGGTACAAAACCGCAGACTGGGGCCGAAAATCACCCCGGAGATCACAAAATGACGACCAATGACCCACACCCCCATCTGACGACAGCTCGCAAAACCTTGGAGCTGGAAGTTCGAGGGATAGAAGCTTTAGCGACCTCTCTGGGCGATGAATTCATTAACGCGGTTGAAGCCATGGGATCAGCAACAGGTCGCGTGATTGTCTCCGGCATTGGCAAAAGCGGACATATCGGCAAAAAAATCGCAGCGACTTTGGCCTCAACGGGAACACCGGCAAGCTTCGTCCATGCAGGCGAGGCAAGCCACGGCGATCTGGGCATGATCACAAAAGACGATGTGGTGCTCGCCCTTTCATGGTCTGGGGAAACGGCTGAGCTTCGTGACCTCATCAGTTACACCAAGCGCTTTTCCATCCAGCTGATCTCAATGACGTCTGGCTCTGATAGCGCACTGGCAGAAGCCGCCGACATCCCGCTCCTGTTGCCAAAAATGGAAGAAGCCTGTCCAAACGGACTGAAAGCCCCCACCACATCGACCACGATGCAGCTGGCATTGGGGGATGCTCTAGCAACCGCCCTCCTGGCACGCAGCGGTTTCGACGCAAGCAATTTCAAGGACTTTCATCCAGGCGGCAAGCTGGGTGCGATGCTCACACATATCAGCGACATCATGCACCAGGGCAGCGAGCTACCATTGACGGGACCCGACACCCTCATGAGCGATGCGCTTGTTATCATGACCCGCAAGGGGTTGGGCTGCATCGGGGTCGTAGACCCGCAGGGAGACCTGATCGGCCTCATCACTGATGGCGATCTGCGCCGACACATGGGGGGAGACCTGCTTGCCCGGCCGGTCTCAGACATCATGACACCAGACCCAAAGGTCCTCACACCCATGACATTGGCGTCAGAAGCGCTCAATTTCCTGAACGATAGCAAGATCACCAGCATCTTCATTGTTGAGAACAACAAGCCAGTCGGTCTTGTCCACGTACATGATTTCCTGCGCGCCGGTGTTATCTGAGGCAAATCGACCCGCGAAAAACCCTCACAAACGCTGGGGAAATGGATGATTCGGGGATATAGGAGCGTCACCCGCCAATATCATCTCTGTAATTGACAATCATTCTTAAAGACCGTACAAAGCCTGTCAGACGTAAATGACAGGCATTCGCATGTACGCATGTATTTGTAACGCACTTAACGACGAGAAAGTGGATGACGCTCTAAGCAAGGGCGCGACAACCGTTTCTGATGTCTTCAAACACCATGGTTGCACCCCTCGGTGCGGGTCTTGCGTCAATCATCTACGAGCGAAAGTTAAAGGCGCCTCGCAATTGCAGGCGATCGGTTCTGCAACTTCGAGCCTTGCAATCGCGGCTGACTAACAACCTGCAAGACAGCTTGTTTTCCCGGAGAATATTGGAGAAT
The DNA here is from genome assembly GCA_021775935.1 of Alphaproteobacteria bacterium. Classification (GTDB taxonomy): domain Bacteria; phylum Pseudomonadota; class Alphaproteobacteria; order Parvibaculales; family Parvibaculaceae; genus Mf105b01. Next base: position 8,788 of record JAJFGY010000258.1, read on the forward strand.
GTGCACGAACAGACCACGTGTTCGCGTACCAGGCCGTCTGTCCTAACCCGCTCTCAAGGAGATCAACGTGCAAGGCGACAAAAAGGTTATTGAGTTCCTCAACGGGGCTCTCAAGCTGGAACTGACGGCGGTCAATCAGTACTTCCTTCATGCGCGCATGTTCGACAATTGGGGCTTAAAGCGCCTCGGCAAGATCGAATATGATGAGTCCATCGACGAGATGAAGCACTCCGACACAATCATTGAGCGCATTCTCTTTCTCGAAGGCCTGCCCAATCTTCAGGACCTGCACCGGCTTCGCATCGGCGAAGATGTACAGGAGTGCCTGGAGTCAGACCTTGCCGCTGAGCATGACGGACACAAATTCTATAAAGAAGCCATCGCTTATTGCGAAAGCGTGTCTGACTATGTGTCCCGGGAGATCTTCGAGCGTATCCTGGAAGACGAGGAAGAGCATATCGATTTCCTCGAAACCCAACTCGACCTTATCAAACGCGTCGGCATCGAAAACTATCAGCAATCACAGATGGATACAGGCGAGTAAGCGCCTGTTCTGCCTGCAGGCTCCGCCTGATACTCCAAATGCTGGGTCTAGATCCTTAAGCCCCAAGCTCTATGCCGCAAGTGCTAGGCCGCAAACGCTAGGCCGCAAACGCGCGGTCCAAGGTCCCCGTTTCCCGCGATCCGATAAATCGTCGGAGGTCCCGTCCACCGATGAACCGGGCCGGCTGCCAATGCGTGTCCACGGGCCGGCAGAACGCCGTGTGTCGATGACTTCAGCCGACGGCGACTGCCAATAAGGCACCCCACGTTGCTTGAAGAAGGGCAACAGAACCACCCCCGCCACAAATCCCCCCACATGCGCCCAGAAGGCAACACCACCACCCTCAGGAGAGCTGTAGGCAGCGCTGACAAACTGGATGGTAAACCAGATGCCCAAAACAATGATGGCGGGCACGGCAAACACTTTGAAAAACGGGATCGGGAGCGGCAAAAACAAGATCCGCACCCTGGCATGGGGGTAAAGCAGGAGATAGGCCCCCAACACGCCTGAAATCGCCCCGCTGGCGCCGATCATCGGAATGCCCGAAGTCTGCGCCAATACTGCATGGGTCAGAGCGGCCACCACGCCAGCGACCAGATAGAAGGCCAGGAACTTCAGATGCCCCATCGCGGCTTCCACATTGTCCCCGAAAATATAGAGATAGAGCATATTTCCGCCCAGATGCATCAATCCCCCATGAAGGAACTGGCTGCTGACCAATGTCACCTCAGAGGGAAAAGGCAGCACGACCCCCGTGGCGCCACCGAACAAATTGGCTGGAATAGAGCCATATGTGAGGAAAACCGTTTCCACAGCGCCGTCAGGCAAGGAAGCCTGCCACACATAGATTCCGACGCAGGCAGCAATGAGAAACCAGGTCACGATCGGCAGGGTGCGGGTGGGATTATCATCAGCAATAGGAAACATGAAATACGTCCTGCGATTGACTCATTTGAAAAGACTCCGCTGATCCTCTAACAAAAGGCAAGGATAAAGCTGCCGCGCAAAGGAAAACTGCGCTTTTCAGCAGCTGGGGGAGAGTATATGTCGTCGAAATTGCGTACCTATGGGCAACCCGTTGCTATCGGTTTCCTTGTTTCTCTACTTTTGCCAACAACCATGGCCACGGCGGACGAGCCTGTGCTGATGGATGAGTTGGTGGTCACCTCCACAGGGGAAGGAACAAGGCGAGCGACCCACCCAGGCAATATCAGCAAAATTGATGACCAGGACATCGAGCTTGTCGGACCAGACCATCCAAGCGAGGTCGTCAACCGTGCCCCGGGTGTGTTTGTCCAGCACGGCTCAGGACAAGAGCATCTCACCGCCATCCGATCACCCGTGTTGACCGGTGGTGCAGGCGCAGGCTCCTTTCTCTATCTCGAAGACGGCATTCCCTTCCGCGCACCGGGCTTTGCCAACGTGAACGGCCTTTTTGACAGCATCATCGAAGCAGCAGGTAGCGTCGAAATTGTCCGAGGCCCCGCCAGCGCCCGCTTTGGCTCCAACGCCGTACACGGGTTGATCAACGTGCTCTCCGCTGCGCCAACATTGGAATCAGAAGGAGAGCTGCGTGTTCGGGTGGGTCCCCACGGTCTTCGAAACGTCTTTGGCACGGCAAGTGGCGGCGAAGGCAACCATGCGGCTCGCGCGAGCTTCGTCCTCAGCGAAGATGACGGCTACCGAGCTAATTCGGGGTTCGGCCAACAGAAGGTTCAACTGCGATACGATTATCGCGGCGCGCAGGACTATGTTCGCGCAACACTCTCCGGCCAGAACCTAAATCAAGAGACTGCGGGCTTCGTTGAAGGCAATGACGCCTATCGTGTAGATGCCTTGCGCAAGACCAACCCCAACCCGGAAGCCTTCAGGGATGCGTGGTCATCAAGGCTTGCTGTGCGTTGGGAGAGGGATCTTGCAGATGGCAATTCCTTTGCCATCACGCCCTACGCCCGCGTGAATGACATGGATTTCCTGCAGCATTTTCTTCCAGGAGACCCGTTGGAAGAAAACAGCCATTGGAGCACCGGCATCCAGTCAGCCTATTTCATGAACCTGAGCGGCGGGCACCAGCTCATTCTCGGCACGGACGTTGAATACACGCAAGGATCACTAAGAGAATTCCAATCCGGTCCCACTCTGTTTGGTGCCTTCGTACAGGGACTTCACTACGATTATGACGTTGAAGCATTGGTGGCAGCCCCCTACTTCCATTCGGTTTGGTCGCTATCAGATGCAACAAAAGTCACCGCTGGAGCGCGTGTTGAGTACACCCGCTACGACTACACAAACAATGCGCCAGACAACACCGTCGGGCGTTTCCAGCGCACCCCAGACCGTATTGATGAATTCTTTGACGTAACGCCGAAGCTGGGCGTCACCCACATGTTCAATGACACCATCACCGGCTTTGCAAATCTGGCACGGGGCGCACGGGCACCACAGACAACAGATCTCTACCGCCTGCAAGACAATCAGCTACCCGGACAAGTTGAGAGTGAGCGTACCGACAGCGTCGAACTTGGCGCCCGCGGCACCGTGCACGGCGTCAGTTATGAGCTGGCGAGCTATTACATGGAGAAGAGCAACTTCTTCTTCCGGGATTCAGCACGGCTCAATGTTCCCAATGGCGAGACCGAGCATTACGGAATTGAACTCGAAGCTTTTGCCCCACTCGGTGCCGGCTTTGATCTGTCTGGCTCAGCCACCTATGCGGTTCACAAATACACATTCGACCGAGCCGCCGCCAATGCGTCGAGCCAAATCACCTCAGGCGACGATATTGATACAGCGCCCAGAACCCTCGCCAACATCCGCCTTGGCTACACGTTTCATGAAGGCAAAGGCCGCGCCGAACTTGAATGGGTCCATGTTGGCGACTACGCCATGGATTCAGGTCACACATCGACCTATGACGGACATGACCTGCTCAATCTTCGGACACAATATGATCTGACAGATGCTTTTGGTCTCTTTGGCACCATCACCAATCTCGCTGACACACGGTTCGCCGACCGCGCCGACATAATTGTCCGGGGCGGAAATGCCATAGAACGCTTCTTCCCCGGGGAAGGCAGGGCAGTGCAACTGGGTGCCTCTGTAAGATTTTGAGCCATTTCCAGCTTTTTGATGAAGAACATGACAGCATCCACCCGCCGCGCATAAGTTAGGGGCATGGAGACACAGGCAAGTCTTGAACTCTGGCCTCTCTTTGTAGGCCTCATCAATCTGGCAGCAGCAATCGCCGCGGCCGGCCACGCACTCATCACCAAACACGATGTGAGGGCCGCCGTTGCGTGGATTGGCGTGATCATTCTTCTGCCTGTCTTTGGCTGGGCCATTTATCTGATCTTCGGGGTGAACCGCATTGCCCGGCGTGCTGAAGAACTCCGGGGCAGCGGGCACATAACCGGCGACATTGAAATGTCTGATCAGACACGCCTTGTCAGACAAGGCGATGACGACCAGATCACAGCGCGCATTGTGGAAATGGCCCGCCTTGGCCAGCGCATTGCAAAAGTGCCCTATACCGACGGCAATCATATCGACGTCCTGCGGAATGGAGAGAACGCCTACCCGGCGATGATTGCGGCCATTGAGAAGGCGCAAAGCAGCATTGCCCTCTCCACCTACATCTTCAACAATGACGCTGCGGGACGGCAGTTCCTCGACGCGCTGACAAAGGCGCGGTCACGAGGTGTAAAAATTCGCGTGCTGATTGACGGTGTGGGCTCGTGGTATTCGTTTCCCTCAATGGTCAAGCGGCTACGCAAAGCAGATATTCCCCACGCCCGTTTCCTTCACTCGTTTCTGCCATGGCAGATGCCCTATCTCAATCTGCGCAATCACCAGAAAATTCTGGTTGTGGATGGGCAGGTTGGCTTTACCGGTTCTATGAACATCGCCGCAGGAAATCTCGCGACAACAAACCCTCTACATCCCATTCGCGACATTCACTACGCAGTAGAAGGCCCGGTCGTCGCTCACCTCGCAGCCGCTTTCGCGCATGAATGGCGCTTTAGTACCGGCGAGCTTTTGGTGGGAGACATGTGGCGGCCGGAACTCAGTAGCAAAGGCGACGTCGTCGCCAGAGGGCTGCCCGCAGGCCCTGACATGAACCGCAACACCATCAGGTGGACCTTCCTCGCAGGCCTCTCTGAAGCCCGCAAGCATGTCCGCATCGTCACCCCCTATTTCCTGCCTGACAGTGATCTCATCACGGCACTCTCACTTGCTGCCATGCGCGGTGTTACCGTCGACATTGTCCTGCCTCAGAAAAACAATCTCTTCTACATGGCGTGGGCCAGCAGAGCCTTACTTGACGAGCTTGCCGGAAGCGGCTGTCGTATCTGGATGACCGATGGTCCCTTCGATCACGCAAAAATCATGACGGTGGACAATATCTGGACGTCAATCGGCTCTGCGAATTGGGACCCGCGCAGTCTGCGCCTCAATTTTGAGTTCAATCTGGAATGCTTCAGCCCCGCGCTGGCAAGCGAACTCGATACGATCATTGATCAGAAGATCGCGTCTGCAAGACAGGAAACCGTCGCAACCCTTCGCGCGCGCCCTCTTTCAGTCAAGCTCCGCGACAATGCCGCCCGGCTCATGTCGCCTTATCTCTAAAGGGCCCAAAAAGGCGTTTGGTTTCCATCCCGCCAGAAGCTTAAGCTTAAGGTATAGGAAACCGGGAGAGAGATATGAGCTGGAACACCGCCACAATTGAACAACAAGGGCCCGTCGCGCTCGTCCGCTTTGACCGCAAGGGCAACCTGAACGCCTTCAACGATGAAGCAATCGCCGAACTGACGGAAATAGCCCATCATTTTCAAAATGATCTGGAAACGCAGGCCGTCGTCCTTACCGGGACAGACAAAGCCTTCTCGGCGGGCATCGATCTAAAGGAGCGTCAACAGCGTTTTGCCGGCGGACAGTCAGACCTCGAACTTCGCCGGACCTACTATGCAGGCGTTCGGCTCTGCCGCGCCTGGGAAGAAATGCCCCAGATCACAATTGCCGCGATTGAACGCATGGCCGTCGGCGCAGGTGTTGCCTTGCCGCTCGCCCTCGACTGGAGGGTTATGGGACGCGACGCATTTCTCTATGTCCCGGAAGTAAAAATCGGCATCAACCTGCAATGGGGTGCCCTTCCGCGCCTTGTCACCCTGGTCGGACCGGCCAGAGCAAAACGCATCTGCATCTTGTGCGAACGCATGGGCGCTGAGCACGCACTTGACTGGGGCCTGATAGATGAAATTGGCGAAGATGGGACTGTTGTAGAGACCGCGCTTGAGATGGCTCGCACCGCAGCAGCCATGCCCGCCCCAGCGGTACGCATGGTCAAAGAGGCCGTCAATGCAACGGCAAATGCACTGCATCACGCGGTGAGTTATGCCGATGCAGATCAGAGCCAGCTCTCAAGCAATTTCGCAACGGCCCAAGCAGCATCGAAGGACTTTAATTCTTAGTCCTTTGGGTTTGCACAGCTACAAACTATTTGTCTAAGCCTTTGATTTATAAGGCAAACAAACATTTTATTAGCACTTCGTCCCTACAAATGACGCCACCAGAAACGGGGGGACATCTGGGTGGCGGGACGAGTGACACAATTCAACAAAGAGGATCGGCAGCGCGGAAGCCTTTTGCTTCCTGGCGCACTGGCCCTTTGCGGTGTTGCTCTTGTCAGCTTTCTCCAAATCTCACCAAGAGACACTGACCAAGACGTCACGCTCATTTTCGCACATGACATTTCCTTCGGTGAAGCTGCCGCCCGCACAAACAATGCGGGCGCGGACATTCTCGGCGTCGGTGCGACGGAAAACATCATCGTGGCGCGCCTGACAGACAGGGCAGACGTTCAGTCACGACGGGCGCTGTGGGAAGCAGGTGCCTGGCTCCTTCGCGCAGCAGATACGCAAGGTCTCTGCTCGGCAGCGACGTGGAATGTGGCAGACAACACAAACAATGCGACAAGCTTATAAAGCGGGACACGACAATGAAAACGACTGATCAAATTCGGGAAAAATCATATCCGTACATGATGCCATACCTATGGGCGCATGTGCCGGTCATCGCTGCTCTTGGTTATTGGAGCGGCAACGGATGGCTTGTCGCCACGCTTGCAGCAACAGTCTTTGCTGGCATTACAACAGCAGCCTGGAAGCTGGCAGGTAACTCCCCAATGGTTAGAAACATCTTCGCCGTTTCTCTAATGGTCATGGCAATGCTTTGCGTTTCGCAACTCGTCGGCACATCTCTTCAGATCGATGCTCATCTCTATTTTATGGCCGCGCTTGCAACGTTGATTGTCTTTGTTGATTTCCGCGCACTGCTTGCGGGTGCGGGCGCCGTCGCGCTCCATCACATCGGTCTGAACATATTCGTTCCCGAGCTTCTGTGGGCAGGCGGCGCTGATTATGTGCGCGTTGCTGTTCATGCAGGCGTCGTCGTGATCGAAACAACAGTCCTCGTATTCGCCGTGAAGCAAATGCGCGATGCCTTTGAAAGCGCTGATACAGCCCTGGAAAAAGCCGAAAGCGCTTTGTCTCAGACAGAATTGCTGTCCGACGAAGCAGAAAAATTGCAGCAAAAAAGCCAAACCGACCGCACAGAAGCCATGAACCAGATCGCCAAACGTTTCGAAGAAACGGTGGGAAGCCTGGTTGCGTCCGTCACCAAAGAAACAGGCGCAATGAAAAATGTGGCCAGCGTGATGAGTGAAACTGCCGCAGACGCTGCGAAACAAAGCGGGGCGGCAGCACAGTCCTCAACAGCAGCGTCAGAGAACGTCACTGTTGTTGCCTCCGCTGCCGAAGAGATGTCTGTGTCCATTCGCGAAATTGCAGCTCAAGTTGGTCAGTCCACCGAGGTTGCAGAATCTGCCGTTGGCGACGCAGAAGAAGCCGATAGCCGCGTTCAGGAACTTGCCACAACCGCCAACAAAATTGGTGAGATCATCAGCTTGATCACTGACATTGCCGAGCAGACCAATCTTCTGGCCTTGAATGCAACAATTGAAGCCGCCCGCGCTGGAGATGCCGGCAAAGGGTTTGCCGTCGTTGCCTCAGAGGTCAAGAGCCTGGCAAGCCAGACAGCCAAAGCCACTGAGGAGATCACCTCTCAGATCAACTCTATTCAGGCAGCAACAAATGGCACGGTGAGCTCAATCGCAGCGATCCGGTCCCGCATCGATGAAATGCGCAATGTGAGCGGGGCAATTGCCGCCGCCATCGAAGAACAATCCGCGGCGACCAACGAGATTACGCGGGCAACCCAGCTTGCCGCAGAAGGTGCTGAGGAAATGTCGCGCCACGCTGGCGGCATTCAATCCGGCATCACAGAAACAAGCGAGGCCGCAGAAAATCTGGTGCAGAACTTCCAGTCTTTGGGCGACCACACCGCGAACCTCGACGGGCAAATGCGCACGTTCCTCGACAGCATCAAAGCCGCCTAGAACAGACTTATCAACAGCACCAAACCGACAAAGCCCGGCGCATGCGCCGGGCTTTTCTCGTCGCAGGTGCTCTTGGTCAGACTGGCTCAACAAGCAGCGTCGCACCGTCAACATCAGTCACGCGAACTGTTGCACCCATCTCTGCGTCAGTCCCAGAGACCGGCCACAAGGTATCACCCACGGTGACTTTGCCACGACCGTTCACAATCGCCTCTGCCACAACAAAAGTCCGGCCCACATAGGATTTGCCGCGATGGTTGAGGTTGGGACTGTCGGACACTTGCTGGTTAGGCTGGTTTGACCACCGATACCCTGCATAGGCAAAGGCCACAGACAAAACCGCAAACAGAGCCACCTCTCCCTGCCACGCAAGCGGCAGCACCAGTCCGACAAGGGCAACCACCGCCGCCGCCGCCGCGAGCCAGATCAGCAGGACGCCCGGGACCACCATCTCTAGGGCGGCCAGTGCGACCGCGAGGATCCACCAGGTCCAATCACCCCATGTTGCGAAAAACTCTTCCATGGGATTAGCCCTCCGGCGTTACGCGAGGAACCGAGCCCGACCCGCTGCTTGGGTTGCGGGAGGGGGCGTCACCACCAAAGGATTCCCGGGCAATCTCGGAGATACCGCCAATGGCGCCGATCAGACTTGAAGCCTCAAGCGGCATCATAACAAGCTTCTGATTGGGCGCTGAGGCAACCGCCTGCAACGCTTCGACATACTTGGTTGCAACGAAATAGTTGATCGCCTGCACATCACCTTCAGCGATGGCCTTACTCACAACAGCCGTCGCCTGCGCTTCAGCCTGCGCTGCCCGCTCGCGCGCTTCCGCATCCCGGAAAGCCGCTTCCTTCCGGCCTTCTGCTTCCAGAACCGCGCCACGCTTCTGACCTTCTGCCTTCAGGATCTCTGACTGACGATCCCCTTCTGCTTCCAGAATGGTCGCACGTTTGTCGCGCTCTGCCTTCATCTGACGTCCCATCGCATCCACTAGGTCGCGGGGCGGATTAATGTCTTTGATCTCAATGCGGGTGACTTTCACGCCCCAGGGGTTGGTGGCTTCATCAACAACAGCCAACAATTGTGCGTTGATCTTGTCACGCTGGCTCAGGAGTTCATCCAGATCCATGCTGCCCATCACTGTCCGTGTGTTGGTCATGGTGAGGTTAAGGATCGCGTACTGAAGATCATTTACCTCGTAGGATGCCTGTGCCGCATCCATCACCTGGAAAAAGACAACACCATCAGCCGTCACCATCGCATTGTCTCTGGTGATGACTTCCTGGCTAGGTACATCCAGCACCTGCTCCATCACATTCACTTTTTTGCCAATGCGATTAATGAAAGGAGTGATGATAGAGAGGCCCGGCTGGAGGCTCTGCGTGTACTTCCCAAATCGCTCGACTGTGTAGATGAAGCCTTGCGGCACCATGACAACCGCTTTGTACAAAATGA
>JAJFGY010000259.1 GCA_021775935.1 Alphaproteobacteria bacterium
GATGTTTGAACGATCAGATGCCTTCCTCGCCCTGCCCGGCGGCATCGGGACGCTGGAAGAAGTCATTGAGATGCTCACCTGGGCGCAGCTTGGTCGCCACAACCGGCCCATCGTCTTTCTCAACCTGAATGGATTCTGGGACCCGCTGATCAGCCTCTTCGATCACATGATTGATCAGGGCTTTGTTCAGTCAGCCATTCGCGGACAATATTCGGTGGTTGATCGGGTCGAAGATGTTCTCCCGAGGATAGAAGCCGCACTTTGACGCGGAAGTCGCCGACAAGCTGACCGAATGCTTTCAGTTTTCGTATGGCAGACTATCGCAATTGCCAGAGATTTCTGAACCCGCGAAGGCCGCCGCGACGAATTTCGACGAGTCAGTCGTCGAGTAGTTCAGAGTTGTCCGATGATTGTGTTCTTCATAGAGATGGGTTTCGATCACCGACCCGTCGCAGTTCCCGTTCTCGCCGCCAGGTGTCCCAGCTGAAGAGCGCAAGCCCCATCCAGATGAGGCCGAAGGTCACGAGATGGGTGTCGGTGAGTTCTTCCCCATACATCCACACGGCAATCACCAGTTGCACCGTGGGTGCCAGATATTGCATCAGCCCCAGCGTCGCCAGGCGAATGCGCTGCGCCCCGTAATTGAAGAGAAAGAGCGGAATGACGGGCATCGGCCCTGCCAACATTAACAAGACTATTGTCCAGGGTGTTTCATGCAACAGCGCCGTGCCTGCCTGCGTCTCCATGTAGAGAAGATAGCCAACCGCGAGCGGCAGCAGGATGAGGACTTCGACGGACAGCCCCTCCAGCGGATCGACCGCCGTGATTTTGCGCAGGTAGCCGTAGATTGCGAACGTCACCGCCAGGAAAAGAGAAATCCAGGGCACCTCCCCAAAATCGATTGTCATGACCAAAACGCCAACAAAGGCCAGGACAACAGCAACGATCTGCGGACGGGTCAGCTTTTCTGACAGAAAGGCGACGCCAATGAGCACGCTGATGAGCGGGTTGATGTAATATCCCAGACTTGTCTCCAGCACGCGCTCTTCATTGATTGAATAGATGAAGACGAACCAGTTCGTCCCAATGATGAGACTGGTGGCGCAAAGCGTGAGCAAAAGACGGGTGTTTGTAAGCACGGCATAAAGAGCTGGCCCGCGTCGGAAGAGAAAGATCAATCCAACGGTCAGGACCACGCTCCACAGAGTGCGTTGTGCCAACACTTCATAAGCGGACACATGGGTAAGTTGCTTGTAGAAGATGACGGTGAGGCCCCAAAAGGCATAGCCCGATGCAGCGCCGATGCCGCCCAGCATGGCTTCACGCGCAGCGTCGGGCACTTCAGCGCCTTGCACCCTTTCTGAATTCGCACTCACCCCAGCACCACCAATCGAGAATTGCCTGGCAAAAAATCTTGCGAGGCAGCATGCCGGGCTCAGATTTTAGGTATCTTTTTCTGGCAAAGGACCAAAAAATCCATAGACCTTGGCAATCATCCCAGCATCGTTCGTAACGACGGTATCAAACCCTACGGTCACGAGATTGCCCTCACTATGTATGGCCCAATCATACCTATACAAGCCATGGTGACCATCAACGCCACTGGCTCTTGAGCACACAGCCTCCGGCAACAGTTTCTGACGAAACTCATGAACCATCGCCTCAAAGGCATCAAGTCCCGTTACGTCGTTTGACGGATCTACGAAATGCACGTCAGGCGCCAGCGCTTTTTCCAGATGTCCGCGTACCTTCGTCGGCTCACGTTCGTTCCAAGCAGCCAACATGTGATCAAAATGCTCTGGATATGAAGCCATCTCAGTCTCCTTTTGAGCGCGTTATGTTTAAGTTAAATACCGACTGTCTGTCGGTTTTACCAATTGAAAGAGGTGCTGTAAAGTGGGCACATGGCGACTCAATCAGAACGACGCAGCGCAACCCGAGCAAACCTCATAGAGGCAGCGCAGAACCTCTTTGCAAAACAAGGGTATGAGGCGACATCGACCGATCAGATCCTGGCCGGAGCCGGCGTCAGCCGTGGCGCGATGTACTACCATTTCGCGACCAAGCAGGACGTGTTTGAGGCGGTTTTTGTGGCCACGTCAGATGGAGCTATCCACCGGTCCGGCAGGGCCGCCAAGGTCGTAACCTCTCCCTTGGAGAGCCTCACCAATGCCTGCCTCGCATGGCTGAAGGAAGTGCGCAAACCAGACGTCGCCGCAATCCTGATAGACCAGGGGCCGCAAGTGCTTGGGTGGAAGCGGGCAAGAGACCTCGAGGCCGAGACGAGCCTGGGTCTGATGACGAAAGGGCTTGCAGCGGCAGCTGCTGCTGGCGAGATAGAGGTTCCGTCCATCGAGCTCGCGGCACGTTTCCTCAATGCTGCGTTGGCAGAAGCAGCGTTGGTGACCCTTCACAGCGACAAGCGAACATCCCAGTTGGAACTGGAAACATCGATCCGACGTGTGATTGCAGGGATGATGCCTGTGGGATCTGCCGACTAACTTGTTATTGATTTCCCGGTTGTTTCAAGGACGCCTGATTTTCCGATGCAAGCGGGGCTGGCGCCTTGTCGCGCAAAAGCTTGTAGGTAATGCTGTCGGTCAGTGCCTGAAAAGACGCATCTACAATATTGGGCGAGACGCCAACCGTGAACCAGCGGTTGCCGTCTGCATCGGCACTTTCGATCAGCACGCGCGTGACAGC
>JAJFGY010000260.1 GCA_021775935.1 Alphaproteobacteria bacterium
GCCTAGAACTCAAGAGGTCCTAGAGAAGCGCATGAAACGCATTCATCGAACATCCCACCATGCAATCTGGCGGGGCCTTGCGGTCATGCTGCCCCTCCTCATTCTAATCGCGGTGGTCATCCGCGTTGAACAACTTGGTGACGCGGCACCGGTCCAGCTCGCCCCACCACAGTCCGGTGAGGCTGTTTCGCCATGAGTGTCAAATACACACCGGTTCAGTGGAACCCAAACAAATATGTGTACGACCTGGTTGCACTCGCTGGCATCGTGCTCTACATCGTCCTCTTTTTGAAATTCGCTCCTTCTGAGATTGAGCGTGCGCAGCAGGTGAACTATCCGATCTTGCGTATGCGTGCGTTCGGCACCTGTGCGTTCATTCTCCTGTCTGTGATCTTGTGTATCGGGCCGCTCGCACGGCTCGACCCACGTTTTCTACCTCTCCTATATAATCGCCGTCATCTAGGCGTCCTGACCTTCGCGGTCGCGCTGACCCATGCAAGCTATGTGATCGACTGGTATTTTGTTTTTTCGCCTACAGACCGCTATGTCGCACTGCTGTCCAGCAATGTGGACTATTCGCAGTTTCTGGGCTTCCCGTTTGAAGCATTCGGCATTTTCTCGCTGTTCGTCTTGCTCGTGCTCGCGGTCACCAGCCATGATTTCTGGTTGAAGTTCTTTACACCGCCTTTCTGGAAGGCACTGCATATGATGATTTATGCAGGCTACGCCTCCCTCGTTGCACACGTGCTCTTTGGCTATCTACAAGGGGCAACAGACCCGATTTTCCCGGTGCTTGTCGCAGTTTTTTCAATCACGCTTTTGCTGCTGCATCTCGCTGCAGGTCGTAAAGAAACAACCTTCGACCGAGATACCAATGCCAACGCCGATGGCAACTGGATCAATATTGCGCTGCTGGATGATATTGAAGATGAGCACGGTCTGGTTGTGCCGCTGCCCGGCGGCGAACGCATTGCCATTTTTCGATATGATGGGAAGCTGTCTGCTACCTCTAACGCCTGTGCCCATCAGAACGGCCCCCTTGGGGAAGGCCGCATCATTGACGGCTGCATTACCTGCCCCTGGCACGGATTTCAGTATCGACCTGAAGACGGGCGCGCACCGGCTCCGTTCACGGAAAAAATCGCGACCTACCGGTTGCAGTTGCAAGATGGTCAGATATTGGTTGACCCGACGCCGAACCCACCGGGCACCCATGTCGACCCAGTGCTAATTGGGGAGACACACTGATGGCCAATGCACATAATGACTTTTTTGTTGGGTATATCCGTGGTGTGCCGCGCGGAAGTCGCGGCCTTATCACCTTCGTCACATTGGCATTTGTTGTATTGATGGCAGGTGCCGGATATTTCATATCTGCGACACAACCTGACCCTGGACCCGGACGCTTCTTTTTTCAATACAAGTCCTTTACCGGCATTCTGGAGACATCGCCCTACCCGCTTATTCGAGTTGCCCCGGACGACACGTTCCCGAATGGCCATACATTGCTGCTTGCTGGCCAAGGGAAACGCGGCGTGCAGAACAAAGCGGCGAGCCTAGCCGGACAGATTGTCGATGTCGGCGGCGTTCTGTTGAAGCGCGGTGACATTGACATGCTCCAGGTCGGCGGCAAAGTTCCCTTGCGGGCATCTGTTGATGGTCTTTCAGACATTGTTCGCGATTCCATTGACCTTTCGGTGACAGACCTGGGTGTCTGGAGGCTCACCGGTGAAATCTGCGACGGCAAATGTTACACGGGTGCCATGCGCCCCGGGACCGGCATTGCGCACAAGGCTTGTGCAAACCTTTGCCTCAATGGCGGCATCCCAGCGGTATTCGTCAGCACAGCTCCTGTGGAAGGTAGCGAATTTTTCCTGCTCGCTGATCTTGAAGGAAACCCGATTGATGGCGCATTGCAACGGTTCGTCGCTGCGCGCATCCAGGTGGACGGGCAGATCGAACGACGAGGTGACCTTCTGGTCTTCAAAGTAGACCTAGAAACCGTGGAGGTATTGTGATGCTTTCAAAGCTCATCTGGCATGTCCTCGGTCTCGCCTCAGCAGGCGGCATCCTTTACGGCGCCTACATCGCCTGGGGTCAACTCCCGGCCTGGCTCAAAGGAACAGACTTCAACGATCTGCGCATTGTTCTAGCACTCGTCATTTGTGTGGCAGGATTGAGTCTTGGCGAGGCGGTTTGGAGCCGTCTTCCCAAAAGGCCAAAAGAGGGTATCAGCGGCGGAAAAGCATCGTCCACCGACCACTAACCACGCACTTGCCGGAACGTTCACGCCAGCGTGACTGATCGTCTGCCTACGTCTCACTGTCATTTGACCAACAAGTTAATCTTTGTCAACACAGCGCCCATATAATTGGTCTGCATCTGCAGGTTTTCTTATACCAGATGCCAACATGAGGCATATCGCATGACGCAGGTAACCGGTCGGCCGCTGCTTAACGACAGAGTTCGCACAAAATCCACTGCCTTCTCGCGGGCAGAACGAGAGGCGCTCGGGCTACGCGGATTGGTTCCCTACAATGTCGCGGATCTTGAAACTCAAAAGATGCGTGTCTTGGAGAACATGCGCCGCAAGGAGCATGACATTGAGCGCTACATATTCCTGACTGCTCTGCAGGAACGCAATCAGACACTCTTCTATCGAACGGTTATCGATCACATCGAAGAAATAATGCCGCTGATCTATACGCCGACTGTTGGGCAAGCGTGCAAAGAATTCGCGCATATTTTCAGAAAGCCCCAAGGCTTCTACATCACACCCGACGACAGGGGTGAGATCAACAATATGCTGGATAACTGGCCCGAGAAAGATGTTCGCGTGATCGTGATTACCGACGGCCAGCGCATTTTGGGTCTCGGCGACCTTGGCGCAAACGGTATGGGCATTCCCATCGGCAAGCTTGCGCTTTACATCGCCTGCGCAGGCATTCAACCACACCAGTGTCTTCCAATCATGCTGGATGTGGGCACAAGCAATGCGGAACTCCGGAACGATCCACTCTATCTCGGGTACCCCCACGAGCGCATTCAAGGGGATGCATATACTGGATTGGTGGAAGAGTTCGTAAATGCGGTGCAAGTGAAGTTTCCAAAGGCCCTTATTCAGTTCGAGGACTTTCAAACACCCAACGCCTATCGGCTTTTGAACACCTATCGCGACGAAGTTCTCTGCTTCAATGATGACATTCAGGGAACGGCAGCCGTCGCGCTGGCTGGTGTGTATGCCTCAACACGGATCTCCGGTAAGAATTTTGGAGACCTTAAGATTATGTTTCTCGGCGCTGGATCGGCCGCGACAGGCATCGCAGATCTGATTTGTGCGGCCCTTGAGAAAGAAGGCCTGAGCAACGAGGACGCCCGCAAGCGCCTTTGGTTTGTCGATGTGGAAGGTTTGGTGGTTGAGAGCCGAACCGACCTTATGCCGCACAATTTGCCCTACGCCCATGATCACACCGGGTCTGACTTTGTCACCGCGATCCAGGCGATCAAGCCTGATGTTCTTATTGGTGCGACGGGCGCACCAGGCACGTTTACAGAAGAAGTTATAAAGACCATGGCGGAGCTCAACGAACGCCCGACGATATTCGCCCTGTCCAATCCAACAACGAGCGCTGAATGCACAGCAGCGCAGGCCTATGAATGGTCTGAGGGCAGAGCCATATTTGCAAGCGGGAGTCCGTTTGCGCCGGTTACTCTCAACGGTGTGACCCATCGCCCCGCGCAGGGAAACAATGCCTATATCTTCCCAGGCATTGGTCTTGGTGCGATCATCTCGGAAGCAAAAGTAATTTCCGAGGAAATGTTTCTGGGCGCCGCGTCAGCTCTTGCCGCTGAGGTTACAGATGAGGACATTGCGGAGGGCGCTATCTATCCGCGCCTCCCAATGATACGCGATGTTTCTGCAAAGATCGCGGAACGGGTCGCAGATGTCGCCCAACAAGAGGGCGTGGCGGGTGTCACCGCGCCCGACGGATTTGGCCATCTGATCAGGGGCTATATGTATGACCCCGTCTATTCTACCTGATGCACTAGGGCTGTGGACATCGCTCTACGGTTCTAAAGGCAGTGTGAACGACGCCCGCAGTCCAGTAGGTCGTTTGTTTTCAAGGCTGAGCTCTGCGCCATGCGCTTGAATGATGGACTGCGCAATTGAGAGACCAAGTCCTGCACCGCCTGTATCTTTACTTCTTGATGCTTCCAGGCGGACAAAAGGTTTCAGGACCTCACGCAACTGCCGGTCGGGAATTCCAGGTCCATTGTCATCAATACAGATGAGGGCACCTTGCCCCCCCACTTCCAGAGACAGTTCAACCGCCCCACCATATTTCAATCCATTGTCGATCAGATTGCGAAGCGCTCGGCGCAGAGAAACTCTTCGGCACAGAACGATGATCGAACCAGCATCATCAAACGTCACCTTCTCACCAGCGTCTTGATAGTCATCACACAAACTGGAAAGCATTGCGCTGATGTCGACGCGATGAAGCTCTTCTATCCCTGAAGCATCTTCGGCCCAAGTGAGGATTTCCTCCATCATCGCCTTCATCTCATCCAGAGTTGCGATAATTTTGGCGCGTTCGGTTTCTGGCTCCATGGCCTCGATCCGAATCCGTAAAGAAGTGAGCGGCGTGCGCAAATCATGTCCAACAGACCGCAACATTGTCCGTTGTGTTTCGATCATGCGGGTCAACCGCTCCTGCATCGCATTGAATGCAGAAATTGCTGTCCGGAGATCGCTCGGCCCCGCCTCCCTGAGTTGAACACCATGGCCTCCTCGGCCGAGCTGATCTGCCGCGACGGCGAGGTCGGTCAGGGGGCGCGTAATGCGTCGGGCAAAGAAGATAACGATTAAGACAGTTAGGAGGATCATGCCGCCGGTCGCCAGGAAGATCCGCGGGGTCATGTTTTCCAACGGGTAGTGACCGGTGATGCCGTTTATCCATCGGCCATCGGCGAGTTGAACAGACATGACAAGGTGTTCGAAACCTGGACCCCGGGGTCCCCTCGGGTCAGGTGGCGGACCTCGCCGGTGCGGTGGGGGTGGCCGGCCAAAATCTGGATCTCCTTTAGCATGCTCTCGCCGTGGGGGCCACGGACGCCCCTGAGGGCCAGGCCGGTGGTCTGGTCGCCGCAAACGGTCACCGCTACAAACCAAAACCCTTTCAACCGATATGTCTTTGTCTATGAGCATGCCCCTAAGGCGCTCCTCATAGGTCTTAAGACAGGAGCCATCTGTCAATCGGTCGACAACAGGCTTCAGTGTTACCTCTATACGCACCTGAGGCGGGGGTCTTCCTGGACCATCACCTCTTGGGCGCACATCAGTATTAGCCAAAAATCTCACCGTCTCGTTCGCCATGGCGTCCACGGCGGAAGCGTATAGCGTCGAGCGCGCTTGCAACCGCCGCTCCCCAACGATCAGAAATACATTGATGATCTGAGATACAAGGAGCACCACCACAAACAGAGCAACCAGCTGTCCAGGCAAGGTCCGAAGTCGGAAGAGGTCCATCACGGAGTTTCTAGCTGCCCGACGAAGCGATATCCACCGCCCCAAACTGTTCTTATGTAAACGGGTTCTTTTGGGTCCGGTTCAATTTTGCGGCGAAGTCTACTGATCATATTGTCGACACTTCTCTCAAACGGCAATGCATCCCGCCCCTTTGTGAGGTCGATCAGCTCGTCGCGTGTCAAGACATTGTTCTGATTATTCAGAAACACTGTCAAAAGTTGTGTTTCGCCGGCGCTCAAGGGAACGATGACACCATCTTCTGTGGTGAGTTCTCCTTTGTGCAAGTTGAGTGTCCACGCGCCAAAACTAAGAAGATGGGCAGCTTGGGCTGGCTCATGCACTCCCTGAGAACGGCGCAGGACAGCTTTGATCCGCGCGATAAGCTCCCGCGGATTGAAAGGTTTAGTCACATAGTCGTCCGCACCGAGCTCCAGACCAATTATTCGGTCTGTATCTTCGGTCAGTGCAGTCAGCAGGATGACGGGAAGTTCTTGTGTCTCTGCTAGATGACGACACAGGCTGAGCCCATCTTCACCTGGCATCATGATGTCGAGCACGACGAGATCGACGGCCTCGCTTAGAATGACCTTGCGGGCAGTCGCGGCGCTTTCAGCAAGCAAAACGTCAAACCCGCTGCGCTCCAAATGCGCACCAAGTGCTTCACGTATATCTGGTTGATCATCCACAACCAGAATGCGGGCGAACCGCTCCATTCGTCGACAACCCCTATCTTTTGCCGAATGTCTTCCTGTTTACCGGCGCAAAGCTGCAAGCAAATATGCTTCGCGCCGGTCAGATATTCTAGAAACTATATCGCAATGACACGATACCTTTTGTTTCTTGAGCATCGTTAAAGCTGATCCCGTTTACAGTAATTGGCGCATAACTGTAATTGACACCCAGGTTAGCGGACAATCCGCGCGCAATATCATATTGCGCACCAAAAGCAGCTGAGACTTCTTCCTGCCGTTCCACTTCGCCATAGTGACCTTCAAGGGAGAGTCCGACGACACCTAGTTTGGTCTGAGCACCCGTGGATACATACCACCGGTCAACATCCGCTGCGGTCGCAGCGAAATTTTCATAGCCAATGCCCAGATCAAACGTGGAACTTCCGTAGACGAATTCGCCGACCGCGCCAACGCCGCGGGTATCGAAGACTGTCGAGCCGTCCGCCGCGACATATGTTCCCTCGGAATACCGACCTGTGAACCGATAGTCTTTGTTTCCAAGAGGTCGCTGGAACATCGCGCCGACTTCGACATTGGCATCTTCATCTATGGTACCGCTTAAAACTACCGGACCGTACCGTCCAACGTAGGACGCTCCCAGATCGTCCAGCTCGCCATATGTGGCGTCAAAGTTGAGCTCGGCATTCCCGACCCCCCGGGCGCGCCGTGTTTCTTCACGAACAATACCAGCGACATTACCGCCGATCACTGTGCCCCATACACCGCCAACATATGCCGCAACATTCTCAGTGTAGTGGTCATCGGTGTCTTCTGTTGCGTATTGACCGAAATAGGTGGCACCCAAAGTCAGTTGATTGGATGTCTGCGTTTCAGCGTTCACCTGAAAATTGCCAGTAAAGTTGTAATCTTCTCTCGTTCTATTCTCCAACTCGACAGACACTGGCAGGTCTATCGTGCCTCTGAATTCCAGCGTTACGTCTCCGACTTCAGTAGCGATTGGTTCTTCAAAGAAAGAGAGTCTTTCATAGTTGAGGGACACCCCGTCCGCGTAGGCTGCTGTTGCAAGCCCAAGCAATGCGGTTGCAGAGACAGTGGATAGAAGAAGCTTTTGGTTATTCCTGGTCATGTCTCAAGCCCTCTTTACGAAAAGAGTTTGATAAGCTTGACGCGCAATGGCGCGCCCTGCCTTCATCGCCTGGACATGATCAAGCTCCCAATGAACGCCGCCGTAGAGACGAGAGAGACCATTTTCTTCTGCTGCCTGACTGAGGCTGGTCCAGCGTCGGGTCACGCCGGTGAGTTCTGGCCAAAGCACCTGATCTGGAGATCTTCCTGAAAAGGTCACTTCATCTCGGCCCAGTACGTGCGCAATCATTTCAGCGCCAGCGGCTCCAAATGTGGAATGGCCGGAAGTATAGGACGGAAATTCCGGCGTTGGGATGTAGCTCTGCCAGTCAGACTGCACGACCACGCGCGGATCCGAATTGTGAAACTTAGGAGCACGAACACGAATGGCGCTTTCTGGCCGAACGATATCGTGGTGGTACTTACTGTCCCATGCGCTGATCGAGGCATCACACTGGGTCATACCCATCAGGGCGAAGGCTCTTGCCAGCTCAATAAAGCTCAGACCTTTGTCCTGCAGCAATTGAATGCCGATATAGATAAAGTGGCCTGGTGGCGTGATGCCCCATGGACCGTCTTCCCAGAAGAGGGCGATCTGCGACTGATCGGCCGTGCGGGTCTTGCTATCCCCTCCGCCAAGCTCCTTGATGGTTGCAAATTCGCTCGCAAACTCCGGGCTTTTGGGATCATAGAAATCGACTGCACGAAATTGCGATCCGGACGTCATGGTCCACGGCTTGATTTTCCCCTGACCAGGGAAAAGACCTCTCGCAAAAGACCCGAACGCAGGTCCCGGCGACGCGGAATAGAAAGGCGCAGTGGGACTCCAACGCAGTTCGTCTGGCCTGCGTTGATACCGATCCAAATAGAAATTTGCCTCGCTTGGCTCGGAACCGTCGTCAGTTCGCATATCGACTATATGACGGCCGACGCGCTCTCCCCACTCAACACCTTGCTGCTTAGCCTCACCATCGGGGAAGCGATCAAGAAAGGCTCGGCGTTCAAACACAAATGGTTGTTGGAATGTTTCGGCTGCCGCAATTGCAAAAGCAACACCGTAGGCTACTTCGGGATCGGCACCTGCTGGGCCTGACCCGATACCAAATGGCTCATCATATTGCTGCTCAATGCCATTGGCTGCCAAAAAACCCGCCGCGAGGGGCAGAGAGAAGTTGTACGCCGCTCTGGGTGGAGGCACGCGCTGATCGCGCACCTGCTGCATCACAATATCGGTCCAATGGAAAACCGTATTCTGATTTTCAGGTTCGAGGATCTGTGTCAGGTATGAAGAAGCGGATCCAAAGGACCCCACACAACCGGCGGTCGCCAGTACAGAAGTTGCGGCTGCGCCCAATAATACTTGGCGCCTTGATGCATACATATCAATAATCTCCCAGTTCGACGCAAGCCACAAAAGACTAGATGTCGAACCGGACTAACGTGTCCCGGAGAAGCCCCATCTTCTGCGAAATTGTATCAGTTCTGATACAAACGCTGCTCAGCTCGCAAACTAGGCACTACACGTTAAAAAACCCCTCACCAGCCAGATGGCTCGTAAGGGGTTTAATTATTTAGGTGGACAGAGGTCGAATGTCCGGCCTAGCCGTCCAGAAAGACCATCACCACATGTCGTGGCTTTGCAGCTCGGCACGGCCTACCACCATGTGGTGAACTTCATCGGGGCCATCGGCAAAACGCAAATGCCGCATGTCTGCGTACATGCCTGCAAGTGGTGTCCACTGAGACACCCCGGCAGCACCGTGCATCTGGATGGCCTGGTCGATGATGAGACAGACTTTTTCTGGCACCATCGCTTTAACGGCGCTGACGTAAACGCGGGCTTCCTTGTTCCCGAGTACATCCATCGCCTTGGCTGCCTGCAGCACTGCCAGCCGCATCGCTGTGATTTCAATACGTGCGCGAGATATGACCTCGACATTCTTGCCGAGTTTGGCAATCGGCTTACCGAATGCTTCACGGGATCCTGCCCGCTTTACCATCAGCTCAAGCGCCTTTTCGGCTTTCCCAATTGAACGCATGCAGTGGTGAATTCGGCCTGGGCCCAAACGTACCTGGGAAATTTCAAAACCACGGCCTTCTCCGAGCAGAATATTTTCCTTTGGAACACGCACATCAGTGAACCGGATATGCATGTGGCCTCGAGGTGCGTGGTCTTCACCAAACACCTCCATGCCCTCCAGAATATCCACGCCTGGGGTGTCTATGGGCACCAGGATCTGTGACTGCTGCTTACTCGGTGCAGCATCCGGGCTCGTCTTCACCATCGTGATCATGATCTTGCAGCGTGGGTCGCCCGCGCCGGAGATGTAGAACTTCTCACCATTGATGACCCATTCGTCACCATCCAACACAGCGGTTGTACTAATGTTTTTGGCATCGGATGACGGTATGCCTGGCTCCGTCATCGCATAGGCGGAACGAATTTCTCCGTTCAACAATGGCTTTAGCCATTTTTCCTTCTGCTCTGGTGTCCCAACCCGCTCCAGCACTTCCATATTGCCCGTATCAGGCGCGCTGCAGTTGAGCGTTTCTGAGGCGAGCGGCGATTTGCCGAGCTCGGTTGCGATATAGGCATAGTCAAGATTGCTCAGGCCTGCCCCTGTTTCATCGTCTGGCAGGAAGAAGTTCCACAAGCCGGATTCTTTTGCTTTCGCCTTTGCTCCTTCGAGCAGCTCCAGCTGACGCGGATGCCAGCTCCAGCGATCCTCTTTCTCTTCATTGAGTTTGATAAATTCTTCGGTAATGGGATCAACGTTTTCAGCGATGTGTTTTTTTACCGCGTCCATGAGAGGGCGCGCCTCTTCGGACATGGCAAGCTGAAATAGGTCTGCATCGATCTCTGACATATATTCCCCCTGTTCAGGATTTTCTGGGTTCTTTATTGGCTTTGTACCCGACAAATTACACCTTTAGGCGCGAAAGCGAACCGCTAATCTGCTCTCGCAATCTTTCTGAAATTCGAGAAGAGGTCTGAATGCCGGTCAGGCTGGCTTTTCAACGAGATAGGCAACTTCAGCCTTAAAAATTTCGCCAGGCTCCAGCATCTGCATCTGGAACTGTGTGTCTGCCTGATTGAGGGCATCTGGCATATGGGACACCGGTTCTGCACAAAAGAAGGGGGCTCCTTTAGGCGCAAATACATGCAGCAAGCCTAGTTCTGATGACGCGGTTAGCGTGACCTGGATTTTCTTCCGCACAATCTGCAGTTTGCGGTCCCAACCGGTAAAACAATGATCAAGCGGCTCGTCTGGATCAAAGCCTCCACCAAGCCATGGGCCACCCTGCGGCAAGGTTTCATGGACCGTGGGTAGCAGCTCCTCATTCGCCTGCCACACTCCTCGCACAGCTGCCTCCAAGCTGGTGCCAGGCTCCTTCAGGAAATAGGGGTGAAATCCTATCCCTGCGGGCATGGGACTATCTGACTTGTTTTGAACTGACATGGCATGTGTCAGTTGGCCGTCCGCCAGTTCGTATCTTTGCGTGGCCTCAAACGCCCAAGGCCACCTTCCTGCCAAGGGTACATAAGAGAGCTTCAAGACCGCTGTCTGATCATCAGCACTCTCAACCTGCCACGGACAGAGCCACCCTTCCCCATGGAGAGGATAAGGCTCACCCTCCAAGTTCGGCTTCAGGTCGATTGCTGAAGCGCCAGACCTTGCCTGTCCGTCTGCAATGCGGCTGCAATAGGGGACCAGGGTGAAGGCGGCCGGATCGGTCGGTGCCCGGGTGGGGTCTCGCGCTGGCACCAACACCGCCTCGCCGAAGGCATCAAACGACACGATCCCGCCACCCTGTTCGGGCGAAATCGCTACCGTCATTTCCGACTGAGTTAAGCGCAGCTGCGGCA
>JAJFGY010000027.1 GCA_021775935.1 Alphaproteobacteria bacterium
AAGGACCTGGTATCGGCGGACCCTGGATCGGGATCAAAACAAGATCCGACTGGTTTCCTGATGGACGCGGCATGACCGAGTCTGAAATTCATGACGTCTATGGGCGCATTGGCAGATCAACACAGGCGGTGGTTCTGGCCCCCGCGCCCTAAGCGACGGCCCGGCGATTGACATTTGCCGCTGATCGTGGCGGATAGGGATGAGCCCGTTCACCGGAGAGACTTATGGCCCTCAATGACGATCAGTTGGAGCGTTACGCCCGGCATATTGTGCTGAAGGAAATTGGCGGTCCCGGCCAACAGAAACTCATGCAGTCAAAAGTGCTGGTTGTGGGTGCGGGCGGCCTCGGCTCTCCGCTGCTGCTCTACCTCGCTGCAGCAGGTGTCGGCACCATAGGTATTGTTGATGATGACATTGTCTCGCTCTCAAACCTGCAGAGGCAAGTGGTGCACAGCACGGATGATGTTGGCCGGGCCAAAGTTGAGAGTGCGGCGGATGCCATCGCTCGGATCAATCCCGACATCTCTGTCATTACCCATGAAGCGCGTCTTAACGCCACCAATGCCACAACCCTGATCGGGCAATATGATCTGGTCGCTGACGGCTGCGATAATTTTCCCACACGCTTCCTCGTGAATGATGCGTGCTATTTTGCGAAGGTGCCGCTGGTCTCAGCCGCTGTGGGGCGCTTTGACGGGCAGATCAGCACGTATAAGGGTTATGAGAAAGACGCGGACGGCGTGCCTCTGCCCACCTACCGCGATTTTATACCCTATGCCCCTGCTGACGGCCTGGTGCCGACCTGCGAAGAGGCAGGGGTGCTTGGCGCTCTTACTGGCGTCATGGGGTCTATGCAGGCACTTGAGGTCATCAAGGAACTTACAGGCACGGGAACAGGCCTTGCCGGTAAACTTCTGATCTATGACGCGCTGGATGCACGGGTGCGGACGATCACGTTGCGCCACGATCCCGCCAATCCCCTGACGGGCGATGATCCGACGATCACAGACCTATCTGCGCATAAGAGCTAACTAAAGAATTGCGGGGATCACCCGGTCTGGCGGTTTGTGTCCATCAACCCAGGTGCGGATGTTGATGAGAACTTTCTCCCCCATCTCCAGCCGTCCCTCGACAGTCGCTGAGGCCATATGAGGCAGCAGGACGACTTTGCTATTATTGACAAGGGCCTGGTTCACCGCTGGCTCCTGCTCAAACACATCCAGTCCTGCCCCTGCCAGTTCATTATTTTCCAAGGCGCGAACAAGCGCATTCTCGTCAATCACATCACCGCGGGCGGTGTTGACGATGTAGGCCTCGGGCTTCATGAGCTTCAGGCGCTTTGTATTGAGCAAATGATAGGTTGCTGGCGTGTGCGGGCAATTGATGGAGAGAATATCAATTTCCGCCAACATGGCATCAAGGCTCTCCCAATAGGTGGCCCCAAGCTCTGCTTCAACCGCAGCATTTACCTGATGGCGGTTGTGATAATGGACCTCAAGGCCAAAGGCTTTGGCGCGGCGTGCCACCGCCTGGCCAATACGTCCCATGCCGATGATGCCCAGCTTCTTGCCACCAATGCGACGCCCCAACATCCAGGTGGGTGACCAGCCGGTCCAGGTGGCCGCACGTTCCTGCAAATAGTCTACGCCTTCGACCAACCGTCTGGGAACAGACAGGATCAGTGCCATGGTCATATCCGCTGTGTCTTCGGTCAAAACGCTTGGTGTGTTGGTGACAGTGACACCCCTGGAAAGGGCGCTTTCCACATCAATATTGTCAACACCGGTCCCGAACTGTGCGATGAGTCGGAGCTTGTCGCCGGCCTGCGCCAAAAGCCTACCGTCTATGCGGTCGGTCACCGTAGGAACCAAGACATCTGCTTCGCGCATGGCGGCCGCAAGTGCTGTTTGGCTCATCGCCTCATCGCTCAGGTTAAGGCGCGTTTCAAAAAGTTCTGATAGTCGTGCTTCGATCGCGTCCGGCAGCTTCCGGGTCACGATAACGAGGGGTTTTTCAGTCGAGACTGACTGGTTGGCAGACGGTTTAGCAGACGGGTTAGCAGACATGGGCGCAGGACGCCTTTCTTTCTCAAAATAGATCTCTTGTCTAGCAGAGGTGGTAAGCCCCCGCAAAGCCCCTCAAGCTCTTTGAGCGTCATCTTGACCGCCGCCTTGACCCTCTGGGCAGGCCCTTGCATAACCATAAGAGTGATTCATTCGACGATCCAAATTGCGAGGCATTTCCGTGCGCCCTGCGCGACCGACAAAGTTCCGCCACCGCCTGCTGACAGCTTTCGGCCTGGGGCTCATTTTGACCCTGACCGGCCCCTTTGCAGTCACGGCACCGGGCTTTGCGGAAGACCGACCAGTGGGCATCGAGACCGGCCTGCCGCTGCCGCGCTTCGTCAGCCTAAAAGCCAGCAAGGTGAATGTACGGGTTGGACCCAGCCGGTCGCACCCGGTGCGCTGGGTCTATCAACGCAAAGGCCTGCCGATGGAAGTCTTGGCGGAGTTTGAAAACTGGCGCCGCGTTCGCGACATGGATGGCGATGTAGGCTGGATCTACCACACGCTCCTGGACGGGCGCCGACATGCCCTTGTGCAGCCCACCGGCAATACCGAAAGTGCTGAGCTATTTTCAGGCCCTGGCGGCACTGGCGAAGTGGTCGCCGCCGCGGAACCTAATGTGGTCGTTGTACTGGAAGCGTGCGGATCTGATTGGTGCCAAGCTCAGGCAGGCGGCTACACAGGCTGGATGGCCAAGCGCGACCTGTGGGGTGTTTACTCCGGCGAGCGGTTTGAGTAGCGGGCCGGAAATCTAATCCAAATCACTTGCGAGCGCGGCTCGAACGGCGGCTGTGAGGCCTGCGGCATGCAGGTAATTTTCATGGTCGATCCCAACGGAGACGGTGACATCTGCTGACTTAAAGGCTTTGGCCTGTGCGTCGGTCAAATCGAAATGCAGGAAGTGAATGGAGGAGGTTTTGCCATCTTCTTTCGTGCGCTCCACATCCTCTTCTGCCCGTGCCATAATTTTTTCATCGCCCACCTGCAGGTAGCAGGTCTGCTCAACATGGCTGAGCTGGCGCAGCATGCGGTCGCGGCGTACTTCATCATCAATTTCAAACATCAGTGTCATGACGAGATCGCGACCTTGCGGAATGAGCGGGTTGTAGGCTTCCAACTCATCTTTCAGCTGTTCGTCGCCGCCACGCTCAATCCGCAACATCTCATGGATCTGATGGAGCATCGTGTCATAGCTCTCGAAATAGAATGTCGCGCACGGCCCAACAGAAACGCGGCGGTCCCGCTTAAGGTCGCGCAAGCGAGAACGGCGATCATCGCGCTCACCCTCGTAAACATCCATGTCGAGAATGTCATCGGGCGAAATTGATTTCCTTGTTGGTTCTCCGGCAGCACTCATTCTATTTCTCTCACTCACTCTGTCAGTCGATCAGGCCGTATGCACGCGCCACGATTTCAATAGGGTGCTGGGCTTGCGGTAAGGGCTTCGCCTCGCCGTCCGCATTGGCCCCGTTCAACGTCTCCACCTCATGCACCAGGTGCTTGGCGGCAAGCGGACAATCGGAGGTGACATATTTGTTTTCGGTTTTTGCGACATTGCGGGCAGCCGTCTTTCCAACTTTCATTGCAAGATCAAACGTCTCTTTCATGACGCCGAACGTGCCGCCATGCCCCGAGCATCGCTCGACCACATCAATTTTTGTATCCGGGATGAGGCGCATCATCTCTGCAGATTTTGGTCCCATATTTTGCGCACGCGCATGACAGGCAAGATGCGCGGTAACGCCCCCCTCAACGGGGGTCATGCCAGGGGGCAGACCTTCCTTCTTGGCAATGTCGACGACATATTCGTCTACATCAAATGTCGCCTCGGCGAGTGCTTTGACATTTTCATCGTCAGGCAGAATGAGGGGCCATTCGAATTTCAGCATCAATCCGCATGACGCGGTGAGCGCAATGATGTCATAGCCTTCATCAATCAGGGATTTCAGCTCGGTCGAGACTTTGCGTGCCTGCTCAGCGACCTTTTCGATATTGCCACTTTCAAGATGGGGCATGCCGCAACAGCCTGGATAGGTCGGCTTTGTTTCCACACCGATATGCGCCAGAACTTTGCGTGCCGCTTCACCCACGGTGGGATTGTTGTAGTTCACAAAGCATGTTGCAAAGAGCGCAGCCTTGCGCCCCTTACCTGGCGCGGCAGCATTTGCCGTCACAGAGCCTTTTGCGTCGTCGGCCTTCGCGCGCATCATAAATGTTTTGCCCGCAAATTTTGGAAGCTCCGCGCGGGCATCGATACCTGCGACTTTCTCCATTACCGGGCGTGTCAATTTGTTGGAGCGTTTTGATCCCCAATTCGCAAGCCCTGCAACTGGGGCTGCCAGTTTGCCATTGCGGTCCATCTTTGCGAGCTGGCCCGGTACGAAAGGAGGGCCGCCTGCGGCCTTTGTCTCAATGGCACGGTGGCGCAGCATCAAGTGTGGGAAATCGAGATTGAATTCATGCGGGGGCACATAGGGACATTTGGTCATGAAGCACATGTCGCAAAGCGTGCAGGCATCCACGACGGGACCAAAGTCATCACTGGAAACAGTGTCCAGCTCGCCGCTCTCGCTGTCATCAATCAGGTCAAACAGACGCGGGAAGCTATCGCAGAGATTGAAGCAGCGGCGACACCCGTGACAAATATCGAAGACGCGGCGCAACTCTTCATCCAGTTGCTCGCGGTTATAGAAGTCGGGGTTCTGCCAATCGATTGGATGGCGCGTCGGCGCATCCAGGCTGCCTTCTCTGCTCATGTCAGGCTTTCTCTATTCACAGTTACGCAGATAGGGGAATGAAGGGGCGGCCTCATGCAAGAAGCCGCCCGGCTTCAAAATCTTAGTCGTCGAGGTTGTCGAGAGCCTTCTGGAAACGACCTGCGTGGCTCTTTTCTGCTTTTGCAAGCGTTTCGAACCAGTCAGCAATTTCATCAAAGCCTTCATCACGTGCAGTCCGCGCCATGCCCGGATACATATCCGTATATTCATGGGTTTCGCCTGCAATCGCGGCTTTGAGGTTCAGATCTGTGCTGCCAATTGGCTCGCCCGTTGCCGGGTCACCTACAGCTTCCAGAAATTCCAGATGGCCATGTGCATGGCCGGTTTCGCCTTCCGCGGTTGAGCGGAAAACAGATGCCACATCATTGTAGCCTTCTACGTCTGCCTTCTGCGCGAAGTAGAGATAGCGGCGATTTGCCTGGCTTTCACCGGCAAATGCGTCTTTGAGATTACCTTCGGTCTTTGACCCTGCTAGCGACATATGCGTTCTCCTCAGCCATTGCGCATTTCCGACGCCTCCCAGGAAGCGTTCACCATAGAAATTAAGACGAACCAATAGGTTCGTCAACTTCTTACAATGTTTCTAAAGAGAATGAGTCGCAAAAACCAAGAGACACACTCAGTGTCTGTTTCGCACCCGAACAACGACATCGACCCGCGACAGCTCTGTGCCTTCTGGCACATCGGGTAATCCCGCCACATCGATCATCTGACCGGAAATATCTGTCAGGCTGCCCTCATCTTCATGGAAGATATGATGGTGGTCATCTGTGTTTGTGTCGAAATAGGTACGCGAGCTATCGACGACAACTTCGCGCAACAGTCCCACTTCTGTGAACTGGTGAAGCGTGTTGTAGACCGTCGCGAGCGACACAGAGACACCCACCCCCTGCGCCTGCTCATGCAAGCGTTCGGCGGTGACGTGGCAGTCCCCTTCATCAAAGAGCAGCCGTCCCAGCGCCAGGCGCTGGCGTGTGGGCCGGAGACCCGCCTCACGGAGGCGGGCCAAAGTCTGACTATAAGGACGATCTGTCATGTCCAACCTGTCTGTTCTTTGCGACCGGCGCCCCAATTCAGGCGCGCTCAAGGGATTTGCAGTTTGTAACGATTACAAACAATAGCCTACCATGTGGGAATTATGAGCGTCTTGTCAAGAGTTTGGGTGCAACAGCGCGCGACAGCCCGATCCGGGCAAAATGGCATTCTTGCCATAAAATTCAAGGGTTTGCGGGGCTTGCCCCATATGTTACCAAGCGCTCAACAGATGCTGATCCGGCGTAAAGCCGCAAAGACACCTACTTTGTCTTAAAAGCAGGTCAGCAAACAAAAGGGCGGGGTGATTGGACGGACATGGCTGAGCAAAAGTCGAGCTATTCATACGAAGACCTTCTGGCATGTGCGCATGGGGATCTTTTTGGACCCGGAAATGCGCAGCTGCCGTTGCCGCCCATGCTGATGATGGACCGCATCACCCAAATTGCCGACACTGGCGGCGCGAACGATAAAGGCCTCATCCGCGCGGAATATGACATTACCGAAGATCGTTGGTTCTTCCCCTGCCATTTCGAAGGCGACCCGATTATGCCAGGCTGCCTTGGCCTTGATGGCATGTGGCAGCTTGTTGGTTTCTACCTTGGCTGGATGGGCGCGCAGGGCAAAGGCCGCGCCATTGGCGTTGGTTCCGTGCGCTTCTCAGGCATGGTGACCCCGGAAGTGAAAAAGCTCGAATATGAGATCGACCTGAAGCGGGTCATCAATCGTCGGATTGTTATGCTGACTGCCGATGGCATCCTAAAGGCCGATGGCGAACCCATCTATAAGGCAGAAGATCTGCGCGTGGTCGTTGAAGGGCCGTCTGAGTAATCAAGCAGCAGAATATGCCTGCAGTTCGATTG
>JAJFGY010000261.1 GCA_021775935.1 Alphaproteobacteria bacterium
AAGACCAGAGAAACTTGTCCGAGCGGCCTCCTCAGAAGTTGCACCGTTCGATATCTCCGCGGTTATCAGATTGATCTGTTGCACACCGTGGCTCACCCCGATGGCAAAGACCAAGAAGGGCACCAAGATCGCGAGAGGGTCCAGGCCGTAACCCAAGAAGGCCAACACACCAAATTGCCAAACCACTGACACCAAGGACGCAAAGAGGGGCAAGAAGGTGAGGATGACAGATCTTGAATAGAGGTAAACCGATAATGTTGTCAGGACGAACGCGACGAAGAAGAAGATCACGACCGACTGGGCACCGTCGGCGATGTCACCGATCAGCTTCGCAAAGCCGATAATGCGGACGGTGTAGTCCCCACCTTCTGTTTCATACTTGTTTCGAATTTCAGATTCGAGCTTCGCGGCCAGATCAAAATAGTCCAGCTTCTCCTGGGTCTTAGGATTGTACTCCAGAAGCTCCGCAGTGATCATCGCGGACTTAAAGTCTTGAGCAACCAATCGACCGACAAAGCCACCCCTGATGACATTGTTTTCGATCTGCTCCAGCGCTACCGGGTTCATCGTCTCGGATGTCACCGTGCCTGGAATTACGTCATCTGCGCGGATGCCTTCTTCGGTAATCTCTAGATATCGCGTATTCGGCGTCCACAAGGACGTCACCGTATGGCGCGCGACACCGGGAAGGAAAAAGATGTCATCCGTGATGTCTTTATATTCCTGGAAGAATTCTTTGTTCCAGATGCTTCCCTCTTTGGCCTCAAGAACAATGATCACACGGTTCGAGCCAAAGAGCTTTTCGCGGTACTCCTGGAAGGTCTGAATATATTCGTGCCCTGCTGGCAGCTGCTTATCAAACCCAGCATCCATCTTCAGTTGCGTTGCATAGTAGCCCGCAACGAACGTAAAGGCCGCAAGCGACAGCAGAATGAGCATGCGAGTCTTGAAAATTAGGGCTTCGAGTAACTTTACCATAGACCTTTTCCCGTCTCCCTGGTCGCCCCTCGGCGACCGTCAACACTAAACACAGACCACACCACAACCCATGCTCCGCACACGGAAAGGGTTGGCGCGTCTGCGCAAAACTATTAGGGGGAAAGATCCTTGTTATTCGGTGAACTCTGCATGAGAGATCACCGAGAACCTTATTTGGTCACGCCGCCTGTGTAGGACTTGCGTCTCTACCAGTCTGCCTGACCTCCACAAGCCGCCCCTTAGCGCGTTTTGTGGCCTACCCCCTCCCAAGTCCCGCTTATGCGGGTCGCCGACATTTACTGTCGATCGATTTATTATCGTCTTTTGCGGCAGGAAACCTAGAAGGTCGGTCTCCAGCACCCCTTATTTCTATCACGCCATAGTCCGGGCACGTTTCCCCAAACTATTTTGTGCGCAACACTTCTCGGATAGCACACATTTCTTTCTAATGTAACGGGAAACGCATGCATGTCAGGGATTTGAACGGAAGAGATTAATGAGGCCCTCTCAAGTTAATGAATACCCCTCACTCCAAATCTTGGTTAGGGCGCACGGAGAGCTTCGGCCTATTTGGCTCGGGCGGATCTTCATCTCCCATTTATCAAAGATGACGGAGGTGTCATTTTCCACTTGATAGACCTGGGTTGCCATCCTATCTTTTGGGTTAAGGCAAGTTTTTGGGCCCTTTTCAGGGCTTTGGGCGTGGTCCCCGCTGTGTTTGCGGGAGAAAAAGGCCCTTTTGGAGGAATAAATGACCGAAATTCGGCAGATTACGAAGGACGAGGCCTACAACGCCTGTGCGCCTGACGATTTCCCCGCAATGATGGATGTTGAGCGCTATGGCAACCGGTCCAGCGCATTCGACAAGATCATTTCCGCAACCCACGACCATTTCTGGGACCCGCTGGACACTAAATATATCGACTTCTCCGAGCCTTTCGACATGGAGAATGAGATGATCATGCCAGAGGAGATGATCCCGGAATTTCGACTCCCGTGCTTCCAGGCCCTTTCTGAAAAAGACAAAGTTCGCTTTGCCAACGAAACCGCCCGGTGGAGCCTCTCAGCGATCCTTCATGGCGAGCAAGGTGCCCTGAACCTTTCAGCAAGCCTTTGTCACATTCTCCTGGACCCAGGCGCACAGGAATATGCCGCAAACCAGACCCGCGAAGAAGCCCGCCACGTCACAGCGTTCGCCAAGTATGTGGAAACCCGCTTTGGCAAACCGCTTCCTGTTGGAGAGACGCTCGGCACGCTGCTAACTGATATTGTCAACGCACCGGAAGTATACAAAAAGATCGTTGGCATGCAGATGCTGGTTGAAGGCCTTGCCATGGGCGCCTTTGCAACGCTCTACACCGGCTCCAACGATCCGCTACTGGTCAAGCTGACACAGCTGGTGATGACCGACGAAGCGTTCCATCACAAGTTTGGGAAAATCTGGGCGGACCGGACCATCCCATCACTGTCTGAAGAAGAACAACAGATCATCGAAGACTGGGCAGCGCACTGCTTCCAGACCCTTCTCTTCAACCTGGTCAACCCTGAGCAGAAGAAAGTCATCTACCCGCAGTTCGGGCTTGATTGGGAAACAGTTCAGGCGGAAATGCTTGAAGCGTTCACCGATGAGGACCGTCGGGAACAAATGAAGGAAGGCACGAACATTTTCCGCGTGCTTATCAAGACGCTGCTTAAAGCAGGCATCATTACGGACCGCACAAAGGACTTCTACTCAACCTATGTGGATATGGATGAGTTGAAAAACGAAGGCGACCGGATGATCGGCGACGATATCGCTGAAGACGGTATCAAGTACCTCAAGACGATCAATTTCTCGACCAATGAAGACGCCCTTTCAAGTCTTTCTGCGGCTGAGTAAATCACCCCCCCTGCGAAACTTGATTTCGCAAATTCAAAGGGCGGCCTTCCTCCAGGCTGCCCTTTTCTTTTTTGCAGGTGCTAGCTTTTTGCACTGTCGACAAATTTGGTCTTGCACACCGGCGCCTGGCCTCTAGCATCGCGTGCCATGACCCTCACCACTATTGAAGATATGGCTCACGCTGCCCTGCAGGCTCAGGGCGTGAGACTGCCTCCGCCGCCCTGGTCTGAGCTTGGCATTGGTCTGTGGGGTGTCGTCTACGACCTTGGCGATGGCAGTGTTCTCAAACTTGTCCGCAAACGAGGTGGTCTTGGTTCCCCCAGCGCTCTTATTCAGCGAGAGGTGAACGCCCTCAACGTACTTGGCGGTCGGGACTGTGGGCGCTTCGCCGTCCCAGACCTTCTCGGGCATGGCGATCTTGATCTTCCGGCAAACCCCTTCGTTGCACCGCTTGAAGGATGGCTTCGCCTCTCAAAACTTGAAGGGCGCTTGCTTGCGGCGGCCATCCCCGGAACACCTGACGCCCGACAGAGGTTGGGGGAGACCCTCGGCGCAGCGCTCGCGGATTTTCACGCAGATGCGACGCCTATTGCAACGGACCAGAACCTTTCACCAAACGACCCCATACTCAGAGCCATAGGGCAATTGCGTGAGGCGCTTCCCAAGCCCGAAGACAAAGCACTCTGTGATCAGTTAACAGAAAAATGGACGAGCCTCTCGACTGGTGATCTTGTGTTCCTGCATGGGGACGTCAATCTGAGCAATGTTCTTGTGACCAGTGATGGCAGGTTCAGCCTGCTTGATTTCGCTGAAAGCGGATTTGGACTCCCCCATGCTGAGTTCCGACACTTCGAGGAACGCCCGGAAATCAGAGATGCCCTCTTCATGGGGTATCAGGCCGCAAGCGGCACACCCATCGACCATGAAATTTATTATCTGGCTGCCACCGTCAATTCACTGGGAACGCTCTACCATGGTGGAAGTGTGCAGCCCGGCGTTGCAGCAAATGATCCGCGCAAAGGCATGAGACTTCGCGGAATGGTGCGCCACTGTGCTGGCAAAGCCGGACTTGAGGTCGAGAACCTATGAGCGATGACGATGCCCTTTCCCACGCAACATCTGATGGGCGACAGTCTCCTGTCGCCGCAGCTGTGCAACGCGGGGTCTGCAGAATGCTCATTCATATGGGACATATGCCGATCACCGAATTGGGCCTCAAGACAGGGCGTCGCGTTGATGTTGCCTCGTTGGACAAGAAAGGAGACATCATCATCGTTGAGATCAAGTCCTCGCTCGCTGACTTCCGCGTCGATCAGAAATGGCACGAATACCTGGATTATTGTGATCGGTTTTTCTTTGCGGTTTCGCCTGACTTTCCCCTTGAAGTGCTTCCAGAAGATGCCCCGGTTGGGATTGTCGTTGCAGACAAATATGGGGCGGAGATCTTGCGAGAGCCTGAACGGGTTCCGTTGGCCGCTGCCCGAAGGAAGGCTGTCACACTTCTCTTTGCGCGCGCTGCCGCTGCGCGGGTTCACCAGGCACTCGATCCCGGTGTCAGTGCGCTCATCACCAATGACGAAACTGAATAACGTCTAGCGCGGCGCGCGTTTTGCCAGGATGCGTTGCAAGGTGCGACGATGCATGTTCAAGCGGCGCGCAGTCTCTGAGACATTGCGGTTGCAAAGTTCATAAACCCGCTGGATATGCTCCCACCGCACACGATCTGCCGACATGGGGTTTTCTGGCGGCGACGCTTTTTCGCCCGGCTGTGCGAGCAGCGCCGCTTCAACATCATCTGCATCAGCGGGTTTTGACAGATAATCTACGGCACCTAATTTCACTGCCTCAACGGCGGTTGCAATATTGCCATAGCCGGTAAGGACAATAACGCGGGCATCTTCTCGTACTGAATGGAGCGCAGACACGACCTCCAAGCCGCTGCCATCATCCAGACGCAAATCTACAACGGCATAATCAGGTTTAACCGCGTGGGCCAGGCGGACCCCTTCCTTCACCGTTCCTGCCTGCGACACAGTGAAGCCGCGACTTTCCATGGCGCGCGCAAGGCGACCGAGAAATGGCACGTCATCATCTACCAAAAGCAAGCTGCGCTCTTTGGAGGCAACTTCGCTCGCATCGTTCGCTTCGTCTGTCATTTTGCTCCTGCCGACCGCAAGGATAGGCGATGTGAGAACACCGCGGGTGGGGTGTCAATTTTACGCTTTTCCGCGCCTCACGCCAACTCATGATCACTCAATTGGTCCTGGTAGTTCTGGGCGCTGCCTATAGGAGGAGCTTCTATCGCCTCTCTGGGCCACTCGACAATAACCACAGCCCCCGTGCGACCATCTGTCCGATTTCCAAAACTGACATTGGCCCCACTTCGCTCCAGCAATGTCTTGCCGATGAAGAAGCCCAGCCCCATGCCTTCATGTGAGCCATCCCGGACACTCGTCGTGCTTCCGCGGGCTCGCGTTGTCATGTAGGGCTCCCCCAGTCGGTCTACCAAATCCATGGGAAAGCCTGGTCCATCATCAATGATCGAGACCCGCACCATCGCTTTGTTGCATTCACCGGTAACCGTCACCGTATTGCGCGCAAAATCAGAGGCGTTTTCAACGAAGTTCCCCAATCCATACAAAATCTCCGGGCGGCGGACCAGGGAGGGCACCGGTGTTTCGTCTTCACATCCAGACTTCAGATCAAAGGACACATCCATGTCTCTGTGCGGGCTTACGATCTCACTCAAGAGCGCGTCCATTTCGATCCGAGCATAAAGCGCATCGCGCGCATCTGGCTGATGTGTCAGTCTGGACAGGATCTCTTTGCATCGTTCTGCTTGAGACCTGAGCAAGCTGAGATCCTCGTCCAACTGATCCCCTGTCGGTTTGTCCCGTTGTAACTCTCTGGCTACTAGAGCGATGGTTCCCAGTGGCGTGCCCAGTTCGTGCGCTGCAGCGGCTGCAAGACCATCAAGAGCTGACAGTCTTTGTTCTCGCGCAAGCACAAGCTCCGTTGCTTCCAAGGCATTCGACATGCGGCGCGCTTCATCCGCGATCCGCCACGCATACACCGCGACAAACCCCAGCCCCAACAGCAGTCCTGCCCAAATGCCCGCCTGGTAAGTCATCGGCAGCACAAGCGGTGCGTCCGGCGTCCAGGGCAATGGAAAATGGTAGATGCCCAGAAAAGTTACACAGATGAAAGCAAGTGTGAGCAGGATGCCTGTCGACTTTGGCGACAGGGTGGTTGCAGAAATGGTGACTGGCACCATGAAGAGAAGGGCGAACGGATTGCCAAGACCGCCGGTCAGATAGAGTAACGCGCCCAACTGCAGCAAATCATAAGCAAGGTAGGCTGCAGCTTGATTGTCGGGTAACCGAACCGGTGTCCTGTAGCGCAGCGCCAGGAGCACGTTGAGCCAAGCAGACGCGGCGATTGCCGCCAGACAAAACCCCAACGGGAGCGGAAACTCCAACCCCAAATAGACAAACAGGACGGCACCCAGCTGCCCTGCCACCGCGAGCCAGCGTAGCAACATGATGGTCTGGAGGCGGATACCTGCCTGATTGGAAATGAATGGGGATCGCGTGGTCGAAAGGGCCATGGGCATCTCGCTCAGAGAAATAGGAGTCCCCCGGAATAGCCGATTAGTACACGTTGCGTCTAATCGGCGCCAAAAACCGCGCCAAATTCACGCGTTTTTAGACGCGCAAATGAATCCTATGAGACACAACGTACATTAGACGTTCGATGGCCAGTTTGCCTTGAGTGACCGGCTTTCCCCGATCTTCATCACCCATACCGCCTCATCGGGCAGACCCGCCTCTTTTCCAGCCGATACAAAGCGTTCTGGCGGCTCAAATGGTGGTTCCTGGGTCAGCACAACGGTGCCCCAATGCATGCCCACAAGTGTGTGCGCGCGAAGATCCTGGCCCATTTGAACGGCTTCTTCGGGTGTTGCGTGAGAGGCCTTCATCATCTCCCGGGGCGCATAAGCGCCAATGCCCAAAAGGGCCGTATCAAAGGGACCGTAGCGTTCTCCGGTTTCTTTGAATGTTGGTCCATAGCCAGAGTCGCCGCCAAAAAAGAGATGTTGATCCGGGCCCTTAAAGGCAAAACCCGCCCAAAGAGATGTGTTGTAGTCAAAACCGACACGCCTGGACCAATGCACGACCGGCAGGGCTGTCACTTTCAGATCATTGAGAACAAGTTCGTCGTGCCAGTCCATCTCGACCACATGCGCAAACCCACGCTTGCGGAAGAAATCACCTAGCTTCAATGGAACGAGAACCGTCGTGCGATTTTTGTCTGGGAGTTGAGCCAACGCGCGCTCGTCCAAATGATCATAATGATTGTGAGAGACGACCAAGACATCGATTGGCGGGAGATCCCGGATTGCGATCCCGCTTTTGACAAAGCGCTTGGGACCAAACCCTGCAGGGCCCGCATAGCTCGTTAGGTAGGGGTCGGTAAGGATTGTCTTCCCCGCAATGCGACACAAGAAAGAGGCATGTCCGAGCCAGGTAATGAAGTCGCCTGCTGCATTCATATGCTTTCGCAGATCGCGGGTCGCGCTGTCGCGGTCCACCACATGAGATGTCGGCACGTCGATCTTATTGAAACTGCGTCCGAACATTTGCGCGAAATAGGGCAGAGCTACCCGCAGGGGCACCGATTTTTTGGGACTGCCTTTCGGATTGCGAAACCGGCCATCTGACAGATGGTGCCACGGCCTGTCATGTGATTGCTGTTGATCGCTGCTTGGGTCAGGCGTTGTTTTACTCATGGTGATGAAGATAGGGCGCAACAGACGACTATAAAAGGCTTGGGCCCGACAAAAGGCTTGGGCCCGACAAAAGTCATCATCCCAACGCGATAGCTGCCGACCTTTTGGCCAACCTTTTCGATGATCAGATTTTAGTAGGCGCCGGCATCGCGGAGCATGTCTGCAATCGTCTGATCGCGCCTCTGAACAGCGATGGCAAGAGCAGTGCGGCCCGTTAGGTCTGTGGCGTCATAGTCCGCATCCCAGTCCAGCAGCAGCCGAACCATATCCGACTGCCCGGCGCGGGTTGCGACAATGATCGCCGGCTCCCGGTTAGCGCCCAGTCTGTCCGGGTCGCCTCCGGCCTCCAGGATCAAAGCGCTCAAGTGGGTCAACCGCGTCCCCGCGAGGAGCGTGATAAGCGTGTCCCCCGCGCGGTCTTTCGACTTAATGCGCGCGCCGTTCTCAAGAAGAAATTTGAATGCGTCATGCTGACTAAACTGTAGGGCGACAAAGAGTGCCGGGGACCCCATTTTGTCCCTGGCATCCAGGTTTGCACCCCTTACCAGAGCGGCCTTCAATCCATCGATGTCACCATCGCGCACTGCCTCAATGAAGGGGGTGTCGGGCGCCACAACGGATGGTTGCTGAATGCCCTCCGCATGGACATTTGTTGCGAACCCAACTGCCAGGACAATGGCAGCACATATGCCACGGAGGCCATGCGCCCTGGTGAACCAGTTTCCAAAATTCCCGCGATTATCGCTCATCTTCTTACTGCCATCTTTGTTACGCACGCCCTGCGACGAGAACTCACATTGCCGTGACACCCGCCGGCGCGCTACCCACGCCGGTGATGTAGTTGTAAGTTGTTTTGCCTTCAAGGCAAACCGGCACGGCTAAACCTGCCCCTGGTGCAGTACATCTTTGCCCAGATTGGCCGAAACTGCCTGAATACAGGATGAATGCTGACATAGTATGGAGCTTCCATGTCGCGATTAACCGTTTTTCTTGCTGCCCTTATCGCCCTTACGATTGGGACAGCTGGTGTGCTTTTTGTGATGCTTCCTGGTGAAGATGCAGGGTTTCCGCAGCGCTCCAGCGGTGCAGCGCTGATTGGCGGGCCTTTTGAGCTCGTTCAGCACGATGGCAAGCCCGTTACGAATGAGACCTTCAACGGTGAATTGATGCTGAT
The DNA here is from genome assembly GCA_021775935.1 of Alphaproteobacteria bacterium. Classification (GTDB taxonomy): domain Bacteria; phylum Pseudomonadota; class Alphaproteobacteria; order Parvibaculales; family Parvibaculaceae; genus Mf105b01. The sequence goes on from JAJFGY010000261.1 coordinate 8,821, forward strand.
CTATTTCGGCTTCACATTTTGCCCCGATGTCTGTCCGACAGAGCTTCAGATCATGAGTACCGCCCTTGATCTTGTGGGAGAAGATGCAGCGCAAGTCCGTCCAATCCTGATATCGATCGATCCTGAGCGAGACACTGTCGGGGTGATGGCACAATATGTCGCGCATTTTCATCCGCGTATGACCGGCCTCACAGGCACTCCGGAACAAATCGCCGCTGCAGCCCGGGCCTACCGTATCTACTATCAGCGGGTTGAGGACCCAAGTTCAAACGCGGCCTATACAATGGATCATTCCTCCATCGTTTATCTCATGGACAAAGAAGGTCAGTTCATCACGCATTTTGGTCCGGGGACACAACCTGAAAAAATGGCCGAGACTATTCGTACTGCCCTGGGGAATGGGTGAGGCAGCGGCCCCTAGTCCGTTGCGAAGATCTGATCGTCATTTCTAAAAGCCTTAAACTCCAACGCATTCCCTGACGGGTCATAGAAGAACATTGTGGCCTGTTCTCCAGGTAGCCCGGCAAAGCGCGTACGCGGCTCAATCTCAAATGTGACTTTCGCTGCTTTGAGTTTCTCAGCAAACGCCTGCCAGTCGCTCCAGCTCATGATCAAGCCAAAGTGAGGAACGGGCACCTCATCTCCATCAACCGAATTTCTCGCGTCTGACGCCTTTTTGTCTTCGTCTAAGTGCGCAACAATTTGACGACCAAACAAATCAAAGTCGATCCAACGAGCGTCGCTTCGACCTACGCCGCACCCAAGAACACCAACATAAAAGTCACGTGTGCTCTCTAAATCGTTCACTGAAAAGGCAAGATGAAACCTGGGTGTGCTTGACATGGCGTGAGCTTATCCGCTTTGTGGTGCATATTGTTGGCTGAACACGCCACGTGTGATTCGTTAGAGTACAGCACCCCCATGAAACAAACGTCACGTGCCCTGCACATGGATATGTTGTCGCTTCGCGGCGAGCAAGTTCCACTCGTTGTTCGGCACAATCCGCGCGCGCGACGGTTGATCGTTCGGGTCGACATGACCACGGGCGCAGTTCACGTCACAACACCTAACAAGCGGAATGTCAAAGCAGCAATCTCGTTTGCGCATAGTCATGCGGACTGGCTGATTGAACAGCGCAAAAACGTTGCGCGGGCTGAACCATTTTGCGATGGCGCTATCCTTCCGGTTAGGGGCGTTCCCCACCTCATTCGCCATGTTACCGGTGCGCGCAGTGCCGTTCAGCAGATCGCCAGTGAGGGCGACGGCTTGCCAGAGTTACAGGTAGGCGGCGATGTGTCCTTTCTACCCCGTCGGGTTACAGACTGGCTGAAGCGCCAGGCAAAGCACGACCTTAATCAAAGCGTAATGGGGCATGCCTCAAAGCTCGGTGTCCGCCCCAGCCGCATCACGATAAGAGATCAATCCAGCCGTTGGGGATCGTGTTCTTCGACACGCGCCCTTTCTTTTTCATGGCGCCTGATTTTTGCGCCAAACGACGTGCTGGATTATGTGGCAGCGCATGAGGTCGCCCACCTTGCTCATATGAACCACGGCCCTCAGTTTTGGGCGGCTGTCGAAAGCCTCATTCCCTCCTACCGCCAAACGGTGAGATGGTTGGAAATCGAAGGACCTGCACTTCACAAATATGGCGTATCACCGCTCTCTGTCGGGTAGGACCAACTGCTACGAGAGAATGAGATCATGTGCGCCTTTGTCTTGCCATTTTTTCCCGTCAGAGCAGTATGTGGGTACAGACGACGACTGGGAGAGAATTATGGTGAGCGATAGAATGACCTCAGCTTCTGAGGGCAACAGTTCGGGAAACGGATTTAGCGGTGGAATGGTCGCTGCAAGCTTTGTGGGTGCACTTGCTGCTCTCGTGATTGTCATCGGTGTGGAAGAAGCTCTGGACACAGATACATCCACCGAACCGACAACAGACGCTTCTCTTTCCCTCGCCGTGCCCGTAGACGGTATGGAGGAATTCGTCCAGATCAATACGTTAGCGTCCTCTGCCACTCTTACCTGTGCTGCGCCCGGAACCTACCGTATTGAGTTGCGTGGACTTGATGGGACGACAGACCCGGTCCTCTCATTATTTGCCGGGAACAGCGAAAGCCCCACGTTCACAAATGATGATACAGATGGACTGGATGCCATGGTCCCGGTAACGGTAACAGTCGCTGATGAAACATGGCGGGCCAAGCTTAGTAGTTATGGCGAATCTGG
>JAJFGY010000262.1 GCA_021775935.1 Alphaproteobacteria bacterium
TATGGCAACGGCGCACCATAAGCCTCAAGCGGCAAATCAAGTCCGTTACAGAGATAGGCGACCGTGTGATAGAAGCCCGCGAGCATAATGAGCTCCAGAAGCTGCAGCTCTTCAAACTCTGCCCGCAGCTCAATCCAGAAACTGTCCTCAATGCGCGACGACGCGTGGAGCGTGTCCATCAGCCCGACGATTAGTCTTTCATGGTCATTCCAGGGACCCTCCTCCGGTGTCTTGCTGGCAAGCGCCTCAATCTCTTCATCGCTCAGCGAAACCTGCTCCTTGAAGAAAGTGATGTGCACCCCCCATTCATAGGCGCAGCCTGTCTGCGCGCAGGTGCGATCAATCGCCAACTCACGCTCCCGCATAGACAAGTGCCCCTTGTCCAACAGCCCTGCCCCCATGAACCGTGAGAAAAGCCGCTGATCATTTGCCAAGGTCCGAAACAGCACCAGGGGGTCCGTGCCGGGCGGCATGAGCCTGTCAAACTGGCTCTGAATCATCTCGTCATAAGGAGCTGTCGCAGGCGCAAGTCGGGGGGATATTGTCATTTCTATTCTCCTGATATAATGCTACTAAATAAATAGCACCACAAACATATAGTGCTACTATTTTAGTAGCGCAAGGAATATTCTTGGCGAAGAACCCAAAAACACCTACCCCTGGCAAACCTGTTCGCGGCTCCACGACAGGCAAACCCATCATGGCTTTGCTGGATCTGCTGGGTAACAGATGGGCCCTTCGCATCCTGTGGGAATTGCGCGATGCCCCTCTAACATTCCGCGCGCTTCAGGAGGCCTGCGACGGCGTCAGCCCGAGCGTGCTCAACAGCCGTCTCAAATCGTTGAAAGAAGCCCGTTTTGTGGAAAACACAGACGCAGGCTATGCGCTAACGCCGCTGGGTATGGAGTTACAAGAGAAGTTTGGCAGCCTCTATCAATGGGCTGAAAAATGGGCCGCGTCCCTTCGCGAATAGTCCACTCAGGAACATCCTCTTGTATTTAGTCCTCTCCATGAGGATCATTAATGCCAGACCGTAACCAACACGCAATCCGGCAGGCCTGAAACCTTGGGAGGAAGAGCGACATGACCGAAGCAGAAAAGCTTGAACTTGAGATCATGGAAAAATCGCAGACCCTGGCAGCGCTACGTCACGCCGAAAAGGGCACAGAGGTTCCCAACTACAAGTTCAAAACCCTGGAGGGAGAGCCAACCCTTTCAGACCTGTTCAAGGGGCGAGAGAAGCTCCTGATGATCCACAATATGGGCCAGGCATGCCGCTATTGCACCTTGTGGGCCGACGGTATCAACGGCGTGCTGGACCATTTAGAGGACGCTATGTCAGTCACGTTGGTGTCTAAAGACCCACCGGAGATCCAGCGTCGGATGGCACTCGACCGAGGGTGGAAGTTCACCCTGGCCTCTCACGGCGGCGGAGAGTATATGGCGGAACGATGCACGATGGCGGGCTACGAAAACTGCCCCGGCGCTGCTGTGTATGAGCAAAAAGCAGGAAAGATCACGGCACATGGACGCACAGCCTTCGGCCCAGGCGACCTTTATTCCCCCGTCTGGCATTTCCTAAGCCTGGCGGGCATCGGGACATCTGACTGGACACCACAATTCCACTATTGGAGCCGTCCTGATCAGCTGGAAGATGGTGGCGAGAACATTCGCGACTAGGACAAACACAAACTCCATCTGGCAGGCCAATCCCGACACTTGCATTTCCGCCGCTCTGGGAAGATAGTCCGCGCCCCAAACCTGGAGGCTTTTCATGACTGACTTCACGCCGACCTATGAAATGCCTCCCGGCAGTCCACCTGCAGAAGTCGACATAGATGAAACCCTCGTGCGCAGGCTCCTGCAAAGCCAGCACCCAGATTTGGCCGAGTTGCAGATCAGTCAACTGGAGCCCGGTTTCGACAATGAAATGTTCCGCCTGGGAGACACCTACACAGTACGGCTACCCCGCCGCGCGGCCTCCGTTCCCTGCATCGAGAATGAACAACGCTGGCTGCCTGAACTAGCTGAACGTCTCCCCCTGCCCATCTCTGCCCCCGTGCGCATAGGCCATGCAGACGAGAGCTACCCCTGGCCCTGGAGTATTGTGCCCTGGATCGAAGGGAAAGCCGGAGACCTCGGCTATCCCGCAGCGGATCAGGCGGGTGTTCTTTCGGGTTTTCTGAAAGCCCTCCACGCGCCAGCCCCGGATGATGCGCCGGTCAATCGGGTGCGGGGCATCCCCCTTGCCACTCGGGCGGAGAACAATGAAGAACGCATGGCCCGCTTGCTGGAAGACACAGACGCCATCAACCCTCAGGTCTATAAGGCGTGGGTGGACGGGCTTGCAGCGCCGGTGGATACAAATCCGACCTGGCTTCACGGTGACCTACATGCCCGCAACATTCTCGTTAACGATGGGTCCATTGCTGCCATCATCGATTGGGGCGACATTACAAGCGGGGACCGGGCAACCGACCTTGCAGCGATCTGGATGCTTGTGGAGCAACAGGTCGCTCGACGCGAAGCGATCTACATTTACGGCGCGGACGACCCTGCTCTTTGGGCCCGCGCCAAGGCGTGGGCGGTGATCTTCGGTGTTGTGCTTCTCGACACCGGGCTCGTCGACAACCGCCGCCACGCGGAGTTGGGGCGCTGCATCCTTGAACGCCTCACCGAGGATATGCGCTGATCCAGGAGCTCACACGTCTATGATGGAGCCAATCCACCATCTCTATCTTCGCCTGGCCATAGAAATTCACCCCAAGAGCCCCTATCTTCACCGCACCTCAAAAGTTAGGCGGAGAGAGACATGGCAAAGCAGTTTCCTGAACTTGCAGACCCCCTGATTAAGTTCATCGAGAAGCAGAAAATCTTCTTCGTGGCGACAGCTGCGAAGGAGGGACGAGTCAATCTCTCCCCAAAGGGACATGACTGCCTGAAGGTCACAGGACCGAACGAAATCATCTGGATGAACCTCACAGGCTCCGGCAATGAAACAGCCGCTCATCTGGCCGATACAAATCGCATGACCATCATGTGGTGCGCCTATGACGGGCCGCCGCGCATTCTGCGTGTCTATGGTGAGGCCGAAACCATCCATCCCCGCGACCCCGCCTGGGGGGAATGCGATAAGCTCATTCCGTCACAAACGGGATCACGCCAGTACTACAAGATGAAAATCGACCTGGTACAGACCAGCTGTGGCTATGCTGTCCCGCTCTATGAATATGAGGGTGAGCGCGACGTACTGCGCGATTGGGCGGACAAAAAAGGCCGCGACGGCGTGGAAAATTATTGGGACGAGAAAAACCAGACCAGCATCGATGGTTTGCCAACGGGTGTGTTGGGGTAACTGGCTAGGGTAATCACTCCAACAGTCCCTCGCCGAATCCTTCGCTGTATGTAATGCTGATTTCAAAATGGAGCGTGGGTGGATGACGGCAGAGCAGAAAGCTAGGCAATGGGCGAGCCCACAGACAAAAGCTATCGGCTTCGCCGGCAGCGCGTTCGGCTTTCTGGCGCTTGATCAGAGTGACCTGACCTACGAACTATACAGTCTATACCTTTACCGACATCTTCCCCCTGACCAACTGCCTATTTTTGACGGGCCCGGATGGGTTTACTCATTTTGGTTCTTACTCATTCCGCTTGCTTTTGCATTCTTGGCATTTGCCCTTGGCGTTTTCGGAAGCTCAAAGCAAAAAGGATACCCGGTCTACTTTGTTGCGCTCCTTGTCACACTTACAGTGGCCACAGCCGGAGTTTGTCTCGCACCAGTTCTGAGCTACTTGCTGAACAATTATCTGATTGAACTGCACGCAAAGCAGATTGTTGGGGATGCAGCATTTCTGGGCTTCCTGCTACTGACCATCGCGATTGCCTGTGGGCAGAAGCGAGACCGCCTGCCGCAAATTCTCGTTGGCTTTGGTGCCGCTACCGCCGGTGTCAGCCTGGGGTACCTTCAAACAATTCATCCATTTGGACAGAACATCTACCTATGGACCCAGGCAATTATCATGTTGCCCCTCCTGTTCAGTTTGATCCTCTTCTATCAGCAAAGAGGCAATTACCAGCTTCACGCGCCAACTCCGATGACCGCGTTTGCCTTCATCCGTAACCTTGGAAACTCGTCAATAATTTGGAAAATTCTCGCTGTTAAATTCCTGGTTGAAACGGCCTATCTCAGTTCCCAAACCATGCCACCTGGTACATCTGGTTTCGCCTATTACACAGCAGTTTGGTTTCTTCTGGCGCTCGCGCTGATTGCACTCGGCAGCAGCCACCCTCAATATTCGCCATCAACCAGAAAACTACTTTTGCGACTGACGCAGATCTCATTTGCATTCATCCTATCGTGGACAGCAACACGACATTTCGGCTTCCAATCAGTCTCTGAATGGTTCGGTTTGTTTGGAAATGTCGGCCTGTATGTCGTCTCGCTTGCAGTTCTTGCCTGGTACA
>JAJFGY010000263.1 GCA_021775935.1 Alphaproteobacteria bacterium
CTTTTGACAGGCCGGAGATGGCCATCAGGGACGCTCCCTGAGTGAGCTTCGCGCCGCCTTCAAGTTCTACCTTGCCGGTGTAATCCTTGATATTGCCAACGGCAATGCGCGGGGCAGCTGCTGTGCCAGCCATATTGCTGCCAATGCAGCGCAGGGCACTGGAATAAGGTGTCTCATTATTGATCACTGGCGCGTTGCCGATCGGTGTCGTATAGCGACCGTCGCTGCCTGCTGTCGGGCTGATGCAACCGGTCAGGGCGACGCCAAGGCCGAGCAGAATAGCGGCTTTTTTGATGCCGTTCTGTGATGTGAGAGCTTTTTTTGTCGTAGAGAACACTGGATCTCTCCGTTACTTGTTTTCGTTGTTGAGCAGGAACAGTGCAGCTGGCGAGCCAGAATTTTTCTGGTCATTGTTCAAAGTGCCAAATGCGCTGGAAACAGATGCCGTACCTTCGTTCGCCACAAACACATCTTCCGCGAGAAGCGGAAGAGCCAATGCGGCGCCGAGGGCGATCGCGAGGCTGAGTTGTGGAAAGCGGGTTTTCATAATCTTTTCTTAGGTCATCTGTTAAAGTCAGTTAGAGGGTTGCAACGGCTGTGCCACCCATCGCATCTCGTTAACACTTAGAGATTTTTCGCAGTTTTTATGGGCTTTTTGCGTTGTGCGCTTGGCGATACGCGCTCTACGGCAACGCTCTGATGGCTCGCGCAGGAACGGTCTTCGTTAATGGGTGCGGTGAGGGTGTTCTGAAATGAAACAGGCAAGCCCCAAGTGTTACCGCGGGTTTGCGAATCCGGGGGCCGGGCGTCACACTCCGGCCCAAAGTTCATTAGAAGGAGAAGGTGATGGCTGTGCTGGAGTTCTATTTTGATTGCTCAAGCCCTTGGACCTATTTGTGTTTTGCCCGGGTTGAGGCAATGGTTGAGCGCACGAAGGCTGAGGTTCAGTGGAAGCCTGTCCTTGTCGGGGGCATTTTCAATAAGGTTAACGAGGCTGTTTACGAACTACGGGCGAACCCCCATCCGGTGAAGGGGCGCTATTACGTTAAGGATTTGCAGGACTGGGCCCGATATTGCGGCGTGAAGATCGGCCAACCGCCGGTTTTCCCGGTCCGTGCCGTCGATCCTATGCGTGCGGCCATTGTCGCGCAGGATGAGGGCAAACTGCCGGAATTCGCCTGGGCGACCTTTGAGGCTTACTGGGGGGATCTTAAAGACATTTCACAGCCAGATATTCTGGCGGAGATATGCCAGAAAGTAGGCCTCGACCCAGACCGGGTTGCGGCACGTATTAAAGAAGATGACGTGAAGGCCCGTTTGCGGGAGAACACAGAAGAGGTGATTGCGCGCGGTGGTTTTGGTTCGCCGACCATGTTCGTTAATCGCGACGATATGTATTTTGGCAACGACAGGTTGCCGCTTGTAGAGGATGCGCTTGCCCGTGGCTGATCTTAACCAGACCTCCCAACCCCCTGCTTTCAATGCCCCTGCGGTCGTCATCGGCCTGGTGGGCGCGCTGGTTGGTGTTCATTTGCTTGCCAGTTTCATGGACCCAGCGGAGGTTAATCGCCTCGTTGCCTATTTCGCGCTGAGCCCCGCGCGCTACGCTCCCTCGATCAATGGCGACTATCTGCCGTTGCCGGGTGGGTTGTTGGTTGATCTGGCAGGGTTTGTGACACACATCTTTATCCACGCTGATTGGGCGCACCTGATTTTTAACTCAGTCTGGCTGCTGGCCTTCGGAACGCCCGTTGCGCGTCGGTTTGGGGCCGTTCGATTCCTGCTCTTTTTCTTTGTCTGTGGGATACTCGGTGGGCTTACGCATGTTGTGCTCCACGCAGGCGAGCTGGCTTTTGTTGTCGGCGCGTCGGGGGCTGTGAGTGGGTTGATGGGCGGTGCTGCACGCTTTGTGTTCCTCGCCGGCGGGCCGCTTGGTCTCATGACAGCTCGTGATCCTTCCCTACCAGGCGCTCCCCGGGCGCAGGCAAGCATCGTGCAGGCCTTAACAGACCGCCGCACACTTCTGTTTGTGGGCGTTTGGCTGGGCCTTAACATCCTCTTTGGCGTTACAGGCCTCTCTTTGTCCGGCGATACCGTGTCCATTGCCTGGGAGGCACATTTGGGCGGGTTTGCTGCAGGATTGCTTCTGTTTGGGCTCTTTGACCCGATGAAGAAGTCTCCCTCCGGCGGTCCGGGAAATGTCGGGTACGGAGAATGGCGCGGGGACTAGTGGCATAGGGCCTGGTGGCATGGGGCTTTGGGGTTTCCTGTCCCTATCGGCATTGAAGGTTGGGGGAGGGACACCCAAATATAAGGGGTGGCAGAGATGCTGCCTTTTGTCTCTTAACTGATGGAGATTCCCCATGAGTGATGCTTCGACATCCTCCGAGCCTGACGTTCCCCGACCTGATACCTCCCAATTGGAGCGAGATGAAGAGCAGGAGCCGTTATGGCAACGTCTGCTCTATATGGCTGGTTTCTGGTTTCTCGGAAACATAGCTTTTTCTCTTTCTATTCTTCTTGGTGCGGTCCAGTTGATCGTCGTGTTTCTCAGTGGCGGCAAGAATGAAGAACTGGCGAGCTTCAGCCGACGGCTGATCACCTATGTCTTTGAATGCCTGAGCTTCATCACCTTTGACCGGGACGACAAGCCGTTTCCCTTTGGTCCGTTCCCTGAAGCGCGGTCCTCAGACGAGGACTGACAACCACTAGTCTGGCAGCAAAGCCTTCCAGGCTTTTTGGCCCTTCGGGGTTAGCAGCCCGGACAGGACCGAGCGGGTGAGCAGCAGGAACCGCGCGTCTGCCGCGTCGCGGTTCTCATGGAAGCCTGCGAGTTCGAGGCTCACATGTCCGTGGACGGTGGCCCAAAGCACCGCAGTAATTTCCTCTGTATGCAGGGTCGAGGACATGAGGCGGTCGTGCTGGCAAGCCTCAACGGCGTCGTGGAGGGAGCGATAGGAACGCTGGCGGGCAATGCCCCTTGCCAAGGGCTCCGCGCCTGCCGTTTGAAACTCCGAGATGGGCAGGGTCTCCGACATGATGAGCGCGTAGTAGGAGGGATGCTTGAGCGCAAAGGCGCGGTAGGCAGCGCCGAGGCCCGCAAGCCATTCCAGAGGACTGGTGGGGCGGGATACTGCTTCCTGAAACGCTGCCATGCGCGCGAAGGCTTCTTCATAGAGCGCGGCAATGACACCGTCTTTGCCTTCAAACGCGGTATAGATCGCCATAGTTGACGTGCCAATGGCGGTTGCCAGTTTCCTTACGGACAGTGCCTCCGGGCCACCCTTTGCCAGCATCTCGCTCGCGGCGTCCAGAAGCACTGACCGCTGTACTTCAGCAGAGATGCGGCGTGGCCTTTTGATTTTCTCTTTTTGGGCGCTGTTCATTTTTGAGTTGCGATCTCGGTTCATTTGTTCAGCCTTACGCTTGATCTTTTATATAACAGTGTTATTTTCACTGCAACAGACAAACGCACAAGGTGGCCACGGGGTTACCTCACGCATTTTCATGGAGCAATCCCATGTCCAAGCCGTTTCCGAATAAGCCGATCCTCAAGAACAATTTTGCGCCTGTGATGGTGGAGTGTGATGCGCCTGACCTGATTGTTCATGGTGAGCTGCCTGAGACACTCGGCGGAACGCTTTATCGCAATGGACCCAATCCGATGTTCCCGCCGCTCGGCAATCACCATCACTGGTTCCTGGGCGAGGGCATGATCCACGCGATTAATGTGGAAGATGGCAAGGCGAGCTACCGCAATCGCTGGGTGCGCACTGAGCAGTACAATGCGCAGAGGGAAGCCGGCGAACGTTTGGTGGGCACGGCCTTTGGCGAGCCGCGCAAACCTGGTGCGGAAGACCTTCCCAATAATGTTGCAAATACAAATGTGGTGGCGCACGCCGGAAAGCTCTGGGCGCTTGATGAAGGCTCCAGCCCTGTCCTGATGGACATGAAGACACTGGAGACTGAAGGCTCGAACACGTTCGGGGACAAATATAAGGGCCCTATGACGGCGCATCCGAAGTTTGATCCCAAGACAGGTGAGATGATGTTCTTCGGCTATATGGCTGATGGGCCAGCTTCACCCGATATTTCCTATCAGGTGGTGGACGCGCAGGGCAACCTGACGCGCTCGGAAATGTTCAAGGCGCCTTATGCCAGCATGGTGCATGACTTCATCACCACCGATGAGCATGTGATCTTCCCGATCTTTCCCGCGACGATCGATATGGACCGGATCATGAAGGGCGGGCCGATGATTGCCTGGGACCCAAGCCAGTCCACATGGATTGGGATTATGGGGCGCAATGAAGGCGTGGATAGCATTCGCTGGTTCGAAGGTGATCCTTGCTATGTTTATCATCCGATGAACGCCTATACGACGCATGCGGGTGGCAAGACGAAGGTTGTCGCTGACGTGATGAAATATTCGCGGGTGCCGCTGTTCCCAGATGTGGATGGCACTAAGACAACAGATCTTGGGTCAGAACTTGGCACGTTGGTGCGCTGGACCTTTGATCTTGATGGCAACTCTAATGATTACACTGAGACACAGCTGACGGACATTGGCGGTGAGTTCCCGCGCTTTGATGAGCGTTTCGTGGGGCACGAATATCGTCATGGCTATTACGCAACGATGGCGCGCCCGGAAGCCGAAGGGGCGCCGTTTGACACATTCGTGCATGTTGACCTGAAAACCGGAAATACCAAAACATATGAACCGGGCGAAGGTTGCTTTGTTCATGAGCCGGTCTTTGTACCGCGCGCTGAAAAAGCGGAAGAGGGTGATGGTTACCTCGTGTCGCTTGTCTATGACGGCTCGAAGAACCTCTCAGACTTTATCGTGCTCGATACCGACGACATCTCCAAGGGGCCGATCGCCAAGGTGGAATTGCCGACACGGGTGCCGTTCGGCTTCCATGGCAACTGGGCTGGGGCGTAACCTCCAGGTCACTGCCGTTTCAAAAAACTCTGTGTCATTGCCGGACTTGTTC
>JAJFGY010000264.1 GCA_021775935.1 Alphaproteobacteria bacterium
TGCCGAGGCAGGTGGCCACGGATCGCTTCTGAAAAGCCCTCATGCGCCTCCAGGGTCTCCTACCGATTTGGGTGGGGGCTCTTCGTGACGCAGGCACCGGCAACCTCTCCCCATTTTCCAGTGATGCTGGCAGAAGTGCTGGATGTCCTCGCACCCAAAGATGGTGCTCTCTACATAGATGGAACTTTTGGCGCTGGCGGCTATACCCGCGCCATTTTGACTGCTGCGAATTGCTCGGTTCTTGCCGTTGACCGTGATCCAACGGCCATTGAGCGTGGGCGGGTCATGGAGCAGGAGTTTGAGGGCAGGCTGACCCTTTTGCAGGGGTGCTTTGGCGATATGGAGGCGCTGATTGCGCCGGTTTTGACGGCTCGTGATCTGGCGGGCGTCGATGGGGTGACGCTCGATGTTGGCGTTTCGTCCATGCAGATTGATCAGGCAGAGCGCGGTTTTTCCTTTCAAGCAGATGGCCCGCTCGACATGCGGATGGGCAGAGACGGTGTGTCTGCTGCTGATATTGTCAACAGTTTCGAAGAAGCCGATCTTGCCTCAATCATCTATATCTATGGGGAAGAGAAGCGCTCGAGGGTGATTGCCAAGGCGATCGTTCAGCGCCGGGACGAAAAGCAATTCGACACCACGGGCGATCTTGCTCATGTCATTTCAGATGTGATGGGCGCGCGGGCGCGGGCCGAGAAAGTTCATCCGGCAACACGCACCTTCCAGGCGCTTCGCATCTTTATCAATGATGAGTTGGGCGAATTGGCGCGGGGTCTTGCGGCAGCTGAAAGCCTGCTTAATGTTGGCGGTCGTCTTGCGGTGGTGGCATTCCATTCGCTTGAAGACCGGATCGTGAAACGGTTTCTGACATCCCGGACAGGCAAAGGCGGGCGGCCGTCGCGCCATCAACCAGAAGCCACCGATGGTCCTTCTGCCTCCTTTGATCAGACGACCCGTGGCGCTCTCAAAGCGTCGAAGTCTGAAATCGACATTAATCCCCGGTCGCGTTCGGCGCGGTTGCGCGGGGCTGAGCGAACCAGCGCGCCAGTTTTCCCGCTCGATTTAGAGGCGCTCGGTATGAAGCGTTTTGCTGCTCTGCAGGGAGGTCTCTTATGATCCGTCTTCTCAACGTTCTGTCTGTCGTCCTGGTGGTGGCTGTGTCCATCGGTCTCTACAATTTGAAATACAAAGTAGAAGACCAGGAGCGGACAAAGGCGGCTTTGGCTCAGGAAATTTTGAATGAGCAGGATGCAGTGCGGATTTTGCGGGCGGAATGGAGCTATCTCACGCAGCCGGAACGTTTGCAGTCGCTGGCGGAGCGTCACCTAAACCTGTCGCCGCTGACTGCAGCCCAGATTGCGACATTTGATGATCTCCCTATGCCGCGCCGTGAGGACGACCTTTTTGGACCGGCAGGGCGCCGGGCGCTTGGTGGGTATGCTGGCGCAGCGCCACAAGCTGGCTCGGAGGTTCGTTGATGGTTGGTCGTGTAAAACAGGGCCAGACAAGTGCGGGCTCCCCTCGCCTGGGGCATGATCTCATTGCGCGTCCGCGCCTGGCAACGCCTGGTGGAAAAAAGACGCAGGAGACAATGCGGCATGATAGCGGTCGACGTCGAATCGTGTTGACGGTTGCCATGTTCGCAATGGCGTTCTCTGTTGTGGCCGGACGGCTCGTGACGCTTGGTATGGCTCCGGGCGGAAACGATACGCAGATCGCTGCGGCTTCAACGAACACAGACCCTGTGCAGCGCCGCGATATTGTGGATCGCAATGGCGAGGTGATGGCGACGGACATCATTACTGCCTCGTTATATGCTGACTCCCGGAAGGTTATGGACCCAGGCGAGACTGCCCGGCTGCTTGCTCTGGCTCTCCCCGAGCTTGATCAAGTGTCGCTTGAAGAGAAACTTTCCAGCGAGCGGGCCTTTGTTTGGCTGAAGCGAGATATGACCCCGCGCGAACAGGTTGCTGTTCATAATTTGGGTCAGCCGGGATTGGGCTTCCAGCGCGAACAGAAGCGGGTTTACCCCAATGGCCGCGTTGCGTCCCACGTGCTGGGTGGTGTGGATATTGATAATCGCGGCACGTCGGGCATTGAGCACTATATTGATCGCTCAGGTGTCATGAGCGGTGAGCCCCTCGTGCTCTCGCTGGACCTGCGCGTGCAGCACGCTTTGCAGACTGAATTGCGTGTGGCGATGGAAGAGTTTTCCGCACTGGGTGCTGCGGGCGTTGTGATGGACATTCACACTGGTGAAGTTATTGCGACCGCGTCTTTGCCGGATTTCGATCCCAATGATCCAACAACCGCCTCTGACCGTGCGCGCTTTAACGCCGCGACGCTTGGTGTTTATGAAATGGGGTCAACCTTCAAGGCCTTCAGTGTGGCTGCTGCGCTCGATTCCGGACGTATCCAACTTTCTACACAATATGACGCGCGAGAGCCTATCCGTATTTCCCGCTTTACAATCAATGATTATCACGCTCAGAAGCGTTTCTTGAATGTGCCCGAACTCTTCATGCACTCGTCCAATATCGGTACGGCAAAAATGGTGCTTGAGCTTGGACGGGAGGAGCACCGGAGCTTCCTTGGCAGCTTGGGGTTACTCGCCCGGACCAATATTGAACTTCCAGAATCTGGCCGTCCTCTGCTGCCAGCATCATGGACGGATGTTTCGGCGATGACGATTTCATACGGCCATGGTCTGTCGGTGACTCCCCTTCAGGTGGTGACCGCCAATGCGTCGCTGGTAAATGGCGGCTTTGCAGTTGGACCAACCTTCCTTCGCCGCCAGCAGCCTTTGGAGCGGACCCGCGTGATGGCATCGGATACGAGCGATGCGATGCGGGCCCTATTGCGGCTAGTCGTGGAACGGGGCACAGGCCGAAACGCTGACGTGCCGGGTTATCCTGTCATGGGCAAAACCGGGACGGCAGAGAAAGCACGTGCTGGCGGATATGCGCGCAACGCACTCCTCACCTCATTCCTGAGTGCGTTTCCTGCGAACGATCCGAAATACGCAATGCTGATTATGTTTGATGAGCCGCAAGCCACTGAAAATACCTACGGATATGCAACCGCAGGCTGGAACGCTGCGCCAGTTACGTCGCGGGTGGTGCGCCGAATTGCGCCAATCCTGGGGCTTCGTCCTGTTCAGAACTGGGCTTCTCCGGTTCAATCTGCTTCCTTTGCGACGGTGGAATAGCGCATATGGAACTCCAAACACTTGCAGGTCCAAAAGAAGCGCTTCCTGATGAGATCGGGTCTATCGATATTGCAGGGCTTACTGCAGATAGCCGGGAAGTAAAGCCTGGCTATCTGTTTGCTGCATTGCCTGGTGTTCAGGCAGACGGTGCGCGTTTTATTCCGGCAGCGATTGAGTCGGGAGCAGTAGCTGTTCTTTGTGGCCCGGATGTAGAGCTAGAAAGTTCTGTACCTCTTCTGGTTGATCGCAACCCTCGGCGCAGGCTTGCGTCCTTCGCCGCCCAGTTTTATGGCAGCCAGCCTGATTGTGTGGCAGCGGTAACGGGAACCAACGGCAAGACGTCTGTTGCAACTTTCGTGCGCGAAATATGGACATCTCTGGGCCTGCGTGCGGCCAGTCTTGGCACTGTCGGTGTTTTTGGACCCTCAGGCATTCAGCCTCTTGAGCACACAACACCCGACCCAGTGCGTTTGCACTCTGAGCTTGCCAAGCTCGGAGAAGATAAAGTAACGCATTTGGCGCTTGAGGCCTCCAGTCATGGATTGGCCCAGTTCCGTCTTGATGGTGTTCGCGTAAGTGCAAGTGCGTTCACAAACCTCACGCGCGACCATCTCGACTATCACCCCAATTTTGACGACTACCTCTATGCCAAACTTCGTTTGTTTGGCGAAGTTATGGGCCCCGGCGGTGTTGCCGTCATCAACGTGGATGCGGACTATGCACAGGAATTTGAAGCTGTTTCCTGGGCGAGAGGGCACCGGATTATAGCAGTGGGGCGCAAAGGCCGTGACATTTGCTTGGCGGGTATTCAACCTGAGCCGCGCGGGCAGGTTCTTCAGCTGGTTCACGATGGAGAGCATTATGAAATCATGCTGCCACTTGTCGGGCAGTTTCAGGCGTCCAACGCATTGGTGGCTGCCGGCCTGGTGATTGGATGTGGTGGTGACCCGGAACAAAGTTTCCGCGCGCTTGAAAACCTCAAAGGCGCAAAGGGGCGGCTTGAAGAGGTGGCGCACCTCACCAATGGTGCGACGGTTTTTATCGACTATGCCCATACACCGGATGCATTGGAGACTGCGCTTCAGGCGCTACGGCCCCATGTGTCGGGCAAACTCATTGTGGCGTTTGGCTGCGGCGGTGATCGCGATAAAGGCAAACGTCCCCAAATGGGCAAAATTGCGTCGCAATCTGCAGATATTACCATCGTGACCGACGACAATCCTCGTTCAGAAGATGCGGCGACCATTCGACAAGAGGTGCTCGGCGGTGCGCCGGGTCTGCGTGAGGTTGCTGATCGCGCCGATGCCATCGCGGAAGCGGTGGCTTTGCTTGAGACCGGGGACTGTCTGGTCGTTGCGGGCAAGGGGCACGAAACCGGTCAGATTGTTGGGGACCAAGTTCTTCCCTTCTCTGATCATGATGCCGTCGCCGCAGCTGTCGGTTCAAGGGGTGCGAGTACATGAGTGATGCATTGTGGACATCAAGCGATGCTGCGCAGGCCACTAAGGGAGTGGCGAAAAGCGATTGGTCGGCTGTCGGCGTTTCTATTGATACGCGAACACTTGATTTGGGTGACTTGTTCGTGGCGCTCATCGGCGACAATTCAGATGGCCATGCGCATGTAAAAGATGCGCTTGCGAATGGTGCTGCTGCAGCGATGGTCTCTCAGCCTTGTGACGGTGTCTCAGAAGAGGGGCTCCTGAGTGTCGACGATACCTTGGAAGGCCTTCAAGCGCTTGGGACAGCGGCGCGGGCCCGGACGGCTGCTAAAATTGTCGCGGTGACGGGCAGTGTTGGCAAAACGAGCACGAAAGATGCGCTGCGCAGTATTCTTGAAGCGCAAGGACGTACTCATGGATCTGTTGCCTCGTACAATAATCATTGGGGTGTTCCTCTTACGCTTGCGCGCATGCCTGCCGATACAGAGTGGGGCGTGTTTGAAATTGGCATGAACCATTCTGGTGAGATAACGCCGCTCAGCGAAATGGTTCAGCCTGACATTGCGATTGTCACAACTGTTGAACCTGTTCACTTGGCTCACTTCGAGAGTGTTGAAGCGATTGCTGATGCAAAGGCAGAGATTTTTGATGGCCTGAAGCCAGGTGGTACGGCGATTTTGAATGCAGATAACCCCCACTTTGATCGGCTGCGATCCAGAGCAATGGCAGGGGGTGCCGGACGGATTATCGCGTTTGGAAAATCTGACAACGCTGACGCCCGGTTGGAAAAGGTGGCGCTTCACCCGACCTGTTCGAGTGTCTCCGCGTCGATTTGTGGGCAGGCAATTACCTACAAGCTTGGTGTTCCCGGTGAACATCATGTGATGAATTCACTGGCTATTCTCTCCGCTGTTTATGCGCTCGGTGCTGATCTTGCTCTTGCGGGCCTGGCGCTTGCGTCCTTGAGTGCGCCGAAGGGTCGAGGAGAACGCCACCTGGTGCTGGCAGAGAACCGTCGCTTTCTTGTGGTTGATGAAAGTTACAATGCGAACCCAGCGTCAATGCGCGCTGCCATCGCGACCCTTGGCGCTGCTGACGTGCAGGGACCTGGGCGACGGATCGCTGTGCTGGGCGACATGCTTGAGCTTGGGCCGGATGAAGTTTCACTACACCGTGGATTGGCGGGGCCTCTGGCAGAGGCAAAAATTGACCTTGTCTATGCATGTGGTCCGTTGATGCAGCCGCTCTACAGTGACCTTCCAGATGAGGTTCGCGGTGCTTATGCGGATGGTCCGCAGGCTCTGCTTGAGCAACTCGCCTCTGAGGTGAGGGATGGCGATGTTGTAATGATCAAAGGATCGCTCGGGTCGCGTATGGGGTTGATTGTGGAAGGCCTGCTGGCACTTCACAACAAAAAGGATGCGCCGCAGGGCGCGGGGGACTGAGACATGCTGTTTGAATTTTTGGTGCAATATGCAGAGCAAGTG
>JAJFGY010000265.1 GCA_021775935.1 Alphaproteobacteria bacterium
ACGCGTTTGCCGTGCGCGGCACCCGTCGCGTAAATATATTCCGCAATCGTCGAAGATCCGACAAAGCTGATTGCTTCAACGCGGGCGTCAGTGAGCAGCGTATCAACGGCTTCCTTGTCCCCGTTCACGACATTAAGCACACCGGCTGGGGCGCCTGCTTCCATGAATAGTTCCGCCAGGCGTAAGGGTACGCTCGGATCTTTTTCAGACGGTTTGCAAACGAACGTATTTCCACAGGCAATCGCCACGCCGAACATCCACATGGGGATCATTGCCGGAAAGTTGAACGGCGTAATACCCGCACACACACCAAGCGGCTGACGCATGGAATACATGTCAATGTCAGGGCCTGCCCCTTCAGTAAATTCACCTTTTTGGAGATGGGGAATACCGCACGCAAACTCAATCACTTCCAGACCGCGCTGTACGTCGCCCTTACTGTCGGCAATCACCTTGCCATGTTCAGACGAAAGCATCTCTGCCAACTCATCCATATTGTCTTCAAGCAGACGCTTGAACTCAAACATCACCCGCGCGCGGCGCTGCGGGTTGGTAGCGGCCCATCCGGGAAACGCAGCAGCAGAAGAGGCAATACCAGCGCGCACTTCGTCGGCGCTCGCCAGCGGCGTTTTCGCAGTCACGTCGCCTGTGTTCGGATTGAAGACACCCAGCGTCCGACCGCTCGTGCCTGCGACTTTGGCGCCATTGATAAAGTGATGCAGCTCTTTGGCCATGTTCTTTACGCCTTACCGGTCTCCCGTGGCGTCTCCCTGTTCAAATCCGCTCCCCATTGGCAGCCTATGTCCATAGCGCCCAAGCGAAGCTCCGGCAAGGGCTGGAGCACAGATGCCACAGGTGAGATCGCACGTGTGATGAAAATATTGACCGAGACTTTGTCAGATATCAGGGTCGCTTCAGCAGCCACCCCATGAGAAACGTCGCGGCAACGGCGCCTGCCAGCTGAGCGGCAATAAAAAATGCGGCATTGTCGGGGTGAATACCCGAAAACGTGTCCGTGAACGTACGCGCGATCGTCACCGCCGGATTGGCGAAAGAAGTTGATGAGGTGAACCAATATCCCGCCGTTATGAACAAGCCCACGGCATAGGGAACGGCCTGGGGTGCTGATCTGAGGCACCCGAGGATTGTCGCCACCAGCCCGAATGTCGCAACAATCTCCCCGGTCCATTGCCCGGCTCCTGTCCGCAAATGGGTCGAGCTCTGAATAAGCGCCTGGTCAAACATGAGATGCGCCACAACCGCCCCTGCCACGGCAGCGACGATCTGCACAGCAACATAAAGCGCGCAGTGAGACCAGCTGATCTCGCGGCGAAGGGCGAACGTCAGAGTAACAGCAGGATTGAAATGCGCTCCTGAGATCGGCCCAAAGACCAAAATCAAGACGACAAGAATAGCCCCTGTCGCAATCGTATTGCCCAGAAGAGCAATAGCCGCGTTTCCATCTGCCAGGGTCTCACCCATGATCCCAGAGCCCACAACAGTGGCGAGCAGGAAAAAAGTTCCAATCGCTTCGGCGACGAGGCGACGGGGAATGTCTATCTCTTGCATGGAAGTATCAGGCGCTTTCGTTCTTGTGATCCGTAGACGTTGCGCCTATCTGATCGAGCTCGCGCTGCAACGCAAGACCCTCAAGGCTCGCCAGCGGCAGGTTAACAAAAATATCTATCCGTGTTTTGATTTGACGAAAAACATTCCAGAAGACGGCTCGTTTTTCTACGTCCGGCCCGACAAAAGCTGCTGGATCTTCGAACGGCCAATGTGCGCTTACCGGATACCCGGGCCAAATGGGACACACCTCGCCCGCAGCATTATCACAGACAGTGAAAATGAAATTCATCTGCGGAGCACCCTCAACGGAAAATTCGTTCCAGGACTTGGATCTCAAACCCTCGATAGAAACCTTTGCCGTTTTCAGGGTTTCAAGAGCAGTTTCATTCGGCGCACCTGTCGGGTAACTACCCGCCGAATACCCTCGAAACGGAATGCCCGGTAGTGAGTTGAGATAGGCTTCCGCAAGAAGGCTCCGTGCCGAATTGCCGGTGCATAGAAAGAGCACATTGTATTTATCCGAATGATCCGACATGGAGCCTCTGCGTAGGTATTTTAAAACACTTGCGAACGTTTCACGACCGTTTGACGGTTGTGTGACAGATCAGCAGCACGCACCGCCAGGTCTCACTGCAGGTGACGGCTCTTGCGAAACGTTAGGCCCAGCACCACGCTCCTCTGTCTGGTGTTTTGTATGAAATGCTTCCCACATCACGCCATCGGGGTCAGTCGTCCAGCTTTTCTCAGATTTGTGGTAACAACAGGTCGTGACGCCCTCAGGAAGATAAGGACCTTCTGCTTGCTTGAATTGTTCAAAGAGTGGCTCAAGCTCACCTTCGGTTTCGACCTGAATTCCGGCATGATTGAAGCCGACTTCTGACTGCGCAGGTTCCACCACGAAATTCACCCGCGGGTCCTCCAACATCCACTTCGCATAGTCATCCCGTTGGGTGGTTGGCTCCTGGCCAAACATGGCGGTGTAGAACCCGATCGATTTTTCGAGGTCTGCAACTGCAAAGCTCACATGTAACCGTTTCATACCATCGTCTCCTTGACTGTGGGTGCACACGCACCCTGACAACAATCTTCCAAAAGAAAATCTGCAAGGGCACGCATGCCCCCAAGATTGGCAGTGTAAATAATGGAACGTCCATCCCGCCTAGCAGACACAAGCCCCGCCCGCGTCAATTCCTTCAAATGGAATGAGAGCGTCGGTGCCGCCACACTGAGTTGTTCTGCAAGTTCGCCGGCGGGCAGGCCTGCATCCTCCGCCTTTGGCGAATGCGCTCTCACCAAAGCCCGAAAAATCTCGAGCCGCGTTCCCTGCGCAAGCGCTGCGAGCGCTTCAATAGCTGAGTTCGTTTCCATATTTTGATAATTATAGAATTATAAGATAATTTCAACCCCCAGATCGCCTTATTGACTCAAAACACAACCTATGGCCTATAAAAAAATAGGGGATAGCCGGGCTGAGACCTGGCAAGTGGGGGAGAGTTCTTAGAATGAAACCAACGCAATGCTGGCGCCGCAAACGCGCGCTGACTGCACAGATGTGCGCCTTTTTGATGGCCATCACACCGTCATTTGCGGGCAATTTCCGGGATGACGTCGTCGCGAATGCAGGCGGCATCGGCAACATTATTGAGACGGACCCCAAATTTACCCCAGTCGTCAACATCACACTGCCGGGTTCTGAGAATGTGTGCACCGGCACGCTCATCAACGCCCGAACCATCCTGACGGCAAGTCATTGTTTCGGCGGTGTGGCACCAGCCACAACATTCGGGGTTACCTTTACACCAACAACGACCCTCAACGCGCCCGACATTCTGGCGGGATCCCATCTCGTTCACCCGGGATATACGAACCGAACGAGCTTTTTCTCCGCAAACGATGTTGCACTTCTGACGCTCGAACAACCCGTTGAAAACGTGACACCCATCGAACCTACAAATGAACTTGTGCCTTCGGGCACCTCGGTCATATCGGTCGGATACGGCTCGAATGGCACCGCCTCTAATCCTTCTTCAGGGTCAGATGGACAATTGCGGACAGTCAATAACGTGATCGATGGTTTCGAGACATTGGGGTCTGTCGGCAAGTTCTATCTCGCAGATTTCGATGATCCCAACCTCATTGTGCCAAACATTGCCGGCGGCACAGCACTTCCAAACGAAGGAGTCCCGGGACCGGGCGACAGCGGCGGGCCTTTGTTTTTGGTGCGACCCGATGGAAGCCTGGTTCTCATTGGCACGGTTGTCGGGGGTAACACAAACTTTCCACCACTTGGCGGTTATGGCAGCGTCGCGCTATGGACAGCAACAGCGACCAACTTCGAATGGTTACAGGCGAACAATCCGCTCAAGGCAGCAACGTCCCTCGGAACAGGAAACTGGGAAAACCCTCAGCACTGGAGTGGCGGTATCGTCCCGCAGAATTCTGCAGCAGGCGCATCGGCAACATTTAAGAGCTTCTTCGATGTCACAATTGGAAGTGGCGAAACCTCCGTGACACAAAATCAAATCGTGGATCGCGTCCTGATCACCAATCCAGGTTCGCAACTGACCGTTGAAAATGGCGCGACCCTTGCCACGGAAGGGACGTCAAGTCTAAGCAACGGCGCATTGCAGCTCAACGGCCAGCTCGCAGCCCTCGGTCTCAACATCAATGGCGGAATACTGTCAGGTTCCGGCAATCTGGCAACGGTGAATGGCATCACAGCGACCGCAGGCACCATCGCACCTGGAAATTCCATCGGTACCTTAAACGTAGTTGGGAACATGACACTTTCCGATGACGCAACCTTATCGATGGAGATTGACGGCGATCAAAGCGATCAACTGCGTGTAACCGGCACCGCAGATATTGGCGGCATACTCGTCCTCTCCATTGCCCCAGGAGGCGCTCTACCCGAAAACGGTGAAACGTTCTTGCTCGTCAACGCAGGAGCCCTCACCGGGGATTGGGACGACACGGCGCCCAACCTTCCAGGAACTATAATTGTGACGGGCGAAAATCTGACCACGACCGGTTATGAAGTCACCATCGGTCGGCAGAGTTTTAATGCTGTCCTTGGCGGCGGAGAAAATTCCGATACGGCTAGCGCACTGGATGCGCTGCGCGGCACAACTGGCACGGAAAACTTCTTCAATTCCATCGACCCGTTGCAAGCGGAAGACTTAAGAAGAGCCCTCGCGCTCATCACGCCAACCTCCAACACGAATGGCGGAACACCAACTCCAGGCGGTGGCGCAGGCATTGTCGGGAGACAGATCGGAAGCCGACTGGCGGCAATCCGAGGCGGACAGTCTGAGACGCGCATCGCTGCGGCGAGAAACTTCGCCGAAGACACACATGCATTGCAGGAAATGGACACCACGCCCAATCCGTTTATGGACAGAATGACCTCTGCCTTCAACGCAGCACTTTCAACACCCAGCACACAGCACGCGCGCAGTGCAGAGGTCAAAGAAGATTCTCTCGGAATCGCCCTGCCTTCGGGCAACACCAACGGAGATTGGGGCATCCTGATTGCGAGCGATACTGTGTTTGGCGATGTCGACAGCCAGAATGGTGGTGAGGATGGCTACTGGACCCAGGCCATGACAATTGGCCTCGATCGCAAACTTGCTCCTGGAACGGCAGCAGGGGCAGCAGTGAGCTACCTTATGTCACAAACCAGCCCTGCCAGCGGTGGAAGAGTGGAAAGCGAAGGCGCTGCACTGAGTCTATATGGCACCCACAGGACAGACGTTGGCGTTTGGCTTGATGCTTTCGCTGCCCTTTCCTTCAGTGATGTTGATATCGATCGCAGAGCAACTGTTGGCGCACTTACGCTCCGCGCCAACGGAGACACAAGGAGCCGGGCGATTGTTCTGGGAACGACACTCGGCATCGACATCGAGCTTGAGGATCACAACCCTGGTGATGCCGGTCTCGCTGGCCTGGTTCTGACCCCCTTGGCGAGCCTCGAATTTAGCGAAACAAATACAGGCGGGTATAGTGAAACAGGTGACGCTGCTCTCGCAGCGACGGTTCGCGACCTCAGACAAACAAGCCTGCGATCTGCGTTAGGACTGCAGCTCGCCAAAGAATACACGCTAAGCGAAGCAAACCTGCGCCCGTTCCTGAGGGCGGTTTGGACACACGAGTTCAAGGACGAGGCGACAACAATCACCTCCAATTTTGTCTCTGCTCCCACCAATCTTATGACCAGCCAGGGGAACAGCGTCGCCCAAGACTGGGTTCGCCTGGGTGCTGGCGCGATCCTCAGCCGGCAAGATGGATGGAGATTTGAGCTCGAGGCAGAAACCGACCTCGGCCGTTCGGACGCGAGCCGTCACCGCTTGAGCGCCTCAGCAAAGCTCAGCTTTTAGGACCATCTCGTGTACAGTTCTTGTTAACATCAGGGCAACCCAACAAAACCCATCAGGAGGCTCAAAATGATCGTCATCACCGGGCAAGCCACTGTCACAGAAGATAAGCGGGAGGCCTTCCGCCCCG
>JAJFGY010000266.1 GCA_021775935.1 Alphaproteobacteria bacterium
GCGGATCCAGACGCAGAACGGCGCGGTGCAGCTTTACGTGCAGGCCCTTTCCGTTCTTTTACCGATCGCATGACGCGTCCTCCACCATCCAACGGACAAGCGCGCCATATGACATTCCTTCATACGCCGCGAGTTCGGGAACCAGTGACGTCGGCGTCATGCCGGGCTGCGTATTGACCTCTAACAGAACGAGCTCCCCCTTCGTGTCATCGAAACGGAAATCCGACCTGGTTACCCCCCGGCAACCAAGCGAATCATGTGCCGCATGTGTCACGTCCTGAACACGTTTATTTATATCCGAACTGATTCGGGCAGGCACTACGTGATCAGACCCACCACTCGAATATTTTGCGTCATAGTCGTAGAAAGCAGTGTTTGCTGTGATCTCTGTGACATTTAAGACTCGGTTTCCGATCACCGCGCACGTGAGTTCCAAGCCTGGGATGTAACGCTCAGCCATCACTACATCACCAAGGTCCCATTTTGCCGATGCAAGTTCTGCTGGTGGACGGTTTTCCCCCTCACGAACGATAAAGACACCGACGCTTGAACCCTGATTGTAGGGTTTGATGACATAGGGAGTATCCATCACGTGCCCCCGCGCTGCCTCTTCCCGGCTGACCAGTTTGCTTTCCGCCACAGGCAGCCCCGCATTGCGAAAAACAATCTTTGATTGCTCTTTATCCATCGCAACCGCAGACGCCCGCACACCAGAATGCGTGTAGGGAATGCCAAGAACTTCCAGAAGTCCCTGCACACAGCCATCTTCGCCCCAGCGGCCATGCAGAGCATTGAAAACCGCGTCTGGTTTGACCCTCAGGAGCTCTTCGGCCAGATCCCGCCCGGCATCTATCTCTGTAACGTCAAACCCTTCTCCGCGCAGCGCTTCAGCACAATCCCGGCCCGAGACAAGGCTGACTTCACGTTCAGGCGACCACCCACCTTTGATCACCGCAATATGCTTGAAGTCACTCATGACAAAACCTCGCCTGCCGCCACACCAATGCGTCTGATTTCCCAATCAAGAGCGACGCCGCTTGTTTCTTTAACCCGTGTGCGCACTTCTTCGCCCAGTGCCTCAATGTCACTGGCGCTCGCATCCCCGGTATTGATCAGAAAATTGCAGTGCTTTTCACTAACTTGCGCTCCACCACGTCTAAGGCCACGACACCCGGCAGCATCAATCAGCTGCCAGCTTTTGTGTCCCTCTGGATTCTTAAACGTCGATCCACCTGTCCGGGTCCGGATCGGCTGGCTTGTCTCGCGGCGCTCTGTAATTTCATTCATCCGGCGCTCAATTTCATCGCGCTCACCCGCACCACCCTGAAAGACAGCGCTCGTAAAATAGACGTCCGTAGAAACGCTCGAATGGCGATAGCTGTAGCCCATATCGGCCTGCGAATAAGTCACCTGGTCACCAGCGCGCGTTACGCCGACCGCTTCGATCAGCACGTCCTTGGTTTCTTTTTCATAGGCGCCGCCATTCATGCGCAGCGCTCCGCCGACGGAACCGGGGATCCCCCGGAAAAACTCCAGACCAGCAATGTCTGCTTCCATTGCCGCGCGAGCAACCGCCATATCAAGAGCTGCCGTGCCCGCACGCACGCGACAATCATCCAGCACTTCAATACCCATGAAAGGTTTCCCCATCCGGATAACAATGCCGGGCACACCGCCATCACGAACCAGGAGGTTTGATCCCACGCCGACGATCGTCACCGGGATATCTGCCGGACAGTCTCTCAGAAATTCAGCGAGATCCTCGGCATCCGCCGGACGAAACAACACCTCAGCAGGCCCGCCAACACGGAACCAGGTGAGCGGTGCCATTGGTGCGTCAGGGATTAATTCTCCCCTGGCATTCGGCAGCCGGTCTATGAGGTGGGACGCAACCATACTCATCCGCCCTTCCCAAGTTTTGAAAGATCATCCGGAAGAGCATTGGCCCACCCCGTGATACTCCCGGCACCAAGACACACAACCATGTCACCGGTCTGAGCGATATCAGAGATGGTTTTGGCAAGCACGTCTGAGCTATCAAGAGCAATCGCGTGCTTGTGGCCGCGCTCGTGAAGTCCCTGCACCATCGTATCGCGGCTGATCCCCTCAATAGGGGCCTCGCCTGCCTCATAAACCGGCGACACAATGACAGTATCGGCGTCATTGAAGCAGGAGCAGAATTCGTCGAAGAGATCGCGCAACCTTGTATAGCGATGAGGCTGAACCACGGCGATGATGCGACCTTGGCTTGCGGACCGAGCAGCCTGTAGCACAGCCGTAATTTCTACAGGGTGATGTGCATAATCATCATAAATCTCCACACCGTTCCACGCGCCCACATGAGAGAAACGCCGTTTAACACCGCCAAACCCGGCAAGGCCCTTGGTGATCGCTTCTGCAGACAGGCCCATGCGATGCGCAACCGCGACAGCCGCCAGCGCATTCAGCATATTGTGATGCCCTGGCATCGCAAGCCGCAGTCCGTCAATTCTCGTTGTGTCGTCTGATTTTCTGTCCGTCAGCGTGACATCAAACACTGTTACTGCACCATCCATGCGAACATTCGATGCGCGCACATCAGCTTGCGGGCTTGTGCCATAGGTAACCAAGGTCCGGTCACTCACCCGCCCCATAAGCGCCTGCACTTCAGGATGGTCAATACAGAGAACCGCCAACCCATAGAAAGGGACATTCTCGATGAACTGAACAAAAGCATCTCGAACACCATCAAAACTTCCATAATGGTCCAGATGTTCAGGATCAATATTTGTAACCACAGCAATGGTTGACGGCAGTTTGGTGAACGTCCCATCACTCTCATCCGCCTCGACAACCATCCACTCACCCGCACCAAGCCGGGCGTTGGTGCCATAGGCATTGATGATGCCACCATTGATAACCGTTGGATCAAAGTCACCGGCATCAAGCAATGCAGCGACAAGCGATGTCGTTGTGGTTTTTCCGTGCGTCCCGCCAATAGCGACACAGGATTTTAAGCGCATAAGCTCAGCAAGCATTTCAGCGCGCCGTACAACCGGCAGCAGCCGCGCGCGTGCCTCAACAAGCTCAGGATTATCAGCCTTGATTGCAGACGACACGACCAGCACTTGAGCGTCGCCCAGATTTTCAGCTACCTGCCCCACCATTACCTTGATGCCAAGATCCCGGAGCCGTTTGACATTGGCACTTTCAGCCGCGTCTGAGCCTTGCACTTTATAGCCAAGATTATGCATGACCTCGGCAATACCGCTCATGCCAATGCCGCCAATACCAACAAAATGGATGACGCCCATATCAAGGGGTGCAGGTCTCATCAATTTTTCTCCTGGGATGCATTCGTTCCCTCAGGAGCCGAAAGAGTTTTGGGGCTATTGGGAGCGGCGATACCCGCAACAGATTTCCGCGCGATCCGTTCAACAAGATCCGCCAGTGTCTGCACAGCATGGGGCTTGCCTTCTGCCTTCGCAGCACCGGCCATCGCTGCAAGGCGCGCTGGGTCAGAAAACAACGTGATCAATTTCTGTGCGAGTGCATCAGGCGTGAATGAATCCTGCTCAATCATCATCGACGCACCAGCACCTGACAAAATTTCAGCATTCGCTTTCTGGTCCTGATCAAGGGAATGCGGCAACGGTACCAATATTGAGGGACGACCAATCACGCCGAGCTCACTCACGGTTGATGCACCCGCTCGTCCGATCACAAGATGTGACCGTGCAATTTCCTTCGGCATGTCCTCAAAGAAGGCGGAAAGCGTTGCAGATATCCCTGCTCGCTCATAGGCCAGATTGACCCTCTCAATATCTTCTTCTCGACATTGCTGCGTAAGGTGCAGACGCGCGCGTAGATCGGCAGAAAGTGACGCAAGCGCATCTGGCACAATGTCACTCATGACCCGTGCGCCCTGGCTCCCGCCAAACACCAGCAAACGAATGGGCCCGTCACCGATAGGCTCAAATAGAACATCTGCCTGAGCGAGCACAGCGTCACGCACAGGGTTTCCTGTCACAAACAATTTCGACCTGTTGCGCGGTTTCAGATATTTCGGCGTTGGAAAAGTAGACGCGATCGCATGCACGAACGGGGCAACTGCTTTGTTGACACGGCCGAGCACCGCATTTTGCTCGTGAACGATAGTGGGAATGCGGCGCAGGATCGCTGCAAGCATGGGTGGCATGGTGGGGTAACCGCCAAAGCCGACGACAATAGAAGGTTTAGCCCGGCCCATCACCGCGAGGGATTGGCTGGTTCCGTTCACAATTTTTCCAGCAGCCGCGAAAAGCCCCGCAAGACCGCGCCCGGAAAACGTGGCGGCGGGTACCGAGAAAATGTCAGCGCCTGGAAACAGACGATCGAAATGCTGCACACGGTCATCGGTAATCAGCACAATCGAGTGACCACGACGTTTGAGCTCCTGGGCAAGCGCCTGCCCCGGGAACAAATGCCCGCCGGTGCCACCTGCAGCGATCATGACGGGCCCAGCAAGAGCGCTCGACAGTCCACTCATGCGAAGGCCCTCCATTCTGCAGGCCGTGCTCCAGCATGGACCCGCCGCCGCGTCAGGGAGAGCAACATGCCCGTCGCAAGAGCAAGCGCGAGCAAGGAAGACCCACCATAGGAGATAAAGGGAAGCGTCATACCCTTCGCTGGCATCAGGTTGAGATTTACTGCCAGATTGATCAAAGCTTGCGCGCCAATCAACAGGGTCAACCCCGAAACAGCCAACTGCACAAAGAGGTCGGTCTCATCCAGAGCCCTCACGAGAGTACGAATGACGATGAAGGAAAAAAGACCAATAATGAGAAGCCCTGCCAGCACACCAAACTCTTCAGCAGCGACGGCAAAAATGAAATCTGTATGAGCGTCCGGCAAAATGCGCTTCACCGCGCCTTCGCCGGGGCCACGTCCGAAGAATCCACCAGCTTGCACAGCCTCCATCGCACGGTCGATCTGATATGTGTCACCCGAAGCAGGGTCCATGAAACGATCGACCCGGCTCGCAACGTGGGGAACAAGTTGATAGGCGGCAATCGCCCCACCAATGCCAACCGCACCCAGCCCGATGATCCAAAACCAGGAAATGCCGACCATGAATAGGAGGCCACCAAAGACCAGCGTCACAAGCGTCGCCTGTCCAAAATCTGGCTGCAGAATGAGCAAACCGATAAACAAGGCGTAGATCAAGAACGCCAGCGTCATACCCGGTACGGCTTTGCTGCGGGCCCCCTCTGAAAACATCCAGGCGACAAGAACAACAAAAGCGGGCTTAACGAACTCAGAGGGCTGCAACGAAAACTTGCCCAAGGGCAGCCAGCGGGTTGCGCCTTTGATTTCAGGACCAACAAACAAGGTCGCCAGCATCAACACCAACCCACCAAAGAAAACGCAGACAGCAAGGCGCCGCACCTGCTTGGTGGTAAAGAACGAGATTCCAAAAATCACGATCAGTGCCGGAACAAGAAAGACAGCTTGCCGGTACACAAAGTGGAACGAGTCGAGGGACAACCGGTTTGCAACCGCCGGACTGGCAGCAAGGGTCAGAATAATCCCAAGAGCCACCAACGCCATAATGGCGACCACGGTCCACCGATCAATTGTCCACCACCATTCTGAAAGCGCAGACCTGTTGGCGCGGGAAAGACGGATCATGCGGCCTCTCCTCCATTGCCAACCGCCTTCAAGGCCGCATGGACCATGTCGCGAAACGCGTCACCTCGAACTTCGAAGTTTTTGAACTGGTCAAACGAGGCGCAGGCGGGCGACAAGAGCACCACAGAACGCTGCCCAGACCGCGTCGCAAGCATTGCATCTCGAACCGCTGCCGCGACAGCAGCATCCAAAGCACCGACAGTGGCAAATTCAACATTGCCACCGAGCGTCTCTCCAAAAGCGTCAGAGGCCTCGCCAATCAGATAGGCCTTTGAAATGTTTGGAAAGAGCGAGGACAGACCTTCAATGCCACCTTCTTTTGGCACACCACCAGCTATCCAAAAAATATTCTCATAAGCCCCCAATGCCTTAGCTGCTGCTTCTGCATTGGTTGCCTTGCTGTCATTTACAAAGAGCACATCACCCTGGTCGGCGACGATTTCCATACGGTGAGCCAGCCCTGGAAAGGATCTGAATGATTGTAGTATACGCTCGGGTGCAAAACCCAATGCACGCCCAACCGCAAACGCTGAGGCCGCATTCTGCCAATTGTGCGCGCCCGGCAACGTCTTCAGCTCTTTGAGATCACCGACACGTTCCGTGTTCCCGGCTCTACTCTCATACAACACCCCATCGAGTACACAGACGCCCTTGCTCAGTGACTTTTTGGTGGAGACTGGCACCAGATTGGAAACGCCCCGACCGCAAACCGAGGAACAGATGCCCGATGTTGGCTCATCATCGACACCAATGATCGCTGTATCGGAACTTTCCTGATGCCGGAACAGGCGCGCCTTCACGTCCGCATAGTGCTCAACCGTCCCATGCCGGTCGATATGGTCAGGTGTGATGTTCAGCAAGATGGCGATGTCAGGGCGAAAGGTCGGCGCGAGATCTATCTGGTAAGACGACACCTCGATCACATACACCGTGTCCGACCGGGGCGCGTCGAGATCGAACACCGCCTTGCCGATATTGCCACCAACTGCCGCACGATGACCGTTCGCCGTGACCATATGACCAATGAGTGCGGTCGTTGTGGATTTTCCGTTCGTACCAGTGATCGCCACAATCTTTGCGTCGGGATTGAGACTACGCACTTCGTGATGAAATAGCTCGACATCCCCCAACACCGGAACACCAGCGCCTTGGGCCAAGCGAACGACCTCATGCGGCTCAGGGTGCGTCAAAGGAACACCCGGCGCCAGGATCAATGCCGCATACCCTCCAAGACCTTCAGTACGCGGGTCAGCAAGAGACAGTCCCAGCTTTTTCGCCTGCATGCGTTGGTTTTCACCATCATCCCAAACAGTTACGAGTGCGCCGCCATCCCGAAGCGCACGCGCGACCGCAAACCCCGATGCTCCGAGGCCAAACACGGCAACCTTTCGGTCTTTATATGCGCGTGCAGCGATCACTGTGGGACTACCTCAACTTCAAGGTGGCCAGGCCAATCATGGCCAACACACCCGAAATGATCCAAAACCGAATAACAATAGTGGGTTCAGCCCACCCCTTCTTCTCGAAATGATGATGCAGCGGCGCCATCCGGAACACCCGTTTGCCAGTAAGCTTGAAGCTCGCAACCTGGACAATCACAGAGACCGCTTCGAGAACAAAAAGACCCCCAATGATGACAAGAACGAGTTCATGTTTCGCCACGACTGCAATTGATCCCAACGCGCCGCCAAGTGCGAGCGATCCCGTGTCGCCCATGAAGACGGATGCTGGAGGTGCATTATACCAAAGGAACCCGAGACCCGCGCCGAGCAATGCGCCACAGAACACAGCAAGTTCACCTGTACCAGGAACAAAGTGGATTTGCAGATAGTCGGAAAAGACAGCGTTCCCGACCAGATAAGAGATAAAGCCGAAGCTCGCCGCCGCAATCATCACAGGTACAATCGCAAGACCATCAAGGCCGTCCGTGAGGTTGACCGCATTTGATGCACCAACAATCACGAGCACACCAAAGATGAAGAAAAAGCCTCCCAGCGGGATCAGCACATCCTTCAAAAAAGGAACGGCCACGGACGTCGCCAGCTTCTCCGGCGCGACCTGCAACAATGCATAAACGGCAAGCCCGGCGATAATCGCTTCCAACACCAACTTAATCCGCCCAGGCACACCGTCGCTGGACGCCTTGGAGACCTTGAGATAATCGTCCGCAAATCCGACGGCGCCGAATCCAAGCGTCACCAGAAGTACAATCCACACATACGGGTTACTAAGATCAGCCCAGAGCAAAACCGAGGGAACCATACCAAGCAAAATCAGGAATCCGCCCATCGTCGGCGTTCCCTTTTTTGTCAGCAAATGCCCTTCCGGTCCATCCTCGCGAATGGGCTGACCTTGGGACTGCCGTGCACGCAAAGCCCGTATGACAGCAGGACCAAAGAGAAATGAAATCAAAAGCGCCGTAACTGTGGCACCACCTGTGCGAAAGGTGATGTACCGAAAGACGTTTAGTCCCGGCACTTGCTCTGCATATTGCACCAAAAATTCAAACAGCATGTCTCAGTCCCCCGCGCCCTGCGGCGCATCCTTTTTGTTGTGAAGTGCCAGCAGGCCTTCCACAATCAACCCCATACGCGACCCGAGTGATCCTTTGATCATTACAACATCGCCATCCCTCACCTCAGAGGCGAGTTGCACAAGCAGAGCCTGCGACCCATCCGCATAAGTACCGCGAACCTCATCTGGAAGGTCACTGTAGAGCGGCTGCATCAACGGACCACATGCATAGACAAGGTCAATTTTTGCCTCTGCCAGA
>JAJFGY010000267.1 GCA_021775935.1 Alphaproteobacteria bacterium
AGACTAAGCACCGGCCCATCAAGGTGCTCTACCGGTGGCACCCAATGTCCAACACCTGCTTCTGCCAAAACCGCCCACGGGAATTTTTCTCCCGGGTCCGCCTTTCGACCTGGCGCCACATCTGAATGCGCAAGCACACGCGCCGCAGAAATTCGGTGACGCTGAACAATATCTGCCGAGAGCGCCGTCACCGCGTCAATCTGCACATCAGGAAAATCGGGATAACCCAGATCATGTCCAGGATTGACGATCTCAATACCAATAGAGCGACTATTAATGTCCGTCTCTCCAGCCCAGCTCGCCACCCCCGCATGCCAGGCGCGCTGCGTTTCATCAACCATCGAAACAATGCGACCGTCTTCAAACACAAGATAGTGTGCACTTACCTGCGCTTGCTCGTCGCAAAGCCGGGCGAGCGCGCCTTCACCCGTTTCCATGCCCGTATAGTGCAACAGCAACATGTCCGCAGGCCCGCCCGTCCGCTCATTATGGTTGGGAGAGGGATGGATGTGGATTTTATCTCGGATTGACATCAATGAAGGGCTCTTCTTTTCGGGCCTGACGAATATTGACGATCAAGACGCCCACCAAAGAAACCAGACCGCCAATCATCATTCTGATTGTCAACTCATCGCCAAGCAAGGTCACCCCGAAAAAGACGGTAAACAATGGCGCCAACAACGTAAGCGGCGCCGTCTGGGACACCTCGTAACGCTGCAGAAGGTAATAGATGCCTGCATGGCCAACGAGACTGGACGCAAACGCAACGTAAAAGATGCCCGACCAGGCGAGCAGGCTGGCGCTCTCAATGATTTCAAGGTGGTTGCTCTCAAAAGCAAACGACGCGCCAAGCAGAAAGGGAGCAGCGATGACGGCGACCCAAGCCTGCAGTTCAAACACACCCACATCTTTGAGCTGGCGTTGAAAAATAGTGCCCACTGACCCGACAAAAGCAGACGCCGCGATCAGCAATATACCGGTCAGAAAACTAAAAACGGCTGGATCAAAACTCATAATCATCACGCCAAGGAAGGCCAATGATATGCCGAGCCAGCGCCGCCAATAAATCTGCTCGTTCAAAAACAGAACAGACATCACCGCAGCAAGCGGCACGCCAAGCTGGGTGACGATCGCAACAACAGAGGCATCTGCGGCCGCCAGCCCCAGGAAGAAAAATCCAAAGCCCAGCGGTCCAGCACAAATCGCGATGATAATGATATCGCGCATCCGCCCTTTGAGAATGCGCAAAAAAGGGAAGAGCACCAACACGATGAGAGCAAACCGAATGCCCGCAAACAGGAAAGGAGGAAAGTGTTCAAGGCTCACCTTCCCCGCCACAAGAGCAAACCCCCAGATGAGGTTGATGAGCACCATGAAGGCAGTGTGCTCGCGGGTCATTGAACAAGATCCGCAGCACTGAACTTACCCGCTTTGAGGAAAGACCGGTTGGCTGTTTGTTTTTGTATTTTGTCCATCCGGTCCTCTATTTTCTCAGCAGTTATAAGTTTCGGTCTTTTGAAATACGCTCATAAGCCGTGTTGATTGATTTGAGTTTTTCTTCAGCGAGGTGCAAAAATTCCTCCGGCACACCCCGAGAAACCAGCATGTCTGGGTGGTTTTCGCGGACCAACCCCATATAGGCCTTTCTCAAATCTTCATCAGAGACATCCGCCGTAACCCCCAGGATAACGAACGGGTCCTCGCCGTCCGGTCCCAAATGACTGGCCTTAATCCGGTTATACTCAAGTTCAGAAAATCCGAAAATGTCCGCGACTTGCTGGAGAAACGCCAGTTCGCCCTCGTGAATGACATTGTCGGCTTTGGCAATATGAAAGAGTCCATCAAGAACGTCTTCCAGCACACCGGGTTTGTCTTTGTAGATGCCAGCAACCTGGGAGGCATATGCCTCAAACCCAGCGACATCTTGTTGAGCGATCTTGTAGATGCGCGAGACATTGGCCTTCTCAGCATCGGGAACCTGAAGAATTTCTTCAAACGCCCGTACTTCAGCCGGATCGACCACGCCGTCTGCTTTCGCCATTTTTGCTGAAAGCCCAATCAGCGCAACGGTGAACACCACCTGATCGTCGCGCATATTGCGATCAACCGCAAAATGGCCTGCAACAGCGCCAGCAAGAGCCCCAAGCGGACCTCCGACGGCAAGACCCGCAGCGGCCCCAGCTAATTTTCCCCAGATAGACATGGCGCGCACCATAAAGCCAAATTCAACTGGACGCGAACTCATTTCTGACTGCTGCGACATGTTTTCTCAACCGTCCACTTGTGGCAGGGTCCGCGCCATGAGCGAACACACACATTGGGACTTCTGGATCGACCGTGGCGGCACCTTTACCGACATTGTCGCCCGCACGCCTCACGGCGATCTGGTCGCCCACAAGCTCTTGTCGGAAAACCCTGAGCAATATGAGGATGCCGCATTGCAGGGCATCCGCGACCTGCTTCAGGTACCATCAGGTGCCGCACTTCCCACTGATCAGATCGGCACTGTCAAAATGGGAACGACAGTCGCAACCAACGCACTCTTGGAGCGCAAAGGTGACCGCGTTCTGTTTTTAACAACACGTGGCTTTGCAGACGCACTCAAAATTGGGTACCAGAACAGACCTCACCTCTTCAAACTCAAGATCGACAAGCCCTCAATGCTCTTTGAGGAGGTTGCCGAGGTCACAGAACGGGTTTCGGCTGAAGGAGAGGTTTGGCATCCCCTCGACCTGGAAGAAACCCGAAATGCGCTGGCAGCAGCCTACGCCAGCGGCATTCGCTCCGTCGCTGTCTGCTTCATGCATGGTTATAGGTTCCATAACCACGAAAAAGAGGCGGCCAAAATTGCCGCAGAGATCGGCTTTACGCAGATCTCAGTAAGCCATGATGTCAGCCCCTTGATGAAATTTGTTGGCCGCGGCGACACCACAGTCGTCGACGCCTACCTCTCCCCGATCCTGCGCCGATATGTCGATCAGGTTGCGTCTGCGCTAGGTACCGGCAGCGCACAAAACCAGACCAAACTGTTCTTTATGCAAAGTTCCGGCGGGCTTACCGACGCTTCACTGTTTCAGGGAAAAGACGCCGTACTCTCCGGCCCCGCTGGCGGTGTTATTGGCGCTGTGGAAACAGCAGCCCTCGCCGGGTTTCACAAGATCATCGGCTTCGATATGGGCGGCACATCAACAGACGTCTGCCACTATGACGGAACGCTTGAACGCACCTTCGAGACAGAAGTTGCAGGGGTTCGCCTGCGCGCGCCCATGATGCAAATTCACACCGTTGCAGCGGGCGGTGGTTCCATCCTCACCTATGATGGGGCTCGCCAGCGTGCGGGACCGGCAAGTGCCGGTGCCAATCCAGGCCCGGCGAGCTATCGTAAGGGCGGCCCGTTGACGGTGACGGACGCAAATGTCGCGCTTGGCAAAGTCCTCCCCGACTTCTTCCCAAATGTGTTTGGACCAAAGGCAGATGAGCCACTGAACGCAGCAGCAGCCCGCCAGGGTTTTGTGGAACAG
The DNA here is from genome assembly GCA_021775935.1 of Alphaproteobacteria bacterium. Classification (GTDB taxonomy): domain Bacteria; phylum Pseudomonadota; class Alphaproteobacteria; order Parvibaculales; family Parvibaculaceae; genus Mf105b01. The sequence goes on from JAJFGY010000267.1 coordinate 3,522, forward strand.
GCCACCACCATTGCAGAACGAACGCCGGAAGAAATCGCAGACGGATATGTTGCGATCGCCATCGAAAACATGGCTCAAGCCATCAAGAAAATCTCCGTACAACGCGGCTACGATGTCACTGATTATGCCCTCGCCTGCTTTGGCGGTGCAGGTGGTCAACACGCCTGTCTGGTTGCAGATGCATTGGGCATGAAAAGCATCTATTTCCATCCCTTCTCCGGCATATTGTCTGCCTACGGCATGGGGCTTGCCGACATTCGTGCAACGCGGGAACAGGCGGTTGAAAAACTCTTCGACCCGGCACTCATGGACACTCTAAAGCCTGTTACCGACCGACTTAGCATCGCTACCCGCGAAGAACTCAGCAGCCAGGGTCTGAAAGCCTCTCAAGTCAGCACCATCACCCGTCTGCATCTGCGATACGAGGGGACGGACACTGCTCTCATTCTTGATCATGGCGTCGCCCCCATTCGGCAATCGTTTGAGAAAGCACACCAGCTTCAATTTGGATTCTTTGACCACAATCGACCGATTATTCTTGAGGCCATTTCAGTAGAGGCCATTGGCAAAGACGCCCGCGCCGAACAAACACCCATGAACATGCCCCATCGAGAAGGTCCCGCAACACCGGACCGCGCCACGCGCTTTTTCTCGCAAGGCAACTGGCATGAAGCAAATGTTTACATGCGCGACCAATTGCGGCCCGGCGATAATCTTGAAGGCCCTACGCTGATCATTGAACCCAATGCGACGATCGTCGTGGAAGCGGGATGGTCTGCGGAGATCACACCGATCAATCACATTGTCCTAACACGCACGTCGCCGCGTGCGGCCCGGCATGCCATCGGCACCCAGGTTGATCCCGTGATGCTGGAGATTTTCAACAATCTCTTCATGTCAGTTGCCGAACAGATGGGCTTCACCCTTCAAAAGACAGCGCACTCCGTAAACATCAAAGAACGGCTGGATTTCTCCTGCGCAGTGTTCGACCGTGAGGGTGGCCTCGTGTCGAATGCGCCTCATATGCCAGTGCATTTGGGTTCCATGGGCGCAAGCGTCAAAACCGTGATCAATCAGAACCCTGAAATGATGCCCGGCGATGTCTTTGTATTGAACGCACCCTATAATGGCGGCACACACCTCCCGGACATCACTGTGGTTGCACCAGTCTATGACGAGACGAATTCCACGCGTCTCTTCTACGTCGCAGCCCGCGGCCACCATGCCGACATCGGAGGGATTGCTCCGGGGTCTATGCCTGCTTCCTCCAAAAGCGTCATCGAGGAAGGCGTGCTCATCGATAATTTCAAGCTCATGGAGCAAGGCAGGTTCCGGGAGACCGAGCTGAGATCTCTTCTAACCAATGCATCTTACCCTGCCCGCAACCCGGACCAAAACATCGCAGACTTGCGCGCCAAGACTGCCGCTTGCGAAAAAGGTGCCCAGGAACTGCGAAAGATGGTGGCGCAATACGGACTGGATGTCGTGAACGCTTATATGAGCCATGTGCAGGACAATGCCGAAGAGAGCGTTCGCCGCATTATTGATGGCTTGGTAGATAGCTCTTATGAACAACATATGGATGACGGATCGCTGATCAACGTCGCCATCAGAGTAGACAAAGAGACGCGCTCAGCCACCATCGACTTCACCGGCACAAGTGCGGTGCGGCCCAACAACCTGAATGCACCCTCAGCCGTCTGCCGCGCAGCTGTCCTCTATGTGTTCCGGTGCATGGTCGATGATGACATTCCGCTAAATGATGGATGCCTCAAGCCTCTCACGCTCATCATCCCTGAAGGTTCAATGCTGAACCCCTCTTACCCCGCCGCTGTTGTCGGGGGGAATGTCGAAACAAGCCAGGCAGTAACTGACGCCCTGTTTGGCGCGCTCGGCGCCATGGCAGCCGCACAAGGGACAATGAACAACCTCACCTTCGGAAATGACACCCACCAATATTACGAAACCATCTGTGGCGGTGCTGGCGCCGGGCCGGAATTCGACGGTGCCGATGCTGTACATACGCATATGACAAACTCACGTCTCACCGATCCGGAAATTTTGGAATGGCGTTTTCCCGTCGTGCTTGATGATTTTTCGATCCGCCAGGGGTCCGGTGGTTCTGGGATACATCGCGGCGGCGACGGTGTGCATAGAGCCATACGGTTCCGCGAACCCATGCACGCTTCCATCCTCTCCACGCACCGCAAGATCGCACCGAGCGGCCTTGACGGTGGTGCTGACGCGGCACTGGGCCGCAACACAGTTCTCCGCGCAGACGGCAGCACGGAAGAGCTGGACAGCCTCGCGGAATGCGACGTGCAGGCAGGCGACACAATCATCATCGACACACCAGGCGGTGGCGGTTATGGCAACGGCGCACCATAAGCCTCAAGCGGCAAATCAAGTCCGTTACAGAGATAGGCGACCGTGTGATAGAAGCCCGCGAGCATAATGAGCTCCAGAAGCTGCAGCTCTTCAAACTCCGCCCTCAGCTCAATCCAGAAGTCATCCTCAATGCGCGACGACGCGTGGAGCGTGTCCATCAGCCTGACGATTAGTCTTTCATGGTCATTCCAGGGGCCCTCCTCCGGTGTCTTGCTGGCAAGCGCCTCAATCTCTTCATCGCTCAGCGAAACCTGCTCCTTGAAGAAAGTGATGTGCACCCCCCACTCATAGGCGCAGCCTGTCTGCGCGCAGGTGCGATCAATCGCCAACTCACGCTCGCGCATAGACAGGTGCCCCTTGTCCAACAGCCCTGCCCCCATGAACCGTGAGAAAAGCCGCTGATCATTTGCCAAGGTCCGAAACAGCACCAGGGGGTCCGTGCCGGGCGGCATGAGCCCGTCAAACTGGCTCTGAATCATCTCGTCATAAGGAGCTGTCGCAGGCGCAAGTCGGGGGGATATTGTCATTTCCATTCTCCTGATATGATGCTACTAAATAAATAGCACCACAAACATATAATGCTACTATTTTAGTAGCGCAAGGAATATTCTTGGCGAAGAACCCAAAAACACCTACCCCCGGCAAACCTGTTCGCGGCTCCACGACAGGCAAACCCATCATGGCTTTGCTGGATCTGCTGGGTAACAGATGGGCCCTTCGCATCCTGTGGGAATTGCACGATGCCCCACTAACATTCCGCGCGCTTCAGGACGCCTGCGACGGCGTCAGCCCGAGCGTGCTCAACAGCCGTCTCA
>JAJFGY010000268.1 GCA_021775935.1 Alphaproteobacteria bacterium
GGCGATGCGTCTTGCCCAAAAGAAAAAGGCGGGCCAACCGGTCGAAGTCATGCACATCACCCGCATGACGCCGAAGCGGGCGGACGAACTCACCGACGGCGGATCCATCTATTGGGTGATGAAGGGCGTGGTGCGCTGCCGTCAGAAAGTGCTTGAGTTGAAACCGCTGGTGGATGATGAGGGCAAGAAGCATTGCGGCTTGGTGCTCGACCCGGAACTCATCCTGACAGAACGCCTCGCCAAGCGGCCTTTTCAGGGCTGGCGCTATCTTGAGCCTGAGAGTGCGCCCAGGGACGCGCGTGCGGTAGACGGCGAAGGCGACATGCCCGCAGAGATGCGCGAAGAGCTCAGGGAATTGGGGCTGCTTTAGCTATTAGACAAGACCGGCATATTGTCCAACAAACGAGGTTGCCCGATTTTGGCGGCAACCAGGATGCGGGCTTCTTCCGTAAGGGTTTCGACAGGTTGGAGTGTTTTGGTGTCGCGGACCGTCAGGTAATCGATCTTGTCAAAGCCGAGCGCGAACAGTTTCGCTTCTGCGTCCAACGTCGCTTTCTTTATGTCCGCGCCTTCAGTTATCGCTTCTGCGGTTGCTTTCAGGATCACATTTAACTGACCTGCTGCTTTGCGTTCCGTCTCTGTCAGATAGACATTGCGCGATGACATGGCGAGGCCATCTGGTTCCCGCAGAATGGGCCCACCGAGGATCTGAACCGGAATTGTAAGGTCTGCCACCATGCGGCGGATCGCGAGGAGTTGCTGGTAGTCCTTTTCGCCAAAGACCGCACAGTCGGGCTGGGCGGCGAGGAGGAGTTTGCTCACGATCGTTGCAACGCCGTCGAAGTGAGTGGGACGAGCTTCGCCTTCCAGCGTGTTGGTGACGCCTTTTACTGTGACTGTTGTGCCGAAGCCGTCGGGATACATCTCCGCAGCATTGGGGGCGAAGATGAGATCGGCGCGGGCTCCGAGCTTCTTAGCGTCGGTCGCCTCGGTGCGGGGATAGGCGTCGAAGTCTTCGCCGGGGCCGAATTGTGTCGGGTTCACAAAGATGGAGACGATGATCTTTGTCGCGCCATTTGCTTTGGCCACGTCGATTAGTGAGAGGTGACCCTCATGAAGCGCCCCCATGGTGGGGACTAGTCCTACCGTTTCGCCTGAGGCTCGCCAGGTCGCGACTTCTGCCCGCATGTCGGTGATGGTGCGTGCCAAGGGCACAGCATATGTCGTCGTGTCTATTGCCATGATGGGATCAGCCGAGGGTGCCAGTGATGGCTTTGTCGTACAGCGCTTCATACGCGCCGGTGGTCATGGAAACCGGATTGCCGCCGGTGCAGGGGTCTTCCAGGGCCATGGGGGCCATTTGCGCGATGAGATCAGATGTGACGCCGAGGTCATGTAAAGTATTGGGGATTTGCAATTGCTCTCGCAAGGCCAATACCCAATCTATGAAGTTTGAGGCACTGTCACCGAGACCCAGATAGCGGGCGGCGGCGGCGAGTTTTTCGTCAATCACCTTCAGATTGTGATGAAGCACATAGGGCATAACCACAGCGTTGGTGAGGCCGTGATGGGTGCCTTTGAGGCTGGAACAGGGGTGGCTCATGGCGTGCATGGCTCCCAAACCTTTTTGGAAGGCAACAGCGCCCATGGAGGAAGCCGCCATCATGTAGGCGCGCGCATCCACGTTGTCGCCATTGGCGGTCGCCTCGGGCAGCCATTCTTTCACAAGCCGCATGGCTTCCAGCGCGATACCCTGGCCCATCGGGTGCCAAAAAGGGCTGCAATAGGCCTCCAGAGCGTGAGAGAGAGCGTCCATGCCGGTTGCAGCCGTAATGGCAGCAGGGAGCCCTGTGGTGAGTGCCGGGTCAGCTATGACCTCCACAGGGAGCATTTTGGGGTGGAAGATAACTTTCTTTGTGTGGTCGCTTTCGTCCGTAATGACTGCCGCGCGCCCAACCTCAGAACCTGTACCCGCGGTTGTTGGAACGGCAATGATGGGCGCGATGCCTGCAGGATCTGCTCTGGTCCACCAGTCTTCCCGGTCTTCAAAGTCCCAAATGGGGCGCGTCTGGCCAGACATAAAGGCAATGGCTTTGCCCGTGTCGAGGGCTGAGCCGCCGCCAAAGGCAATGACACCATCATGCTGCCCCTGCTTGTAGGTGGTGACGCCTTCATTCACGTTGGCCGCGACGGGGTTTGCCTGGAGATCAAAGAAGAGCACGGCCCGAAGACCGTTCTCCTCAAGCGCTTTCAGAGCTTCCTTGACGATCGGCAAGGACGCGAGGCCAGGGTCCGTAACGAGCAGCGGCGCATGGATGCCTGCACCTCGACAGGCGTTCGCCAGTTCGGCGATGCGTCCCGGGCCAAAGCGGATGGAGGTGGGGTAACTCCAGTTGGCGATCAGGCTTTGATAAGTATCAATCATGCGCTCACGTATTCAGTCGGAGGTGGTAGCTCTTTGGCCGGGTCAGAAATTCATAGCCAACGGCGGAGAGGGTGGCGCCGCGTCCGCTGTCTTTGACAGCTGTCCAGGCAAGTGCCGGGTCCAGATAGTCGCACCGGTTTTGGAACCAGGTGCCGGTTTCCACCTGATCACCAATATGGATGGCGGCTTCTGCATCAGACGTCCAGATTGAGGCTGTGAGGCCATAGGGACTGTCATTCATGAGGCGGATGGCTTCTTCGTCACCGGAGACTTTCATGATGCCGACGGCAGGACCGAAGGTCTCGTCCTTCATGATGCTCATAGAATGGTCGACATCCACGACGATCTGTGGTCCGAGATAAGGCGTTCCGTCTTTCGACGCGGCGAAATGGCTCTCCGGGATCAGGGATTTCGCCCCGTCTCGAACGGCGTCGGCCACCTGTCCCCGCACGAAGGTCGCAGCACCTGTGCGCACCATGGGGCCAATGGTGGTGTCGGCATCAAGGGAGCTGCCAAGGCGGTAGCCTTTGGTTGTTTCGACGAACTGCTCAACGAAACTGTCATAGACACTGGCGTCGACATAGATGCGTTCTTTGCCACAGCAGGACTGGCCAGAATTGAAGAAAGCGCCATCGACAATGTTCTCAACTGCGAAGGCTACATCTGCGTCGCTGCGGACATAAGCCGGGTCTTTGCCGCCCAGCTCCAAACCCACGCCGATGAAGCGGTTGACTGCAGCCTGTTGAATAGCATGTCCGCCACCAACGGAGCCTGTGAAGGCGACATAGGCACAAGCAGGGTGCTGGATTGCCTTTTCGGTGAGGTCATGTCCCATGTGCAAAACCTGAAAGAGGCCATCTGGCGCTCCCGCCTTGTCGAAGGCTTCAGCCATACGTTCTGCGCAAAGCGGCGTTTGACCGGAATGTTTCAGCACAACCGTGTTTCCGGCCATTAATGCAGGAACAACTGAGT
>JAJFGY010000269.1 GCA_021775935.1 Alphaproteobacteria bacterium
CGACCGAGAGGGCCACGCCCAAGAGGACGGGCAGCATTTCATCCCTGCTGACCCGCATGCCCAACCGTTTGCCCGAGAAACTCGGGATCTTGCTCACCATCAAAAAGGCAATGCCGGCCACATAGGCTGCAACAAGAACCGGAACGTCCCGCAGAAAATCGACCCCAATGAAGGACAGATAGAGGGGCAACATCACAAGCCCTGCGGCGGCTGGCGAAGGCACACCAACAAAATAGTTCGCTGTCCAGGCAGGCTTGTCCGGGTCCTCAAGCGCCACGTTGAAACGCGCAAGACGTAGCGCGCAACAGACGGCAAAGCCCAGCACCACAATCCAGCCAAGGCCGCCGAGGCCGTTTAACGTCCAAAGATAGAGCAACAGGACAGGGGCGACGCCAAAGCAGAGGAAATCTGAGAGGGAGTCCAGTTCTGCCCCAAATTTGGTTGTTCCTTTGAGAAGACGTGCGACCCGCCCGTCCAGCCCATCCAGGATGGCTGCGACGGTGATAGCTATAACGGCCAGCTCAAATTTTTCATCCAAGCCAAATCGGATAGAGGTCAATCCAGCGCAGAGCGCCATCACTGTCAGGCTGTTGGGAATAAGGCTCCGAATTGGAAGCGTCTTCAGACTGCGGCGTGGGTTGCTCCCAGGCGCGCGCTCACGCGGTCCGAATGGAGAGATTGCCATTGGCTGCTCCTCAGTTCCCAGTACCCAAAGCTTCAGACGGCCAGTCTCCGCCGCTTAGCGGATTTCTGCAAGTCTCGCCGTCTCGGTCGATTTCGTATCCGCCAGCACGGTTTCACCCGCAATCATGCTCTGACCGACGGAAACCAGCGGGGCTTCGCCCGGCTCCAGATACACATCAACCCGGCTGCCGAAACGAATGAGTCCAAAGCGTTCACCGGCCTGCAGGGCGTCTCCGTCCTTAACCTCATTCACAATCCGTCGGGCCACCAGACCTGCGATTTGGACGACAACGTAGCTTTTTCCATCTGCGGTATCGATCACAAGTGAATGACGCTCATTGTCGTCGCTGGCTTTGTCCAAATCCGCGTTCAGGAACAGGCCCGGGCGATAGGCTGTTCTCGTCACAGTGCCGGAAATCGGGGAGCGGTTCACATGACAGTTAAAGACGTTCATGAAAACGCTGATCCGAGGACGTGCGCCCTCGCCCAAGCCAAGCTCAGGCGGCGGCGTTGCTTCGGTAATCAGGCTGACCACCCCATCTGCGGGCGAAATGAGCAAGCCCTCTCGCGCCGGTGTCAGGCGATCTGGGTCGCGGAAAAAATAGACACACCATGCCGTCAAGATCACGCCGAGCCAGCCAAGTGGCTCCCACAGCAGGAAGAGCAGCAAGGTCACAGCTGCGAAAATAAGGATGAACTTGTGCCCTTCTTTGTGAATTGGCACGAGAACGGAAGTTAGTGCGTCCATTGACATTTCCTGGTGTTAAAGGCGCGGCGGTGCCGCTGTTTGGCCCACCATACAGGGATGGTGGGTCTAGGTTAAGGCCTCTCTCACGCCTCTTGAGGGTCACTTAGCAACTGATTTTCAGCAGCTTCCTCTAATTGCCGGTTCCACATATCTGCATATGTGCCTGATTGTGACAGAAGGTCCCGGTGGCTGCCCCGTTCGATGATCCGACCCTGGTCCAGCACCAGAATTTCATCTGCATCAACCACCGTAGAAAGTCGATGCGCGATGATCAAAGTCGTGCGGTTCTCAGACACAATGCCCAGCGCGGTCTGGATCTCGCGTTCTGTCGCACTGTCGAGGGCTGAGGTTGCCTCGTCCAGCATCAAGATGGGCGGATTTTTGAGGATTGTGCGCGCTATGGCGACCCGTTGCTTCTCTCCCCCTGACAGTTTCAGGCCCCGCTCGCCGACCATGGTCTCATAGCCCTTGGGTAGACCCGCGATGAAGTCGGAAATCTGGGCAAGCCGAGCAGCTTCCTCAATCTCTGCATCGCTCGCGTCCGGCCGGCCATAGCGAATATTGTAGCGAATGGTGTCGTTGAAGAGGACGGTATCCTGGGGAACGATGCCAATTGAGGCGCGCAGGCTGTCCTGGGTCACGCCAGAGATCTCCTGACCATCAATGGTCACGCTGCCCTCTTGGACGTCATAAAAGCGATAGAGAATGCGGCTGATGGTGGATTTCCCAGCGCCCGACGGCCCGACGATTGCCACGGATTTTCCCGCAGGCACTTCAAATGAGACATTGCTCAGAATGCCGCGATCTGAATCATAGAAGAAAGAGACGTCCTGAAACCGGATTGCGCCCCCGTCTACCTGCAGCGCCTCTGCATTGGGTTCGTCAACAATCTCGGGAGGCACCGCAATCAGGTCGAACATGGTCTCCATATCAACCAGCGCTTGTCTGATTTCCCGGTAGACCGAGCCTAGAAGATTGAGGGGCGCGGAGAGCTGGATCATGAAGGCGTTGACCATCACGAACTCGCCAACGGTCAGCTGGCCAGCTGCCACGCCATAGGCTGCCATCAGCATCAACGCGATGAGGCCAAAGGTGAAAATCAGCGTTTGGCCGGTATTCAGGACCGAGAGGGAGGTTGACGTGCGGATCGCCGCATCCTCATACCCCGCAATTGCCCTGTCATAGCGGTCACTTTCATGGCGTTCATTGCCGAAATATTTGACCGTCTCATAATTTAACAGACTGTCGATTGCCTTGGTGTTTGCTTCTGTATCGCGATCATTCATCTCGCGGCGAATGGCGGTCCGCCACTCGGTCGCCCAATAGGTGAAGGCGATATAGAGAGAAATCACCCCGCCGGTTACCGCCGCATAGCGCCAGTCAAAATTCCACCAAAGAATGCCTGCGACGAGCAACAACTCAATAATGGTGGGGAAAATGCTGAACAGGGAAAACCGCAGGAGAAACTCAATGGCCTTTGTGCCGCGCTCAATAATCCGGCTGAGGCCACCCGTCCGCCGCTCCAGGTGGAACCGAAGCGACAAAGCGTGGATATGACGGAAGGTTCGCAAGGCTAGCGTGCGCACAGCGTTCTGGCCAACGCGGGCAAATAGGCCATCGCGCAGCTGCGCCATTGCGATCATCATGATGCGCGCCACCCCATAGGCGATCACCAACGAGACCGGCACGGCAACGATCGCCACGGTGCTGATCCCATCAGATGTCAGCGCATCCACCGCATCCCGGTAGAAAAAGGGTGCATAGACCGTGAAGGCCTTGGCGACGAACATGGCGATGAAAGCCAGAACAACACGCGTGCGAAGATCCAGCCTTCCTTCTGGCCAGAGAAGCGGCAAAACAGATCGATAGGTACTGGTCGTGCGCGGCGGCAAAGACAGATTAACTGGCTCGCTCATCGCACCCATGCGCGGTGTCATGCGCTCTCCTCTGGCGGCTTTTCCGTCATTCTCTTCAAATTTTGCAGGATGCAGAAGAAAACACCCCGGCCTGCAGGGCCGGGGTGCGGAACAAGCGTTCCTAGATATTTAGGGCGTATGCCCTTCTATGCCAAGGGGTTCCTCGGAGGTTCCTTGTGGGTTCCACGAGGGGCGTCCTGGAGGCCGCCCAAATGACGGCCTGCAGGTGCTTATTGGGCAGGTGTTGCGAGGACCTGCCCTGGATAAATCAGATCAGGGTCCCGAATCTGGTCGCGATTCGCCTGGTAGATGGTCGTGTAGCGATAGCCACTTCCGTAAAGTTGGCGGGCTATGTTCCAGAGATTATTGCCGGGCTGGATGACAACCTGTCCTTCCGCAATCTGACGGCGGACATCTTCGGCCACACCCCGCTCGAAGGGAACCTCGACGCGCGCTGAGACCTGACCATTCGCATCCAGCTGATCGATACGCATTGTGTAGGTGCCAGGCGTTACCGATCCATTGGGCCGCAACTCCCATCGTCCTTCAGCGTCGGCCTGGGCATCGCCAATGGGCTTGTCGTTCAGATATATGCGCACGGTGCTGTTTGGCTCTGTAATGCCTGAGATAATCACATTTCCGTTCTCGTCATAATCAACTGCTTCCAGCACCAGGTTGCCCGCATCGGAGGGAACACCAGGTCCCTGAAGGACACGGCTTGCCTTCCCTGGTTCTGCGAGAACAACAAGAGCTTGCCCCCCCTCCTGCTCTGGAACAGACACGGAGACAGACTGCACGGAGTTGAGTTCTGAGCCGTCGGGGCTTCTGGCCGTCAATGTCAGCTCAATGTCTCCTGGCTCCAAGGGCGTCTCGAGAACGATCACCCATTCGCCGCGGCCATCAGCTTCTGCTGTTGCAATTGCACTGCCGTTACGTTTCAGGGTGATTGTCGCACGCGGCTCAGAGCGGCCGGCAATCACTGCCATACCGTCACGTTCAACCCGCACAATGTCAAAAGAAGGAATGACTTTCTCCGCCACTTCTTCTGCGGGGGTTGAGCGGTCTGTTTGTCCCACAGGGGTCGTGGTCACCACATCGGTGGTGTCGTCTCCTGACAAGAAGAACAATGCAAGCAGAATAGCTATGATGATTGCGGCTGCCGCACCGCCGATGGCTATGTTTCGCGATGACATGGACTTGCGACCCCTCTCTCGGTTTCTTCAACCTTCATATGCTACCCCAGTGCTGCCCTTGACTGCGGAAAATGCTTCACTCGGGCACACACATGGTTAATACCTGTTCCGGATTGGGATGTTTGCCCCAACACCGGTATTCGTCACACTAGGATGCAATTACGGCACCAATTTGAAGGCCCCGTCTAGTTTAAAGACGGCGTCTAGTTTAAAACCCTGGCCGGTTTCAAGGTTTTGCGAGGAGAGCCAGCATGCCCCGACTGAATGTTTGTGTTTATTGCGGTTCAAGCAAAGGGGATGCACCTGAATTCGCAGAAATGGCCGAACAGCTGGGACACACATTCGCGCAGAATGAGATTGGTCTGATCTATGGCGGCGGCGGAATCGGCTTGATGGGCATCTGCGCCCGGACCGTAATGGCGGCGGGTGGCCATGTCACCGGCATTATCCCAGACTTTCTACAGACCAAAGAGATTGCCTACAACGAGGTGAGCGAACTTCTGGTGGTTGGCTCGATGCATGAGCGCAAGCAGATGATGTTTGAACGATCAGATGCCTTCCTCGCCCTGCCCGGCGGCATCGGGACGCTGGAAGAAGTCATTGAGATGCTCACCTGGGCGCAGCTTGGTCGCCACAACCGCCCCATCATCTTCCTGAATATCAATGGATTCTGGGACCTGCTGATCAGCCTCTTCGATCACATGGTTGATCAGGGTTTCATCAAATCCGCCATCCGGGGTCAATATGCGGTGGTTGATCGGGTCGAAGATGTTCTCCCGAGGATAGAAGCCGCACTTTGACGCGGAAGTCGCCGACAAGCTGACCGAATGCTTTCAGTTTTCGTATGGCAGA
>JAJFGY010000270.1 GCA_021775935.1 Alphaproteobacteria bacterium
GATGAGCGATGCTGAGCTCATGGAAGAATTGCAGATGCTACGGCTTGTCTGGCGGGGTGACGACCTGGAGCTGGCTGTGCTGGAACGTCTTGGGGCGTTGTTGATAGCCAGTGATGATGTTGCCGGAGGCCTGGAAATCTGGCGCATGGCATTGGGAATTTTCCCTGAAACAGAAAGAGCGCGACGCATTGCCTCTGCCATGTCAGATACCTTCACAGATCTCTTCCTTGATGGAGGGGCTGATGACATGGACCCGATCGCAGCGCTCTCGATTTATTATGATTTCCGCGAGCTGACACCTATTGGACGCCGGGGTGATGCGCTTATTCGAAACCTGGCTGATCGCATGGTCGACATCGATCTTCTGGACAAAGCTGCGACACTATTGCGCCACCAGGTTGAAAACCGTCTTCGCGGAACGGCACAGGCGCAGGTGGCCGCCAAGCTCGCGCTGATAGAATTGATGAACAGACAACCGGCGGCAGCCTTGCAGGCCATTCGGTCCACAAAGCAGGTTCGGTTGCCTCAAGACCTGAGCCATAAGCGGCGATTGCTCGAAGCGCGTGCGCTCACAGATCTTGGTCTTTATGACCATGCATTAGATCTGCTCTCTGAAACAGAAGGTGAGGGGGTTGCCGATCTTGTTGCGAACATTCACTGGGAATCTCAACAGTGGGATATCGCTGCCACAAACTTTGAGACGGCTCTGGGTGAACGCTGGCGTGATCCGCTTCCGCTCGAAGAGGCAGAGAGATTTCAGGTGCTGCGCGCAGCTGTCAGCTTCTCGCTGGATGATAATGCGACAGGACTTGAGCGTATTCGCGCGAAGTTTGGTGATCTGATGAGTGCAAGCCCAGATGCCGCCGCATTTGCCGTGGTCACGGATCCGATTGAAACCAATGGTGTGGCTTTCAGGGACCTCGCTCGCAGCGTTGCCTCAATTGATACGCTGGATAGTTTCGTGAAGAGCATGGAAGGTAGCTTCTCTGAGCCACTCGACCCGTCCGCCACAGCTATCAATTAGACCCCACGATCAACTCCTGAGATCAAAATCGTGTTGTATGATCGTTTTGTCTGCTGATAGTCCGCGCCCTGCTACGTCCCGAAACTCTGAACAAGGGATCCAGCGATCAGATGCCAGCCATCCACAAGCACAAAGAAAATGAGCTTGAAGGGCAGGGAGATGATGATTGGTGGCAGCATCATCATGCCCATAGACATGAGGACAGATGCGACGATCATGTCGATCACGATAAAGGGCACGAAGATCAGAAAACCGATTTCAAAGGCGCGTTTCAGTTCGCTGATCATGAAGGCAGGGACGATCACCTGAAGTGGAATGTCTTTCTGTTCTTCAACTGCGGGGGTCTTTGAGAGGTCCATAAAGAGCTGAAGATCTTTGTCGCGCACCTGGGTCAGCATGAAGGTGTGAAAGGGTTTGGCTGAGGTTGAGAAAGCTTCGCCCATTTCGATCTCTTCGTTGATCAATGGAGCAATGCCGGTCTCGTAGGCTGTCTCAAACACAGGTGCCATCACAAAAGCGGTAAGGAAAAGGGAGAGGGATATGATGACTGAATTGGGTGGTGACTGCTGCACGCCCATCGCTGTCCGCAAAAGAGAAAGGACAACTACAATCCGGACAAATGACGTGACCATGACCAGGATCGAGGGTGCGAGGCTCAAAATGGTGACGAGCGCGATGATCTGGACGACCCGCTCCGTCAGTCCAAAACCTTCTGAGAAATCGACATTGATGGTTTCCGCCGATGCAGGTAGGGCGGAGAGGAGCAGGATGGCAATGCCTGCCAGGCCTGCAAAGAAGAGATGCTTTTGCGTGGGAGCGAACATTAGGCGCGACGCTCCTTTAGGAGTGACACAACCTTCTGCATTTGATCTGCGACTGGGCCTGTGAGCGCAGAAGTGTTCATGGACTTGGCTGTTGAAGGTAGTTCGGTCGACAATTCCTCTCGCGCGGGCAGACCCGCTTCGAGCACGACATCCTGATCACCCAGAAGTAACAGATGTTCGCGGTCGTCATGACGCACAATCACCAGCTTCCGTTTTGGATCGATGGAGAGTGTCTCGGTAACTGCGAGGCGTTTGTTCATTGATGTTTGGCGACCACTTGGCACCAGGCCAAAGCGCTTTGCTGCCCAAGCACATGCGACGATCAATCCAATGACAAATACCAGTGCTGCTGCGAAGCGGAGTATTTCGCTGAGTTCCATGAACTTTCCCCATAAGGCCTGGGCACGGGGTCTGCGGCAAACTGGTTAACAGTACCGTCGACAATGTGCCGTTACTGGGCAGATGTTGCCGGGTTTATGCTTAAGAACGGGTTAAGCCTGGAAACAGGCCCTGCAAAGACAAAGGGAAAACAATCCACAGGCCTTTCAGGTGCTGGAAACCAATTAAGGCAAAATTTACCTAGTAGCGCGAAACTGGCCTCAACGGACAAAGCAAGGATTGCATCTGTTCGTGGAATTTCTCTCTCGCGTGATCCCAGAAGGGTTGCAACACGTGGCAACCAGCACCGTGTCGGTGCTTGATCTGGACTCGTGAACTCATGTTTCTTGGTGACTCACCCATCTTTTCGATGATGAAGGAACGCATGCATTGGCTGTCAGACAGGCAGCGCGTGCTTGCGGAGAATGTCGCGAACGCCGATACCCCAAATTACATTGCAAAGGATCTGTCTGAACCAGACTTTGGCGCGCTGCTGCGCAGCCGAACAGCGCGTCCTGTGTTGACCGCGACGCAGACAGACGCAAGCCATATGAGCGCCAATGGCAGCTCTGGCGGCAGCGCATCGGCTTACGTCAGAAGCCCTGATTTTGAAACGACCCCAACGGGTAACAGCGTCGTTCTGGAAGAACAGATGATCAAAGCTGCAGAAAACCAAATGGATTATCAGACGGTGACAGGCCTCTATGCCAAGAGCGTCGGTATGTTGAAGATCGCCCTGGGTAAGGGTTGAGCGTATTTTAAGGAGAGCAGGCTAATGGATCTCGTGAAATCAATGATGATTGCTGCTTCTGGCATGCGGGCTCAAAGTGGCCGGATGCGGGTCTTGGCAGAAAATATTGCTAATTCCCAATCTGCTGCGACAACGCCAGGTGGGGAACCCTATCGTCGGCAGATTGTCACGTTTGAAAGCGAGCTTGATCGCGAACTGAACGCGCAGGTTGTGCGTGTTGGCAAACCGGTCGCTGACAAATCGGATTTTGAGTTGAAATATATGCCGGGCCATCCAGGCGCGGACGACAATGGATATGTGCAGATGCCCAACGTCAACGGGCTCGTAGAGTCCATGGACATGAAGGAGGCGCAGCGCTCCTATGAAGCGAACCTCAACATGATCCAGGCTTCCAGACGGATGATGTCGCAGACCCTTGAGCTTCTTCGTCGTTGAACCAAATGCCTTCTAAAGGAAACACGAAATGACTGTTCCTGCATCAGTAGCGCTCAATGCTTACACAAACGCCGTTAAACAGGCGACAGAGCTTGGCGGATCAAATGAGACGGCGGCCGGGGCCAGCTCTGCGCAAGGCGGCTTTGGCGACATGCTGAAGGGCGTTGTGGAAAACATGGCGGCGTCGGGCATCAATGCGGAGCAGCAGACGGCTTCAGCAGTTGCAGGCACCGCGGACGTGGTTGATGTGGTGACGGCGGTTTCTGAAGCAGAGGCAACGCTCCAGACTGTTGTTGCGATCCGCGACAACGTGATTACCGCATACCAAGAAATTATGAAGATGCCGATTTAGCGGCGTTGATTGGGGAGAAGAGGGCATGACTGGGCCAGAAGTTTTGGACGTTGGACGCGAGGGCATTATTGTGCTGCTCAAAGTATCATCGCCCCTCATGCTCGTGGGGCTAGGTGTGGGGTTGGTGATTGCACTCTTCCAGGCGCTTACACAAATTCAGGAAATGACCTTGGTCTTCGTGCCGAAGATCCTTGCAATTTTTCTCGGCCTTATTGTGATGTTGCCGTTTATGGGCACTACTTTGGGTGCCTACATGACGTTTATCGCTGACCGCATTGTGTCTGGCTGATGGGTGACCGATTTCACGTTTCTGATCTCGAAAGCACTGGAGCATGAGTTTCGAACTCGCGCCCTCGACCGCGTATGTGTTCATGCTGGTCTTTTCCCGCATTGGCACGATGGTCATGTTGATGCCGGCTCTTGGGGAATTCAGTGTTTCGATGCGGGTGCGGCTGACACTGGCCGTTCTGATTTCCATGGTGCTGATGCCGTTGGTTTCTGACTCATATGGAACAATGCCGTCCAGTGTCTCGGGAATTGCCTGGGGGGTGATGTCTGAGATTGCGGTTGGTTTCCTCATCGGGTCTGTCGCCCGGTTGTTGATGAGTTCACTGCAGGTTGCGGGCACCATCATTGCCTTTCAGACGGGCCTTGCGTTTGCGCAGAATGTTGATCCCACACAAGGCATTCAAAGTGCGCTTGTCGGATCCTTTCTCTCAATGCTCGCCGTGACGATGATTTTTGCCACCGACCTGCATTTCGTGCTGATTGCAGCGATGCGGGACAGCTATGTTCTGTTCAAACCAGGCGCTGCTCTCCCGATCGGAGACTTTGTCGAGATAGCTGTTGGCGTGGTTGCCGGATCGTTCAAACTAGCAGTACAGATCGCTGCCCCGTTTGTGGTCTTTGGTATGACCTTCTATTTGGCGTTGGGTATTCTTTCAAAACTGATGCCCCAGGTGCAGATTTTTTTCGTGGCAATGCCCGCAAATATTATGCTGGGCTTTGCTTTGTTTGCGGTCCTTATGGGCGCGATGATGATGTGGTTTCTCACCTATTTTGAAGAAAGCATGAGCATGTTCCTGGCCTGAATGGTCAGCGGTGTGCGTGAGGGTTTATGGCGGATCAAGCCGACGATTCAGAAAAAACCGAAGAGGCGACCTCCAAAAAACTGGAGGACGCCCGCAAAAAAGGTGACATGCCAAAAAGCCAGGAGGTCAATACCTGGTTTATTATGATCGCAACGACGCTCATTGTCGGCATTGCCTCGACCAGCGCTTCCGGAGATTTCTCGCGCTCCTTTACGGTGTTTCTCTCCGATCCTCACGACATATCTGTTGATCAGAACAATCTGATGTTTGTGTGGGAGCAGATTGGCATTGCCGTCCTGAAAATTCTGGCGATCCCTATGCTGTTGCTTATGGGGGCAGGGGTTGCGGGCAATCTCGTGCAGAACATGCCTGTCTTTACGACAGAAAATATGAAGCCGAAACTGAGCAAGATTTCGCCCATGGCCGGTTTGAAGCGACTCTTTTCGCCAAAAAGCCTCATGAATTTTGCCAAAGGCCTGGTCAAGCTCGTTCTTGTCGGCACGGCCACCTTCTTCATTTTGTGGCCGATGCGGGACGAATTGCTGCTTCTGATGACGATGGATGTGGGCATGCTTTTGCCATTCATCCAGTCCATTGCCATCAAAATATTGGCGATGGTGATCGCCATTCTGACCGTTCTTGCCGCTGCTGATTATGTTTTTGAAGTGGCTCAGTGGAACAAGAAGCAGCGTATGACCGTGCAGGAGGTCAAGGATGAGTATAAGCAGATGGAAGGCGACCCTGTTGTCAAAGGCAAACTGCGCGCCCTTCGGATGGAGCGCGGTCGGCAGCGGATGATGTCGCGGGTTCCAGATGCTGCCGTTATTATTACAAACCCAACCCACTATGCCGTGGCTCTTGAATATAAGAAGGGCATGGCGGCGCCAATTTGTGTGGCCAAGGGGATGGATGCCATCGCGCTCAAGATCCGAGAAATCGGGACGGAGCATGATGTCCCGATCGTGGAGAGCCCGCCGCTCGCCCGTGCACTCTATGCGACTGTCGAGCTGGAAGATTCGATCCCTGCTGAGCATTACAAAGCGGTTGCGGAGGTTATTGGCTACGTGATGCGTCTTAAGAGTAAGATGCCCGGGAGCCAGCCTGGTCAGTGATTCGAGAGGCTGCGCCTAGGGACTTGTCAGGACACTCGCTGGTAAAGCGAAAAAAGGCTGGTCTTTTGAGTGACACGCATGTGATCTCGACAAATATGACGCCGATATAATGTGATTTAGGCAAATGAGCGACACACTGATTGACGGCCCTGCGGGCGACAGCTCAGCTGAAAATAAAGATCTAACCGCCAGCTCAGCGCCGCGGTCGTCCCCTGACCCTGTCATCGCTGGCGCCCAAAGCCGATGGCGTGTTCCTCTGGGGTTTGCTGGTCTTATCGGCTTATTCATCGCTGGAGCGGCAGGCGGTTTCGTTTTTCTCAATCTCACATCAGCAGGTCCTGCAGGATATCTTTTGATTAGCGGATTGGTGGCTGTCGGATTTTTCTCGACGGTGGCCCTTATTGCCGGGCGTCCTTCTACGCCTTTGGTGGGACGGGGCAAAGTTACAGGTGTAGCAGGGCATGCCCTTGAAAGCCTGCCTGACCCGTGTCTGGTGACAGACCGGCGTGGGGCTGTGCTGTTTGCCAATCAGGCCTACCGTCATCTCGGGCTTGATGCGCATGATCGCCCAATGCCGCTTGAGCGCCTTCTCGCCGGTCAACCAGAGGTTGATGAGCAACTCTATCAATTGGCACAGGCAGCGCGGCTAGGGCTTGCAGATGAAGAAGAGCTTCGCTTTGTGCCACCTGCAGGGCAGGGAAAGGAGCGGGTCTTTAAGGCTGCTGTTCAACCCCTGACTGGGGCTGCCGCACGGTCAGGCGCCAGCATCTGGCTTTTGCGGGATATGACAGCAGAACGGACGGCGGCGGCTCAGGCTCAGGTCGGCCGGGACAAATATCTTGCCTATCTTGATGATGCGCCCTTCGGCTTTTTCTCAGCGCAGGAATCGGGCGGTCTTGACTATGTGAACAATACGCTTGCGGCTATGGTTGGCCGATCAGCCGAAGAGCTGATTGCCGGGGACACAAAACTTGGTGATCTTGCGGCGGGGGATGTGAACGCATTTGTTCAGGCAAAAGACGGCGATGATGGGACGCAGATCATTGATATCGATCTGGCCGGCCCGGATGGTCCTGTTCCTGTTCGCATTGTTCAGAATTTCGCGCGCCTTGCAGGGGGAACACCTGGTGCATCGCGCTCGGTTGTGATGTACCGCGAGGAAGAAGACGACACAGAAGCACATCTGCGCGATGCTGAAATGCGTTTTGCGCGGTTTTTCAACAACGCGCCTATCGGTGTCGCGACGCTGGATCGCGATGGTGTGCTGGGCAGTTCAAACAGCGCCTTCGTTACGCTTGTTGGCGGAACGCCTGAGGCGGGAAGTCGCTTTTCTGATCTTGTGGTGGAAGAAGACAAGGCTTCACTCAAAGAGTTTCTTGATGCCGCAATCACGTCGGGCGGGTCGCGTGGTCCGATTGATTTGAGGTTCCTGCAAAAGCAGGGTGAAGAGATTGAGAAAACTGCGCAGCTCTTTGCCAGCTATTCCAATGAGACAGGTGGCCAGCCTTCCATCATTGCGTACCTCATTGACACGAGTGAGCAGAAATCTCTGGAGATGCAGTTTGCCCAATCCCAGAAGATGCAGGCAGTGGGCCAGCTTGCTGGTGGGGTGGCGCACGACTTCAACAATCTGCTGACAGCGATCATTGGTTTTTGTGATCTGCTGCTTGCGCGT
Organism: Alphaproteobacteria bacterium; assembly: GCA_021775935.1. Taxonomy (GTDB): domain Bacteria; phylum Pseudomonadota; class Alphaproteobacteria; order Parvibaculales; family Parvibaculaceae; genus Mf105b01. Next base: position 7,643 of record JAJFGY010000270.1, read on the forward strand.
CACCAGGCGGGCGACCCGAGTTTTGCCGATGTCATGCAGATCAAGCAGAATGCGAACCGGGCGGCCAATCTTGTGCGTCAATTGCTGGCGTTCTCAAGGCGTCAGACATTGCGGCCCAAAGTGCTCAATCTCACAGATGAGTTGGCTGAGCTGTCCAATCTCCTCTCTCGTCTGCTGGGGGAGACGGTGGAGCTGAAGATTACCCATGAGCGGGATCTGGGTCTTGTGAAGGTGGACCAGAACCAGCTTGAGCAGGTGGTGATCAATCTCGCGGTGAATGCGCGTGACGCGATGGAGGATGGTGGGCTTCTTACCATCCGCACGGCCAATGTCTCAGCGGAGGATGCCAAGGCGCTCGACCATGCGCTCATGCCACCCGCAGAATATGTGCTGATCGAAGTGACGGACACTGGTTGCGGTATCCCGAAAGAACATCTGGGCAAGATCTTCGAGCCTTTCTTCACCACGAAAGATGTGAGCAAAGGGACAGGGCTTGGTCTCTCTACGGTCTATGGGATCGTGAAGCAGACTGGCGGGTATATCTTTGCTTTCTCAACCGTGGGCAAGGGCACGACGTTTCGCATCTACCTGCCGCGCTATTTTGAAACAGCGGAAGAAGAAGCCGCGAAAAGCGCCGCTGCTGAGGTCGAAGATGCCGTTGCGCCGGACCTCACGGGCAAGGGGACGATCCTGCTGGTGGAGGACGAAGACGCCGTGCGGACCTTTGCCGTTCGTGCGCTCGGTACACGGGGCTATACCGTTCTTGAAGCTGAGAGTGGGGATGCGGCGCTGGAGATTGTCGACAGCCATGATGGGCCCATCGACCTGGTGGTCAGTGATGTCGTGATGCCCAACATGGATGGGCCAACTATGGTGAAGCAACTCCAGGTGAAACGGCCGGGCACGAAGATCATCTTCATCTCCGGCTATGCGGAAGATGCTTTTGCAAAGAGCCTTGACCCCTCTGTTGACTTCCGGTTCTTGCCCAAGCCCTTCAGTCTGAAGCAGCTTGCAGCCGCGGTGAAGGAAGCCATTTCCTAAGGTCGATCAGATGCACCTAAGTGAAACCAACGGTTCAGATTGCAGGGCTGCGATTCTCCCGTCCATGAGCTGTCCTGTGCACAAGTCTGTGGAACAAGCTTAGAACACGCCTTAAAAATACTAACAATATCAACGCATTAATCTTTTTCTTGCTCATGAGAACAAAAAAGGTACATTTACCTCAATTGCTTCGACAGAGCCTGTATGAAATAAGGGGATGCGCTTATGGCGAAAGAACATAAAGAAAACGTAGTGAGCTTGCTCGG
>JAJFGY010000028.1 GCA_021775935.1 Alphaproteobacteria bacterium
CCTTTTTTCAGATATTGCTCTGCAATCCGGCAGAGACCTTCGTTGAAGATCACCACCCGGTGCCACTCGGTACGTTCCCGCCGCTCGCCAGAGCTCTTGTCGCGCCAGCTTTCGCTGGTGGCGATCCGCAGGTTACAAACCGGGTTGCCGTTCTGCATGTTGCGGATTTCTGGATCTGCACCCAGATTGCCCACAAGAATGACTTTATTGACACTTCCGGCCATGTTGAGACGCCCCTTCTTATTTCCGCTTAAAGCTGGTTAATTGTCGCCGAACCTAAACCAACAGCCTCGCCGCCGCCATGCCAAAAAGGGCTTGGAAGAGCCTCTTTTTTCTCAGCGGTTAGCCCTTGCCAGAATCGGCTTTTGGTGACATGTGTTCTTATTATGTTCTCATTGATCTCATAAGGTCAAGTCTCTGAGAAAGCACACCAGATGACGGTACTACTGACAGAACGCCTTCAGTTGCGTCCCTATAAGAGTGATGAGGCACATCTCATTCATTCGATCATTGGTGATTTACGCATCGTGTTCTGGCGCGATGAGGCTGGCACAATGGCTGAAGCGCAAGAATGGCTGGAGAAAAAGACAAGCCTCTATGAGAAAACTGGTATGGGCTTCTGGGGGGTGTTTGAGCGAACGACTGACGATTTTCTGGGGCAGGTAATCCTTCAGCCCTTGCCAGAGACCGGCGAGCCTGAGATTGGATACCATTTCCGCGTCGAGGCGCAAGGCAAGGGATATGCGACAGAGGCTGCAAAATGCCTCCTGGATCATGGATTTATGAAATTGGAACTGCCCCGAATTGTCGCCGTGGTTCTACCAGACAACCATTCCTCTCAAGCAGTGATGAAAAAGCTGGGACTGCCCTATATTAGAGATCTGATGAAGAGCGACATGCTCCACAATTATTTCGCCCTGGACCGGGCAACCTATATCGAGCGCCACCAAAAATCTGCGTAACGACGACACACCGGAAGAACGAGTACCGCCTCAATGCAAAAGAACATAACCGTCACCGGTGCCCGTGAGCACAATCTGAAGAACATCACGATTGAATTACCACGTGATGAGCTGATCGTGATTACGGGTCTTTCGGGGTCGGGCAAATCCTCACTGGCCTTTGATACGATTTATGCAGAAGGCCAACGGCGCTATGTAGAGAGCCTGTCGGCCTATGCCCGGCAGTTTCTGGAGATGATGCAGAAGCCGGACGTTGACCAGATTGATGGTCTTTCGCCGGCCATCTCGATTGAGCAGAAAACCACGTCACGCAACCCACGCTCTACTGTCGGCACAGTGACAGAGATTTATGACTATATGCGGCTCCTATGGGCGCGGGTTGGCATCCCTTATTCCCCCACCACGGGGCTTCCGATTGAGAGCCAGACGGTCACGCAAATGGTCGACCGGGTAAAAACGCTGCCAGAAGGCACACGGCTCTATTTGCTGGCGCCGATCGTGCGGGGCCGTAAGGGAGAATACCGCAAGGAATTTGCGGAGCTTTTGAAGAAGGGCTTCCAGCGGGTCAAGGTGGATGGAGAGTTCTATGAGTTGGACGATCTGCCAACGCTGGACAAAAAGTACAAGCACGACATTGATGTGGTTGTGGACCGGATTGTCGTGCGCGATGACCTCGGCAACCGGTTGGCAGACTCGTTTGAAATTGCCCTGCAGCTGACCGATGGCATTGCTGTCGCAGAATTTGCCGATCTGAAAGGTGATGAGAAAGAGCCCGAACGGATCGTCTTCTCCTCTCGCTTTGCCTGCCCGGTTTCTGGCTTCACCATTGACGAGATTGAGCCGCGTCTCTTTTCCTTCAACAACCCATTTGGCGCCTGCCCGTCCTGTGATGGTTTGGGCACCCAGTATTTCATCGACCCGGACCTGGTGGTTCCAGATCATGGCCTGTCGCTCCGCAAAGGGGCCATTGCGCCCTGGTCAAAATCGACGTCGCCCTACTACACCCAGACGCTCGATAGCATTGCCAAGCACTACAAGTTTTCTGTGACAGTGCCTTGGAGCGAGTTGCCAAAGAAAGCGCAAGACGCCGTCCTCTATGGCACCAAAGATGAAGTCATTACGTTCTCCTACGACGATGGCCTGCGCTCTTACAAAACGAAAAAGCCCTTTGAAGGCGTGATCCCGAATCTCAACCGGCGCTGGCGCGAAACCGATAGTGCCTGGGCCCGCGAAGAGATTGAAAAGTTTCAGGATGTCACCGCCTGCGAAGTCTGCACTGGCTTCCGCTTGAAACCAGAGGCACTCGCCGTGCGCGTGGGCGACAGTCACGTAAGCCAGGTGGCTCAGCTCTCGATCAAAGATGCCGACGCCTGGTTCGCGAGCATCGACAAGCAGCTGACAAAAAAGCAAAACGAAATTGCAGGACGCGTTCTGAAGGAAATTCGCGAGCGTCTGCACTTTCTTAACAATGTCGGGCTCGACTATCTGAGCCTGTCGCGCAACTCCGGCACGCTCTCAGGCGGAGAGAGCCAGCGTATTCGGCTTGCCTCCCAAATCGGCTCTGGCCTCACCGGCGTCCTCTATGTGCTTGATGAGCCCTCTATCGGTCTCCACCAGCGTGACAATGATCGCCTGCTGGCAACGCTTCGGCGGCTTCGCGATCTTGGCAACACGGTCATCGTTGTGGAGCATGACGAAGACGCGATCCGTACCGCAGATTATGTGGTTGATATCGGGCCGGGTGCGGGCATCCACGGTGGTGAGGTTGTCGCTAAAGGCACGCCCGCACAGGTCATGTCGAATCCGAAGAGCCTGACAGGAAAATATCTGACGGGCATGGAGCAGATCGACATTCCCGCCGAACGACGCCCTATTTCAGATGCGAAGAAAGTCAGCGTTATGGGGGCCAGTGGCAATAACCTCAAAGACGTGACCGCGGAAATTCCGCTGGGGACATTCACCTGCGTGACCGGTGTGTCTGGCGGCGGAAAATCCACTCTCCTCATTGAGACTGTCTACAAAGCCATTGCGCGGCGCCTTAACAATGCGCGCACCCATCCTGCTCCGTTTGAGCAGATTGAGGGCCTGGAGCATCTCGACAAGATTATCGACATTGACCAGTCACCGATTGGCCGGACACCCCGCTCCAACCCCGCGACCTATACAGGTTCATTCACCCATATCCGCGATTGGTTTGCCGGTCTGCCCGAAGCCAAGGCTCGTGGCTATAAGCCCGGACGCTTCTCCTTCAATGTGAAGGGCGGGCGCTGTGAGGCGTGTCAGGGGGACGGTGTCATTAAGATCGAGATGCACTTCCTGCCCGATGTCTATGTGGAATGCGACGCCTGCCACGGCAAGCGCTATAACCGCGAAACCCTGGAAGTAAAATTCAAGGACAAGTCGATCGCAGATGTGCTGGACATGACCGTTGATGAAGCCCAGAGCTTCTTCAAAGCGGTGCCCTCGGTGCGCGAAAAGATGGACGTGCTTCAGCGGGTCGGCCTTGGCTACATCAAAGTTGGCCAACAGGCGACGACCCTCTCAGGGGGTGAAGCCCAGCGGGTAAAACTCGCCAAGGAATTGTCCAAGCGCGCCACGGGCCGCACGATCTACATTCTGGACGAGCCCACCACCGGCCTCCACTTCCACGACGTGAAGAAGCTGCTCGATGTGCTCCACGAGCTTGTCGACACCGGCAATACAGTCGTCGTGATTGAACACAATCTCGAGGTGATCAAGACCGCAGACTGGATTATTGATCTCGGCCCTGAAGGGGGCGACGGTGGCGGTGAAGTGGTGGCTGAAGGCCGCCCGGAAGATGTGGCCGAAGAACCTCGCTCCTATACAGGGCAATATCTCCGTTCTCTTCTCAAGCGATCTGGCCGTTCGCCCATCAAGAAGAAAGCCGGAGCGAAAACTAAAACCGCTCCAAAAGCGAAGTCATCGGCGAAGAAGGCCACTCCTAAGAAACCGGCACCGAAAAAGACGGCCAAAAAGAAAACCGCCGCCAAACGAAAACCATCCCGTCAAGCGGCGGAGTAAGGGTTAAACACCAGGTTCCAACACTTCATGGTCGTCGGTTTCAGAACTCTCCAGCACGAGTTGTTGATATATGGACCCAAGCAATGCGCAAACGGCTATCTGCCCGTATATCGTAAACGGCCAGCTAAACATGTCGATGTATGTCTGCAGCCAGTTTCCCGCCGCATCAGATGGCTCGTTGAAAAGGGCCATGCTCAAAATAGCCGCTATCAAAGCGCCGACGGTCCATAGAACCGCGTAAAACACAGTAACAAGAAGGAGGCCCGCCGTTATTCGCCAGAAGTGACCACGCGTCGCTCTCCACGAGGCCTCGACCGCAAACAGATTTCTGTCAGGAACGTAAGCTGGCAGTGGTGTAAGCCGAATGGCGATGAGCAAACCAAAAAAACTGAAACAATGGCTAGCACGAAGAATTTCGCATTGGTGTTGTCCCCGGATTCAACTCCAAATGATGCACCCAATACAAGTGAGACAAACCAGTAGGTAATCATCAAGAAAACGCCAATCACCACAATCAAGATGATGCCGAAGACACTAATCGCAAACTGGCTTATTTCTGTGTTTCCAAGGCTCCAAAATTTTTGGCCAGTTGGGTTTTTTAGGCGCACTTGAATAGCACCATTCGTTATCATCACAGAACCAACCGTCAGAAGTGCCGCTCCAACCCAATATAGCCAGTTTGAGGTATCGACCTGATCAGCCTGTATGGAAGCATTCTTAGTCTGCACGAATGCTATAACCCAAGTTCCAACAAGGCTGAGCGCTGCGGCAATACCCAACCGACGCGCTAACGCATGATAATTTTTTAGAGGGAACAACATCGCATCAAATACTGTTCTCATAACCCCTAGCTTTGTCATTGTGCTCCATCCCTTCAAATTACAACTTAACGAAACCGTCCATCCCTGTGAGGCGATCTAGCCGACCTGCCCCATGGCAGGTGGCCGAATGGCCAGCGACGCTCGTGGCGTTAGTTTCTTCTTCTGCACGGCATCTATGTTAAGTCGTCCGGTTTTGTTCACCGGTTGACGGTCCCTTGGTTCGACAAGTGGCACAGCGCCGTC
>JAJFGY010000271.1 GCA_021775935.1 Alphaproteobacteria bacterium
GCGGCCTGATGAGCGGCAAAAAAGGGCTCATCATGGGAGTGGCAAACAATCGGTCGATTGCCTGGGGCATCGCCAAGGTTTGCGCTGAGCACGGCGCTGAGGTGGCTTTTACTTATCAAGGTGAAGCCCTGGCCAAGCGCGTTAAACCGCTCGCTGAATCGGTTGGTTCTGATCTTGTGCTTCCGTGCGACGTTACCGACGACGCCTCTATGGATGCTGTTTTCGACACGCTGAAAGAAAAATGGGGCAAGATCGACTTTGTCGTTCACGCAATTGCCTACGCAGATAAGAGCTCGCTTGACGGGCGCTATCTCGACACAACGGCTGAACAGTTTGCGCAAGCGCTGACGATTTCCTGCCATTCACTGGCTGCAGTCGCCAAGCGCGCCGAGCCTCTGATGAGCGAGGGTGGCTCCATCGCGACACTGACATACTACGGCGCGGAAAAAGTTATCCCCCACTACAACGTCATGGGCGTTGCGAAGGCAGCGCTTGAAGCCAGCGTGCGCTACCTCGCCGTAGACCTTGGCCGGAACAATATTCGCATCAATGCAATTTCAGCGGGCCCTATTAAGACGCTGGCTGCCGCCGGAATTGGCGACTTCCGCTATATTTTGAAGTGGAACGAGCTGAATGCGCCGCTCAAACGCACCGTGACCATCGACGAAGTGGGCAAAACCGGCCTCTACCTGCTCTCAGATCTGAGCTCTGGGGTCACGGGTGAAGTTCACCATGTGGATGCGGGCTATCATGTGGTCGGCATGAAAGCCGAAGACGCACCGGATATGAGCATCGTCTAATCTGACGCGCGGTTTCCGTTTTCCGTGAAATTCAGCTAGAACCTGCTCAACTAACTGGTTGAGGCAATACCCATGTCACATAATACGTTTGGCCATCTTTTCCGCGTGACCACGTGGGGTGAATCCCACGGGCCAGCGCTTGGCTGCGTGGTTGACGGTATGCCCTCCTTGGTGCCCATCACGGCAGAAGAAATTCAAGTCTTTCTCGACAAACGACGCCCGGGTCAATCGCGCTTCACCACCCAGCGCAAAGAGCCTGATCAGGTGAAAATTCTGTCCGGCACGTTCCAGGACGAGAGCGGCCAGGAAGTCACCACCGGCACGCCCATCTCGCTGATGATCGAGAATGTCGATCAGCGTTCGAAAGATTATGGCGACATTAAAGATACGTTCCGTCCCGGCCACGCAGATTTCACCTATGAAGCGAAATATGGCATTCGCGACTATCGCGGTGGTGGACGCCAGTCGGCGCGCGAGACGGCGGCGCGTGTTGCAGCAGGCGCCCTTGCCCGCAAGGTCATGCCTGGTGTTGAGGTTCGCGGGGCGCTTGTGCAAATAGGTCCTCACAAAATTGACCGCTCCCGTTGGGACTGGAACGAGATTGACCAAAACCCGTTCTGGTGTCCCGACCCGGTCGCTGCAAAGGAATGGGAAACCTATCTGGATGGTGTGCGCAAATCAGGTTCCAGCTGTGGCGCAGTGATCGAAATCGTCGCGCGCGGCGTGCCAGCGGGCCTTGGTGCGCCGGTCTATGGCAAACTTGATGCTGACCTTGCTGGGGCTCTTATGAGCATCAATGCGGTGAAGGGCGTCGAGATTGGTGATGGCTTTGCCGCTGCAGCGCTCTCTGGTGAAGAAAATGCCGACGAAATGGGCATGGATGGCAATGATGTAAGCTTCAGTGCCAATCATTCAGGCGGCATTCTAGGCGGCATCTCGAGCGGGCAGGACGTCGTCGCCCGCTTTGCGGTGAAACCCACGTCGTCCATCCTCAGTCCCCGTAAGTCAATTACCCGGTCTGGGGAAGAAATCGACGTCATCACTAAAGGACGGCACGATCCTTGCGTTGGTATTCGTGCGGTGCCGGTGGGCGAGGCTATGATGGCCTGTGTCCTCGCTGACCACTATCTCAGACATCGCGGACAAAACGGATCCCAAGAGAGCTAGACCCATGACCGCACCTTCAACCGTTTCTCCTCAGCCTTTGATGGCACGATTTGACCAACGAAGTGGGGAGATGATGGTTTATGGAGGGGGCTTTTTTGGCCTCTTTGTTTTGAGCGTTGCGATTGCACGCGGCGACACAGCGTTGATGATTGTCAGTCTGGCCCTTTTTGCCGTCGCCTATCATTTTTGGCCTTTCGTTCAGCGAAACCATCCCGCTGTTGTAGCCAGTTCTGCGGGCCTCATGGTCACGGGGCTTGGGACTGTCGCCTGGGATGCCGTTGTAAATGCGTCCAATGTGGATAAGGCGGTACGCACCATCCGCAATACCGAACTGCATTTGACCCTGGCGCGCCCGCTGGACAAATCCCTTGTCGAAGAAGATATGGGGGGTCTCAAACGGCGGCTGATGGTGCAAATCTGGCGCTACAAAAAAGAGACGCTGGTGATCCGCCTTGAACCACTCGACATAGCGCCGGAGCCGATCCTGGAAGCCGTTCAAGCATTCTTAAACCAGCGGACGGCCTAGGCTTTTTGAAAGACGGCCATCTTTGTCAGATACCCAGTCTGGTTCTCAACATTCTGTAGGCCCGCACGTGCAAACATGCCCTCAAAGCCTTCTTCCAGATAGGTCGAGAAATAGGGCTCGTGAAACGCAACCGGAAAAAACTCCAGCAGACTATCGAATTTCTTCTGGTCCCCCGCCTGCAATGCATCAACAAAAACGAAGAGGCCACCCGGCTTCAAGACCCGGGAGATTTCTGCAGCAACCTGCATTCGGATTTTTGGGGGAAGTTCGTGAAACAGGTAGGTCGCAGTAACAATATCCTGAGATGCCTTTTCAACCGGCATGCGCTCTGCGGCGGCGTTCACAAAACGCACCCTACCCCATTTGGACAATGCTCTTTTCGTCTTCGCAAGATAGTCCGGTGACAGATCAAGGGCTGTCACGCCAATGCGCGGCCAATTGCGTTTCACTTCCCGCAGAAAACGACCTGTGCCGCAGGCAATATCGAGAAGTTGAATATCGCGCTGGTCTTTATCGTCAATGTATCCGGCAATCGGGACCAGGGCCTGCCGACGCATTGCATCGGCAGTACCTGCAAACAGGGTCTCGACCTGGGTGTCGTAGAGGTCAGCAGAGTCTTCCGATAGCCACCCGTCTGTCTGGAAATGGAAGTTTTGCAGATAATAGCGGGGGTATTGCTTTGTCCGCGCACCGGCATTCACTTCGGAATGACGTTTCTCCATTCGGCGGTCATCTACTTTTTTTGCATCCAGAAAGAAGCGGATAGCCTTGTCAATCGGCCGCCTTGGGTCACGCCCCTGTTCGGGCTCCTTGTAGAGACCGGCTTCGATGTTTTGGTAGTCCCGCTCAAACAACTCGCGGATAGAGCGGAGAATTTCGGGCAGTTTGGGGATCGGGGCGCTTGGGCGAAAAGGCTCTTCGCCCGGTCGCGTCACCGGCCCGCGCAATCGGTTCACCGCAGCGTAGTGGCCCACATACCACGCAACCCGGGCGCCCTGCCCCGCCGCATATTTCAGCCTCGCCAGAGGATCTGCCATTACGGTCAATCCCTCCTGAAAATTCCCACCAGCTCAATATGGGGGGACCAGAGGAATTGGTCCAGAGGGGTAACGCTTTCTAACCGATATCCGCCATCGATCAGCGTTCTTGCATCACGGGCAAATGTCGCCGGATTGCACGACACGGATGCGATGAGAGGGATGGTGGAGGCGGCCAACCCCTCACTTTGCACAGCGGCACCCGCGCGGGGCGGGTCGATGACAACGGCATCAAATTTATTCAGTTCATCCGCCCGCAGCGGACGCCGGGCGAGATCCCGGCGCTCGACGGTCAACGGTTTCAGGCCGGCAGCAGGACCCTGGCGTCGTATTGCCTGATCAAAAGCTGCGCATTGGGCCTTTGCCCCTTCGACGGCATGTACTTTGTGCGTGCGTGCGAGAGCGAGAGAAAAAGTGCCGCAGCCCGCAAAAAGATCGAGCACGGCGCCAGCCCCTTTCAAGGCCTCGGTCACCCTCTCCACCATCATGTCTTCGCCGGCCTTTGTCGCCTGAAGAAAGGCACCCGGCGGCAAAGCCACATCGATCCCTGCGAGCTTCAAGACGGGCGGGCGACGCTCAGCGAGGATATCTCCATCCCAGGTCAGCCGGGCAAGGTCTGCTTTAGCTGCTCCTTCGGCCAGTATTTGACGAAGCGCCAAATCCGGTTCTGCCTTCCCGCCGGTCACCGAAACATCAAGACCGGACGATGTCGCGGTTACATTGAGACTTGCTTTGCCCTTTCGGGTGAGCCCAGGTGCCACAAGTTCGCGCAACATTGGCAGTGCAGCTTCCAGCTCCGGCACCAGGATGGGACATGTCGTGACATCGACGATGGTGTGGGTCGCGCGTTCAAAAAACCCGAGACGCACAGTCTTGCGGGTCCGCATCGCGGCAAATGTCGCTCGGCGTCGGCTGTGTGGCTCGCAGGGGATAATCTCCCCAACAGGGGCGTCGATGTTTTTGCTCTGCAATACGCGCACGACCTGATCTCGCTTCCAGGCGAGATAGGCCTTCTTCTCCTGATGTTGCAGGGCGCAGCCACCGCAGCTGCCAAAGTGAGGGCAAGCTGGCGCAACACGATCTGCAGAGCCTGAAATGACTTCCAGCAGCTCACCGCGATCATCGGCGACATTCGCGCGCACGGTCTCGCCCGGCAGCGTCCGCGGCACAAAAAGAGGCCCGGCATCTCTGCGCACAACGCCGTCGCCCTGCGCGCCCACGTGATCAATGAGGACTGTTTCTTCACTCATGGTCGACGCCCGTGAACCAGGAATTCTTTATTGCCATCGCTTCCTTCAATCGGACTATCAATAAGCCCCTGCACGTTCCAACCCATATCCTGCCGCAGCCAGGTCTCCACTTTTTCGCAGACTTCTTTATGCAAGGCAGGATCTTTGACGATCCCGCCTTTGCCTACTTTTCCCGGCCCCACTTCGAACTGGGGCTTTATGAGAGCCACGAGATGAGCGCCCGGTCGCGCAAGCTTCAGAGCCGCGGGCAGTGCTTTTGCCAACCCGATGAAACTTACGTCGCTGACGATCATATCAACCGGGTCAGCGACCTGTTCTTCGCTCAACGCTTTAGCGTTGAGGCCTTCCAGCGATATGACCCGTTGGTCCTCTATCAGTTCTGGCGCCAATTGCCCATGTCCCACATCCACCGCATAGACCTTTGCGGCGCCTTGCGCCAGTAGCACCTGCGTGAACCCCCCAGTCGATGCCCCGACATCAAGTGCTATGAGCCCACTTGGATCAATTTTGAAGGTGTGAAGCCCTCCGACAAGCTTCAGCGCGGCGCGGGACACCCATCGTGGTTCCAGTCCATCCAGGCACAGGGCCGCACCTTCGGCAACGGATTGAGAGGGTTTGGTGGCCACCACGCCGTCGATCAGCACGTGGCCGGCCTTTATGGCCGCCTGTGCCCGCGCCCGCGTCGGCAACACGCCTTGCTCCACCAGGGCGCGGTCGAGCCGGGTGCTCACCGGGTCAGGACTTTCCAGGAATGATGCTCGCGCGTTCCGCCGCAAGAGAAATGAGGGCGCTTTCGCGTCCAAGCGCGGTTAGGGCGGTCGCTGCAATATTCGTCGCTGTCAGCCCAGCCGATACATACATCGCATCCGGCTTATCGTGATCCTGGAAGATATCGGGCAGCGTCAATGTCCGGACTTTGAGGCCGCGATCCATCAACCCATTATTGCTCAGGAATTCCAGAACGTGGGCACCAAAGCCCCCCACAGATCCCTCTTCGACCGTCACCAGCACTTCGTGCTCTCTGGCGACCCGGGCGAGAAGCTCTTCATCAAGTGGCTTTGCAAAGCGCGCATCGACCACGGTCGCAGAAATGCCCTGGGCGGCCAGCTCATCTGCCGCTTTCAGCGTTTCCTGCAGGCGGCAGCCAAGCGACACAAGTGCCACGCTCGTGCCTTCGCGCAGGATGCGGCCCTTGCCGATCGCAAGCGGGGTCCCGATTTCTGGTAGTTCGATGCCGATGCCCTCGCCACGCGGGTAGCGGAAGGCACTTGGTCGGTCGTCAATCTCAACAGCTGTTGCCACCATATGCATCAGTTCAGCTTCATCAGCGGCCGCCATCACAACAAAGTCTGGCAAACAGCTGAGATAGGTAATGTCGAAAGAGCCTGCATGGGTGGGGCCATCGGCGCCGACAAGGCCTGCCCGATCAATGGCAAAGCGCACTGGCAGTCGCTGGATGGCTACATCATGGACGACCTGATCATAGGCGCGCTGCAGGAATGTTGAATAGATTGCCGCGAAGGGCTTCAGACCTTCTGTCGCCATGCCAGCGGCGAAGGTGACCGCATGCTGTTCAGCGATCCCCACATCAAAAGTTCGATCCGGGAAGGTTTTGGCAAACTGCCCCAGGCCCGTGCCATCCGGCATTGCCGCCGTCACAGCAACAACCTTGTCGTCTTTCTCAGCATGAGCCATCAGTGACTTAGCAAACACGCTTGTGTAGCTCGGCGCATTGGCAGGCGGCTTAGACTGAGCACCCGTGATCACATCAAATTTGCTGACGCCGTGATATTTGTCGGCTGACTCTTCGGCAGGTGCGTAGCCCTTGCCCTTTTGCGTCACCACATGGATGAGGATCGGCCCTTCATCGGCATCGCGAACATTGCGCAGCACCGGCAGAAGATGGTCGAGGTTGTGACCATCAATGGGACCCACATAATAAAAACCCATTTCTTCAAAGAGCGTGCCGCCAGTCGCCATGCCGCGGGCATATTCTTCGGCGCGGCGTGCCTTCTCCTCCACCGATTTAGGAAACATCTCCGCGATCTGTTTTGCAAAATTGCGAAAGCCGCGATAGGTGCCGCCGGAAATCAGCCGCGCAAGATAGGCGCTCATGGCACCAACTGGCGGTGCAATGGACATGTCATTATCGTTCAGAATGACGATCAGACGGCTGTCCATGGAACCCGCATTGTTCATGGCTTCATAGGCCATGCCCGCACTCATGGCCCCATCACCAATGACGGCGATGACATTGTTCTTCGCGCCCTTCAGGTCGCGGCCCACAGCCATGCCAAGTCCGGCTGAAATGGATGTCGATGAATGCGCCGTGCCAAACGGGTCATATTCGCTTTCAGCGCGTTTCGTAAACCCTGACAGACCACCTGCCTGACGCAGCGTGCGAATACGGTCCCGGCGTCCGGTGAGGATCTTATGAGGATAGGCCTGATGGCCCACATCCCAGATGATCCGGTCTTCTGGCGTGTTGAACACATAGTGCAGAGCCAGGGTCAGCTCGACCACACCCAAGCCTGCGCCAAGATGACCGCCCGTAATCGAGACAGCTTCAATCAGCTCCTGACGCAGCTCATCTGTGATTTGTGGCAGGTCATCATCATCATGCGCGCGCAGATCAGCCGGAACTTTGATCCGGTCCAGCAACGGCGTCTTACTCGTGGTGGTCACTCTCGTCCTTCTCCGGCGCTATACAGACCAGGTCTCATCGTCCGTGATTGCAACGCCTCATCTTCTCTTCAGCGTACGGCGAATTCAGGGCTCAGGTAAGGCCACATTGCGCCGCACCCCTTCACGCCCTTCACGCCCTTCGGTTTATAACGAAGCTTGTTGCACTGCGCAAAGAATCTGCCTTTTCATCAAACAAATCAAGGTGTTGAATGGCCTGATCTGCCAGCATTCCTGCCTGTTCCCGCGCTCGCTCCGGCCCCAGAATTGTGGCGAACGTAGCCTTGCCCCGAATGCGGTCTTTGCCTGCTGTCTTGCCCAGGGTCGCGCTGTCCCCTTCTTCGTCGAGCAAATCATCGATAATCTGATAGGCAAGCCCCAGATCATGGGCATAGGCATGCAGCGCATGATGGGCATCTTTAGAGGCTTTGCCTAAAATTGCGCCAGATTCGCACGCAAAGGCGATCAATGCCCCGGTTTTGAGCTGTTGCAGGCGGGTGAGCGCCCCAATGTCCAAAATGGAGCCTTCACTTGCCATGTCGATCATCTGTCCGCCGACCATGCCATGGGTCCCGACCGCCTTTGCAAGTCCGACAACCAGATCGCACCGGACCCGGTAGTCATCATGGGTATCGGCGCTGCCCAAGATCTCAAAAGCGAAGGTCAGCAGTGCGTCTCCGGCGAGCACCGCCGTGGCCTCATCAAATGCTTTGTGGGTGGACGGCCGCCCCCGGCGCAGATCGTCATCATCCATGCAAGGCAGGTCGTCATGGACCAATGAATAGGTGTGGACACACTCAATGGCGGCGGCTGTGCGCAACGCCCTGTCTTCACTCACGGTGAACAATTTGGCTGCTTCACAGGCGAGATAAGGCCGGAAGCGCTTCCCCCCGCCCAAGGTCGCATAGCGCATGGCTTCTGCAACCCGACCCTCAGGTCCCTCTGGCAATGGCAATAACCGGTCAAGCAGCAGCTCAACGTCAGCGGCGGTGTCTTCCATTGCCTGTTTCAGGCTTTGCTCGGCCATGAGGCGCTCCAAGGGTCACTCAATATTTGCGGGTTCAGTTCCAACGTCGCCACTGGCAGACAGGGTGATTTTCTCAACCTTGGCCTGAGCTGCCTGAAGGCGCGCTTCACAATGGGCCTTCAAAAAATTGCCGCGCTCATAGAGTTCAATGGATTTTTCGAGCTCGGCTTCACCGGATTCCAGCTGACGAACAATCTCTTCAAGCTCTGCCAGGGCGGCCTCAAAGCTCATCTTTGCAATATCGGCTGGTGCCGCTGATTTACTGGCCGCCATAACGTCCTCCGACTTGAATTCGTAACCCTGTTAGCGCCCCATCAACGTTGCCACATGGGCGCTGGTGCTGCGAGCGAGTGCTCTCAAGTCATAGCCTCCCTCAAGCGTGGAAACAATGCGACCATCACACGCACTGTCGGCCACCGCCATCAACTCCTTGGTTGCCCAGACATAATCGGCTTCTGTCAGGTTGAGACCTGCCAATGGGTCATCTGCATGGCCGTCAAAACCCGCTGAAATGAAGAGAATATTTGGCTCAAATGCCCGCAATGCCGGAAGAATCACCTTCTCAAAGGCGGCTTTGAACGCGACGCTGTCGGCGCCCTCGCCCGCAGACGCACTGAGCGGCACATTGACGATGTTCCCCACACCGGTCTCGCTCGCATCTCCCGTGCCCGGATAGAGGGGCGATTGGTGGGTTGAGCCATAGAACAGGTTCTTGTCTGCCTCAAACATGGCTTGCGTGCCATTGCCGTGATGAACGTCGAAATCAATCACAGCGGCTTTCAACAGGCCGTGTTTCTCCCGCGCATAGAGCGCCCCAACCGCGACATTGTTGAAGAGGCAGAAACCCATAGGGGTTTCCGGCTCTGCATGATGCCCGGGTGGGCGAACGGCACAGAAAGCGTTTTGCGTTTTTCCGGTTGCTACTTGATCCACAGCCCTTATGACCGCCCCTGCCGCGCGCAAAGCTGCTTCACCAGACCCGGGCGACATGGCCGTGTCTGCATCAATACGCGCAAAGCCTTCTTTGGGTACCGCAGCTAGCAATGCCTCGACATGGGTGCGGGGATGAACACGGGCAATGTCGTCAATGCCAGCGAGAGGGGCATCTTCGCGAGACAGGGTGTCGAAAGATGCATCGTTTAACGCATCAAGCACGGCGCGGAGCCGCGCTGAACGTTCAGGGTGTCCGGGCGGGGTTTCATGGCCGAGACAGGCGCTATGGCTGATCAGAAGTGTGGTCATGGCCCGAGTGTCGCGCGGGCCAGTGCCTGTTTCAACCCACGATAGATTTACGCTGCCGCACGCACGTACCAGTCCACACCTTTGTCGTCGCGGCTCACGGTGGCGTCGCCGCGTGTGACCAGACAGGAGAGATGAGCCAGGCTTTCGCCGGTTGCCATAAAGAAGACGTCTGGTCCAATTTTGCGTTTGAAGAGGGCCGGGAATACGTCAATCGCACGCTTTGGCTCGTCCAACATTTCCAGAAGCTTCGCCAGTCCGTCTTCATGGCCCTCAACCAGCGCATCCAGCCGGTTGTGCAGACCATAAAAAGGCTCGTTGTGCGCGGGCAGAACCAATGCATCTTCCGGCAAAACAGCTTTCAGCTTTTTGCAGCTGTCGATCCATTCCTGCAGGGGATCTGCATGGGCTTCGGTTGGGTGAAGGCTCACATTGGATGAGATGCGCGGCAAGACCTGATCACCGGAAATGAGCACGTTCAGCTCTTCGCAGAACAGGCAGACATGTTCGGGTGCATGGCCCGAGCCCACAATGACGCGCCACTTGCGGCCGCCCATGGTGAGCTCATCACCCTCTTTCAGGCGCTTAAACACGTCGGGCATGCGCGACACGCGCTCCCCAAAGCCGCCAAAGCGCCTGGCGTAGCCTTCCACGCCCTTTTGAGAAAAACCGGCTGCGCGATAGAAATCAAGCGCATCCTGCGGCGCCTCTTTGCCCGTGTCTGCCACAAGCGTGCGACACATGAGATAGTCTGTCCGGGACATTTCCAGCGTCACATCAAACTTTCGCGTGATCCAGCCTGCAAGGCCGACATGATCTGGGTGGAGGTGTGTGACAATCACCCGCTTCACGGGCTTGCCGCCCAGCTTCTGGGTGAATATCTCGCGCCAGGAAGCTTTCGTCACATCGTCATTGACGCCGGTATCGACAACGATCCAACCGTCTTCATCATCAATGAGCCAGAGATTGATGTGATCAAGCGCAAATGGAAGCGTCATGCGGACCCAATAGATGCCGGGAGCCACTTCTCGGATCTCCCCTGCTTCGGGGATACCTTCAACCGGGTAGCTCAGACCCTTTTCATCGACTTCGGCGAGAGACACATCACTCATAGGAATTTGTTCCCAAAATTACTGTTGGGCGGAGTGTGCCGAGTGTAAAGCCACAGGTCAAACGCCCGCAGACAGCCTTACGCGCCCAATTGTTGCTCATCCAATGCGAAAAGCGAGGCCGCCCCTGCTGTCGCCGGGCTCACGAGACCAGCACATGTGGGCAGGGTATTTTCTGCAAAAAAGCGGGCTGTGGCCTTTTTGGACGCAAGATACGAATCGTCCGGGCTGTCGCCTGCCGCAAGTGCTGCTTTGGTTAGATAGAGGCCGCCTGCAACATTCCCGAAAAGCTTCGCATAGGGTGTGGCGCCTGCCAGGCAGTCATCCGGGCTGCTTTTACCTGTCTCCAGCATCCAGTCTGTTGCTTCCTCAAGTGCGTCCAGCGCGTCCGCCAAGGCGTGCCCGGCAATGTTCAAATCCGCATCATTGTGAGCGGCAGCGGCTTCTGCCGTCTCCCTGATTTCTGCAAGATAGGTTTTCACCACCGCGCCATCGCCGAGTGGCAGTTTGCGGGACACCAGATCGATGGCCTGAATACCGTTGGTGCCCTCATAGATGGGGGCGATGCGCGCATCACGATATAGCTGCGCCGCGCCCGTCTCTTCGATGAAGCCCATGCCGCCATGGATCTGCAGACCGATCGAGGCAACCTCAACGCCGATGTCAGAGCTCCATCCCTTGGCGATCGGTGTCAGGAGATCTGCTCGTGCCTGGCCTACCGCTTTCGCCCGGTCATCTGCGCCTGCATGAGCTGTGTCGATGGCCACAGCATTGGCATAACAAATCGATCGGGCCGCCTCCGTCAGAGATTTCATCGTCATCAGATTGCGGCGGACGTCCGGGTGGCCGATGATCGCCCCCATCTCGCCTGCTGGAATGTCCATGCCCGCCGGGCGTCCCTGCTTGCGGTCCAACGCATAGGCCAGTGCGTGCTGGTAGGCCCGCTCTGCAACAGCCACACCCTGAATGCCCACGAAAAGCCTGGCGTTGTTCATCATCGTGAACATGCACGCCAAGCCTTTGTTTTCCTGGCCAACCAAATAGCCAATAGCCCCTCCCTCATCGCCAAAGGACATGACGCAGGTGGGACTGCCATGAATGCCGAGCTTTTCTTCCAGCCCAATGCATTTCG
This sequence comes from Alphaproteobacteria bacterium, assembly GCA_021775935.1. GTDB lineage: Bacteria > Pseudomonadota > Alphaproteobacteria > Parvibaculales > Parvibaculaceae > Mf105b01. The sequence continues at coordinate 11,970 of JAJFGY010000271.1, forward strand.
CGTCATTGCGCGCGCCAAGAGACCCATCCTTATTGACGAGGATCTTTGGCACCAAGAAGAGGGAGATACCCCGCGTGCCCGCCGGGGCATCGGGCAGACGGGCCAGAACCAGGTGAATGATATTGTCAGTAAAATCGTGATCGCCGTAGGTGATAAAAATTTTGGTTCCGGTGATCAGATAGGTGCCATCGTCCTGCGGTTCTGCCTTTACTTTCAAGGCATTCAAATCAGAGCCTGCCTGAGGCTCCGTGAGGTTCATCGTTCCCGTCCACTCACCAGAGATCAGTTTCGGCAGGTATGTCGCGCGTTGTTCGTCTGTCCCATGGGCAGTTAGTGCTTCGATGATGCCTTGCGACAGAAGCGGACAGAGACCGAAGGCCATGCTGCCGGCATTCCACATTTCCTGCAGAGCCGCTGCCAGCGCCACCGGAAGACCCTGGCCACCATATTCCGGACTTCCCAAAATGGAGCCCCAACCGGCCTCAACCCATTGCTTATAGGCATCTACATAACCCGGAGAGGTCACGACGCCGTCCTCGCTGAGCACAGGATGCGTCTTATCGCCCGCGCTATTGATCGGGGCAATAACATCAGCTGCAAGCTTCGATGCTTCTTCCAGCACGGCATCGATCAGGTCATCGCTCAAATCCGGGAAAGCGCCGTCAGCCTGAAGATCGCGCAATCCCGCGAGGGATTTCAGCGTGAAGGCCATATCTTGAACAGGGGCGCGATAAGTCATAATTCTCTCCGGTAAAAGCTGCACTGGTGGGCAGAGAGCCACGTTTTACTGTATTCTTGCGCGAAGGCGAACCGCCTCATACGGAAAATGGCGTAAAAGAACGCCTCGTCCAGCACCAAGACCCAGAATTCACGACAAAGAGCGTTGCCTCACCCCGTGCCACCAAAACTTCTTTCCCCAACAGCTGACAATCTTGACAGTGCTGCGGCAGCGTTGCGCGCAGGACGACTTGTCGCGCTGCCAACGGAAACTGTTTATGGGCTGGGGGCTGATGCTTTGAGCGACAGCGCAGTGGCCTCCATCTTCGCCACAAAAAAACGCCCCACCTTCAACCCGCTGATTGTGCATGTGCGCGACATCAGCGAGGCAGAGACCTATGCAGAAATTGACAGCGCGGGACAGAGAGTTGCGAAACATTTCTGGCCGGGAGGCCTCACGCTGGTTGCCCCGCGCCGCGCGGGTTGCCCACTGTCCTTACTTGTGAGCGCAGGTCTCGACACGGTCGCGCTCCGTGTGCCTGCCCACGCCGTGGCTCAAAACCTTCTTGCGGCAACAAAGCGTCCCCTGGCTGCTCCGTCAGCCAACCCGTCCGGACGGCTCAGTCCCACAGACGCGACCCATGTCCTGGAAGGCTTGGGTGAAGAGGAAGCCCTCGCCTATGTGCTCGAGGGTGGGGCGTGCACACTCGGACTTGAATCCACGGTTATTGGTCTCCCCAAAGAGGGACCGCCCACATTGCTGCGGCC
>JAJFGY010000272.1 GCA_021775935.1 Alphaproteobacteria bacterium
GTTCTTCCTGAACACTGGGTCTGCTGCACATCGGAAGTATCTGTTGTACCAGGAGAAAAGAGTGGCGCGGTGATCTGTTGAATCGAAGAAAGCAACATCATCAATTTTGGTTGGTTTGAGAACCAGATGAGAGGCGGTGGGCAGAAACCCAAAAATCTGTTCCCCAACTTCAATTCCCGGGCACCGGCTTTCAGTGACGGTTGCAAAACCCCACACGGGAACGCATCCCCAAGGATCTGGTTCCGGGTAAAAGTTCCAATATCCAAGACCCGCCCCCGCAAACGCATAGGTTATGTTGTTTGTGGTCAGGGCAAACTGCGTGACCTTGAGAAGGATCTCGCCCTCACCGATAGTCTCTCCAACGCGGACTGATAGTCGTTTTGTGGATTCTAGATTGGTCTTGTCGACGAGAATTTTTTCGCTGTCGGCCACGTTGTTTTCCTCTTTCTCTCATGTTGTTCTCAAAGACACATTTGCCAAATGTGCATGCTTGGGTTGCGCGACCCTAAACGCCCGCCATGAACAGCAGCCAGACAATGCCGTCACGAATATCAAACGTGAAGGCAACAGCGTAGACGAAGAGAAGTGCGCTCGCCCAAATCCCGTAAGCCGATGAGAATTTGATTTGTGCCTGATCTGCCAACATTGCAATCAGACCCGGCGTCCAAAACACAACATGCAAAAGAGAGACAAGGCCGGCGCGTAAAACCATGCCGTCCGTGTTCTCAACTGCAAGGGTGGCGACATGGCTGGCGATGAAACCTGCCAGGACCCATCGTGCGGCTACATGGTTCCAGGAGAAGATCGCTGAAGCAAAGAACGTCAGTGCCAGGAAACCAAGCCACATCATCATCCATACAGGCAAGTTGGCGCGGGTTTCGTTGTTCCAGAGGTCGAGTGCAGGTGATCCGCCAATGCCGGTAATCGCAAGACAGGCACCTGTCGCGGCGACCAAACAAAACAGGAGGCCGAGCTTTGTCTTCAAAATGTGCATGGTTAGTTTTTCCGTCGATCGGGTGACTTAGGATTTCTTGATTTTAAGTCATTTTTGACTTGCTTATGGAGTTGCAAAACGAGTTAGAGTTTTTTCAATCTAACACATTGCAGATGAACGGCTAAGCAGGTGGTTGGCAGTTTTTTTGTCGAGTGTCTTGCTGCTGTGTAAAGGTTCCTTTGATAAGCGCTCTAGCTTCACTACTGTCACCTATGCCATCACCAAATTCAGTGGAAACCATGCAATCTTCAATGCAGACCGTTACTCAAAACTCTGATGTGCGATATCTCGGAAATTTGCTGGGTGATGTCATACGCGCATACGGAGGAGAATCGCTCTTCGAGAGAATTGAGCGGGTTCGTTCCGTTTCTGTAGATCAGCACCGCGGACTTGTTGAAGCAGAAGATGTTGATCGGGAGTTGGAAACTCTTGGGCTGGATGATGCGCTTCACTTCGTGCGTGCCTTCATGCTTTTTTCCATGCTTGCGAACCTGGCTGAGGACCGGCAGAGCGCGGTCATAGAGGGTGAGCCGGGTTTGGCAGACGTGCTCGAACGCCTTCAGAGATCTGGTGTGGGGCTCGGTCACGTGCAAGACGCTCTCTCGGATATGCTCGTGATGCCTGTTCTCACGGCGCACCCCACCGAAGTGCGTCGCAAAAGCGTCATTGATCATCTGAATCGCATTGGTGAGCTGCTCGCTACAAAGGACGCGGGGCGAACAGAAACAGCCACAGGCAGCTCAATCGACCATGCTATCCGTCAGCAAATCGCGTTGCTCTGGCAGACGCGGTTGCTTCGGCACCAAAGACTGACCGTGTTGGATGAAGTTGAGATAGAGCTCGACTATCTTCGTGACGTGTTTCTGCCTGTATTGCCAGCAGAGTATTCGCGCTGGGAAAGTTTGTTGGGTGAGGAGTGTCCCAGTTTTCTCAAAGTCGGAAGTTGGATTGGCGGGGACCGTGACGGCAATCCTAACGTAGATGCGGCTTGTGTGGAGCATTCGGTGACCCGCGCTGCACAAACGGTTCTGGAATATTATTTGGAAAGTGTGCATGCGCTTGGGGCAGCGTTGTCGATATCCATGGAGTATGCCGATATTCCTGCAGATGTGCTCACCCTTGCCGATGCGAGCGGGGATAACAGTCTGACGCGGCGCGACGAACCCTATCGCCGGGCGTTGAGTGGCGTTTATGCGCGTTTGGCAGCGACGTTCGAGATGCTTATCGGGCGCCCGCCTCCCAGGGTGAGCTCACTTTCCGGCAAGCCTTATGCGGACGCTGAGGCTTTCCGGGACGACCTTTTGATATTGGATCGGGGATTGCGTGCGCCGGACGGGCGGTCGGCAGATGATGGGACGTTGACGCAATTGCTTCGCGCTGTCGACACGTTTGGCTTCCACCTGACGACACTTGATTTTCGACAGAACGCAGACGTGCATGAGCGTGTTGTTGCAGAGCTGTTGGCTGGCAGCGGTGTAGAAGATGACTATCTAACCCTTGATGAAGAGGCGCGGGTGGCATTGCTTCGGCGGGAGCTTGCGAATGCGCGCCCGCTGTCCTCGGCTTTTTTGGAATATTCGGCGGAAACCGGATCAGAGCTCGCCCTCTTCAAAGCAGCAGAGCGTGTGTACAGCAAGTACGGCAAAGGCGGGATCTCGACCTATGTCGTTTCCAAGGCTGACAGCGTATCGGATCTTCTGGAGGTATATTTGCTCCTCAAAGAGGTTGGGCTTTACCAGCCGGGAAGCCCGCCTTCTTCAGCTCTGATGGTCGTTCCGCTTTTTGAAACGATCGGCGATCTGGAGAATGCGCAATCGATTATGCGGGACTGGTTTGCGCTGCCTGAGATGCGGGCCCTGTCAGCGTCACGCGGTCATCAGGAAGTTATGATTGGGTATTCCGATTCAAATAAGGATGGCGGGTACCTTTCATCGGTGTGGTGTCTGCATGATGCGTCCCGCAAGTTGGTTCCAACTTTTGCAGAGGCTGATACAAAAATGCAGCTCTTCCACGGTCGTGGCGGCGCGGTGGGTCGTGGTGGTGGCCCTGCATTTGAGGCAATCCGCGCCCAGCCCTCAGGGAGCGTTCAGGGCCGCATTCGGATCACCGAGCAGGGTGAGGTCATTGCTGCGAAGTATGGCACTCAGGAAAAAGCGGCCAAAAATCTGGAGGCCATTGCATCTGCTACTCTTATGGCGACCATCGAGCCAGATCAGTTGTCATCGGCGGATAGTGAGCGTTTTGGTGGGGCAATGGCGGCTTTGTCTGCCGAAGCATTCAACCACTATCGGGGACTTGTCTATGAAACTGAAGGGTTTCAAACGTTTTTCCGGCAGATGACGCCGATAGCAGAAATTGCTGGCCTCAAAATTGGATCCCGGCCAGCCAGCCGGACGACTTCAGAGCGGATCGAGGATTTGCGGGCCATTCCCTGGGTCTTCAGTTGGGCGCAATCCCGGGTCATGTTGCCTGGCTGGTTTGGGGTGGGCAGCGCGCTCACAGGCTTCAAAGACCAGAAGCTTCTAAAGGAGATGGCAGCTGAATGGCCCTTCTTCCACACCACTCTGACCAATATGGAGATGGTGCTAGCGAAATCAGATATGGATGTTGCTGAGCGTTATGTGGCCCTCGTGGAGGACAAAGCGTTTGCCCAAGAAATATTTGCGAGAATTCGATCAGAGTGGTCGAGAGCGCATGATGCGCTGTTAGAGGTGACAGGGCAAAAACGTTTGCTGGAAAACAGTCCAGCTACAGAAAATGCTCTCCGGTTGCGTTTGCCATATGTTGAACCACTTAATCTGCTCCAGGTTGAGTTGATCAAACGGCATCGGTCAGGTGAAACTGATAAGCGCATTGAGCAAGGCATTCAGCTCTCAATCAGCGCGATTGCAACAGCTCTAAGAAACAGTGGTTGAATGAACGGAGCGCCGTCGTCCGTTTTTCAGCTGACGCGCAGATAGCCAGCCAGACCCGTCTTTTGATGTTCGATGACGTGGCAATGAAATGCCCAGTCGCCTGGATTGTCGGCAACAAGGGCGACATCGAGGGTTTCTTCCTTCAATAACAGAGCTGTATCTGTCCAATTTGGCAGGACTTGACGCTTGTTGGAGCGCACCGGCTTAAATGTGAGGCCGTGTAAATGGATGGGATGAATATTGGGGCTCTCGTTTCGAAGCCGCAGAATGTAACTGCCCCCCAGTTTCAACGTCGCCAGTGGTCCAGCACCTGAGGCATCACCCTGCCAGGCTGTACGGTTGATCGACCAGAATGTGTAGCCAAGAGTGCCGCATAATCCATTGTTAGGCAGATCGCCCGAAGGCGACCACCCAAACACAAATTCAATTGGTTCAGCGTTTTCCAGATCGGGTTCTGGAACGTGATTGGGACCAAGCGGCCTTAGATCCGCTAGCGGGCGTTTTGGGTTTTTCCCAATGGCGCGTAGTCGTGCGAGGGCTTTGGGTGCGCCTGCAATATCTGCCATTAGCTTGATTTCTTGCTCTTCATCTTCAGGTGTTTCGAGTGCAAAATCGACGCGCTGTCCAGGTGACAATAGGAGTGGTTCGGTGGCTGTTGGCCAGGAGACAGGTGTTGCGACGGGGTGGCCATCCATTGCGATGATCTTGCCTTTGGCACCTGACAGAAACAGCTTGTAGATCCTTGTGATGTCTGTGGCGATCACTCGGAGCCTGGTGAGC
>JAJFGY010000273.1 GCA_021775935.1 Alphaproteobacteria bacterium
AGGCAGGGAGCCAAACGTCGCAAGGCGTAACATCATGAAGTTACTCCCCTTTTTTACTTTATTCGATTTGGGAAGACTGAGGATTTCAGGAATACACAAAGAACTTCTTATTATTACTTGAGGGTGGTAGTTTAATGCACCTTATGTCGCGACTCGCATTGGAGCAGTTCTTCATCGTCGCGCAGGCTTCTGGGAGGATGCTATGGGTGCTTTGGCGCAAGATCTGGCAGGAAGCTTGTCTCCTCGGTTAGAGGAAGAGATGCAGCGTCTGCTGCCCGTCGATTTTCGCGTGGCCGCCTTGCTAATTATTCCCGGCGAGGGAGCATCGGACGCCAAACATCAGATCGGCTATGCAACCAAACAGTTTTGCGAAATGACGGGGTATGAAGGTCCAGACATTGTCGGGCATCCGTTCGAGTGGCTGGCAGGACCGGACACGGACCCGGTCGCTCTTTCTGATTTACTTGCCGCCCTTGATAATGATGAAGCCACGGAGGTTGACCTGCTCGCCTATACCAAGGCGGGGGTCTCTTTCTGGGGGCACTTGCAGGTGCAGCCCGTTAAGCGTGGGGATGGTGCTACTGAAGGGTTTGCCGTTTATCTGAGCCATGCAGAGAAAACACGGGCGAGCTATTTGAGCGAGGCCTGGCAGAAGATTGAAGATGCCTGGACAGATGATCGCCGCGACATTGACTAGCCTCTGATCTGACGATGATCCGCTAGCAGAGCTTTTTCTTTTTATCGATATGCGCCTTACCGGTTGGCGACTTACCGATTTGCGCCGGGGGTCCAGAGCACGTCTGCGTGTCCTTTGTCGTTGCACCAGCGTGCAGCGACGAACAGGTAATCCGACAGTCGATTTAGGTATTTCAATACCGCATTGCTTACTTTGCCAGGCTCTGCCTCGCCAAGTGCAACGCAAAGCCGCTCTGCACGGCGCGAGACTGTTCTGGCATGGTGCAAATGGGCAGCAAGCGCCGAGCCGCCGGGCAGGATAAAGGAGTTGAGTGGTTCAAGATCGCCATTCAGCCGATCAATCTCTGTCTCTAACCAATCAACCTGAGCATCCGTTACCCGAAGAGGTTCATAGTCCAGCGGTTCATCGCTTTCGGGAAAACAGAGATCAGCGCCTAGATCAAAGAGGTCGTTTTGAATGCGCCCAAGAGCGGCATCAATCTCCGGCAGTTCGCTTGTATGCAGTCGCGCAAGCCCCAGCACGGAATTCACTTCATCCGTGGTGCCATAGGTTTCCACACGCACATTGTGTTTGGTGACACGGTCTCCGGTGCCAAGGGCCGTTGTGCCCTTGTCGCCGGTGCGGGTATATATTTTGTTCAGAACAACCATGAGGTTCTTCTAGCGTATGTTGCTAAACACGGCCATAGGGCAGCATGCGTTTTAGCACCGTGTCTTTCTGCACAAAGTGATGATAGAGCGCGGCGCCCAGGTGCAAGAGAACCAACGCGATGAGGATCATGGCGTTGATCTCATGCAATTCGTGGAAGATGCCGTGCAGGCTTTCATCCGCACCCATGTTCACGCTGAACGCGCCGAAGGGGCGCACGTCGAAGTCTGCATACATGGATTGTCCGAGACCCAGAAGCGGTTGCAGGATCACGAAGAAATAGAGGCCGTGGTGACTAAACTTCGATGCTGCGACCTGCCATGCAGGCATATGGTCTGGCAGCGCTGGTGGCGGATTGTTTCGCCGCCAATAGAGCCGGATGAACATCAGGATGAAGACCGACAGGCCCAGACTGGAATGAATAACCAGGGTTTGCACTTTTTCATCAAGCGGCAGGTCGCCCAAGGTCCAGCCCGCTGTCAGCATAACAATCATTAAGAGGGCAACAATCCAATGGAGCGTTTTGGCCACACCATCATATTTGGTTTTTGCGCTTGTGGGTTCTTCCGACATCTGACCCTCCCTATTTTGATGCTCGAAATATGATGGTCGGATATTGTTCTATCAGCAAGGGCTTTGTCGTCAGGCGGCAGTTTCGGCTTGCTTCAGCCGAAACCCCAAAAGACCGCAGGCAAATATCCCGATATTCCCAGCAAAATCGAGCAGCATCCAATGGGTGAATATCTCGGCGATGAAGTAGAAATAGTAGTTGAAGAAAAAGAACGGTATCGACCCGACAAGACCAAAAATGAGAAAAGTTCGGGCTTTGAATTCCGCTGTCGCGATGATGGTGCCAACGAGTACAGCTTGTGCGCCAAAGCACCCTATCAGTATGGCGCTTGTTGTGTTTAACACTTGATATTCCGGGCGGAAGGCAAGTTGCTCGACCATTCCAGGTGTCACCAGACACCAGCCACCTAAGCTTATGAAAATGAATGCGAGAAGATACTGAACATGTTTTGCTGTCATAGTCCCTCCGGAACCCACTTACCGATGGTAGCGGGCTAGTTGGGCAACGTAAGGAGAGCGTTGCCTCTTGTTCTGCCAGTTTCCTGATAGCCGACATTCTTCAGAAGAAGAAGAATGTCATCGTCCCATTCATCATTGGAAGTGTGTTCGATGACAATTGCGCGCGGCAACATGGCCCGGGGAGCGTTGTCCAGGAAGGGTTTCAGCGCTTTGTCCTCGTGCCCTTCAATGTCGATTTTCAGTGCCGAGATGTGCGATGCACCGGTGTTGGCGAGAATATCCATCAAAGTTGAGATTTTGACGGTGACGCCTTCTTCTGTTTCGCCAATATAGGCGCGGCCAAAACTGTTTGCACCGGACGGCAACATTAATTGCGCTTCACCATTCTCGGCGCCGACGGCTGACTCGACGATTGTGATGTTTGCCGTTTTTTTGCGTGTCGTTTCTGACACGAGACTGAGATTGCCGCGCAATCTTTCTGTCATTTGCGGGTTGGGCTCCAGCGCCAGAACTTTGCTGTCTGCGGGCATGGCCAGTGAAAGTATCTGGGTGAAATATCCACTGTTCGCACCAATGTCGACAAAGACACTTCCCGGGGCCTGACAGGCCTGCTTTAGAAACGCGACTTCTCGAATGTTGTAATTGTTGAAGATCGATTTGCGTTCGGTCTCATTGTCGAAATGGATCATGAAGGGCGCACCCTGAATGTCCACCCGGAACGGACCGTCGGTGTTTCTCTCAATGTAGGCCAGAATTTTGCGGCGCATGCCGCCTCGCCCAAGGAATGAATTGCGGGCGAGGCCCAACAGAAGCCGGACGTGAAGTTTTGGATGTTCCATGCGCCCTGCATAGCATTGCCGACCGACTTTGATGAGTCGCATGTAGTGTGGGAGAGGTCTGATGAGAGTGGTTTGCCTCACCCTAGGGCGTTGTATCCGGTCCGTCCTGAGCTGTCAGAGCTTCTTTCGCCAGTCAGCAATCGCTGTGCCAATCTCGTGGGGGCTGTCTTCCTGAATGAAATGGGACCCTTTGACGGTTACTTCCTGCTGGTTTTTCCAGCTTCGGCAGAATTCGCGTTGCGCCCCGATCAGGATCGCTCCGGGTTCGGCATTGATGAATAGTTTCGGGAGGTCGTTGGCTGCCATCCAATCTGCATAGTCCTGCACGATGGCAACGACATCTTCTGGCTCGCCCCCAAGGGGGATTTGCCGTGGCCAGGTGAGAGTTGGCCTGCGGTCTTCGCCGGTGTTCGTGAAGGGGCGGCGGTAGACCTGCATTTCTGGTTCTGTCAGGCCGCGCAGGACAGATCCGGGAAGCACGTTTTCGATGAAGATGTTTTTCTCTAACACCATGTCTTCTCCTGCCGGGGAACGAAACCCCTGGAAGACGGCTGTTGCGTCCTTACTCCATTCAGACCATTCAATAGGACGGACAATGCCTTCCATATAGGCAATGGCTTTCATCGCGCTTTGGTGGCGGTTGGCCCAATCAAATCCGAGGGCTGAGCCCCAGTCGTGAATGACAAGGGTGACATTCTCTGTGACGTCCAGGGCTTCAAGAATGCCATCAAGATATTCACGATGTTCAACGAAGCGGTAGCTGTCGGCGCTCGGATTATCCAGTTTATCACTATCGCCCATGCCGATGAGATCCGGCGCGATGCACCGGCCCTGACCTTGAAGATGCGGCATGATATTGCGCCACAGATAAGATGATGTGGGATTGCCATGCAGGAAGACGATGGGGTCTCCTTCGCCCATCTCCACATAGGTCATCTTTTTGCCTTTGACGGTGACCGATTTCTTTGGATGTTCGGTAACGGATATTTCGTTGGTCATCTTGTTGTCCCATCGATGGTTGGTGGCGTTTGAGAAGGCTGGCGGGTGCGAAAATTCGTGGCTGCCCTCAGCACGTCATTGGATAGCTTCTGATCGTCAACAGCGCGTGCGAGCACCATGCCGCCAACACATAGTGACAAGAGGCCAAGAGCGGTTTGGCGTGCATCGGGTGTTTCATCGTCCTTCAGCAACTGTGACAGACGCTCAACGGAGAGGTTGAATTCGGTTTCGAAAATTCTGGGAAAGTCGCCGCCTTCTTGAGAAAACTCTCGGGCAAGGGCTGCAAAGGCGCACCCCTTTTCTGGCAAGTCTCTGTGTTTGGGCGTGAGATAGGTTTTTAGCAGATGGTCGAGACGTTCGTCTTGGGGGTGCTTTCCTGCCGACTTCATCCAGCTTTCGCGATGGTCCAGCGCTTGATGGAAGGCCGCCTCAATGAGCTCGTTCTTGTTACTGAAATGTGCGTAAAAGGCGCCGTGCGTGAGGCCTGCTGCCGCCATCACATCTGCAACTTTCAACCCCGATAGACCGTCGCGGCGGATTATCCGAGACGCTTCAGAGATGATGCGTTCGCGTGTTTCTGCTTTGTCGTCGGCTCTTTTTCCCATGGCGCCAAGCTGCCGCGATGTTCGACCAGAGTCAAGTTTCGTATGATCATCATCATATGAGATACCCTAAAAAAACGGGACCAAAGCCCCGTTCTTTGAAATCGATGACGTTCAGCTCAGAAGCGGTAGCCGTACCGGACACCAACATTGCTGATGCCTTCGTTTTCTGAGCAGAGGCTTGCGTTGGAGATGTGCTCAAAAGTGAGCATGACGCGGTGGACCTCAGTCACGTCATAGCCAAGAGAGGCCGACTCATGGAAATTCCATGTGCAACCAAGCTCGTTGCTGGTGGTCGAGAGGCCTGTTTCGCCGTCATGTAGCGCAAAGCCGAAAGACCCTTCAACAAACATCGGACCCCAGAAATTATAGTCCCAGGTAAGACCCGAATAGATGAAGCTGGTTGCATCATCATGCGTCGCAAACGTTGCACCAATATGAGGACGGGGCGACCAAGCCCATTCCAGCCAGTCCGGGCTGTCAAACAGGACTTCCACATTGATGTCGACCCCATCTTCCTGGCTTGAATCTCGCAGGAGCGACATTTCGTGGTTCAGGACCCCAATTCGGACTTCATTGTCCGCCGCTTGGGCCTGTGAGGCAAAGCCGAAGGCCAGTGCCGCAGACATTAAGCCAGCTGTGAGTGTCGATACTATTTTCACTGGAACCCCCGTGATCAATTCGCGCAAGGCAGAGTGCCGTTGCGGCTTAGATTTCTTGTGCCCATAAGGACAATATTGGAGAACAAATTTCAATGCGTAAATTATAGGCGGTGGATCACTTTTTTGCCGTCCCAGGCAGCGCATCTCTCCCGAATTTTGCGGAAAAGTTGCCCTTTTGCACCACTGATCTCTGAAAGCTCTATGACGCTTCCAGGGTGTGTTTCGGCGGTGAAATAAACAAACCGTCCGTCAGGGCTGCCGGAATAGCCTGATTGGCCGACCTGCAAACCCCGCTCGCGTGCGGCCGCCAGATCCTGGTCAAAACTCTCTGTCCAGTAGGCGACGTGTTGAAGGCCTGCATGACCGGCTTCAACAAAGTCTCGATACATGGATGGCGCATCGTTGCGTTGTTGAATGAGTTCGATCTGAAGCGGACCGGCATTGGCAAGCGCAATGGAGACATCAATGTCAGAGGGCGCGCCCTTGTAGCTGAATTCTTTGATGGGAGCTCGCTCCAGATAGAGCCAGGGGCCCACACCCATCACTGTTGCCCAATAGTCCATTGCCGCTTCAATGTCTGGAACAACATATCCGTTTTGGCGGATGTCTCCGAAGAAGCGGCTCATGGCGCTAACCCGATGTGACGTAAAATGCCGTCATCACAATGACGATTGCTACGAACTGAAGGCCGACGCGCCAGCGCATGAGGGTCTGAGAGCGCCCCGGTGATCCGCCGCGCATCATGTTCCAAAGCCCAGCCAGCAGAACGATCACAACTGCGACCATCGAGATGGGAACGAGAAAATTGAAGAATAATTCGGTCATGCTCTTTTTCTAACGCTTCTTGTCTGCTGCGGCCACTCTTGATCCCTGCGTCAGAGAGACGCGAGAAATGTATCTATCTGATCCATGGCTTCTTCTTTGAAAAGAAGCACTGCTTTGCCGTGGGTGCCCCATCCACCTTCGTTCGCAAGTGCGGGGTGATCAGCTGGAGGGCTTGGCATCACATGATAGGTGATGTTGGGCCTATCTCTTGCGAGTTCCCGGGAATAGGAGATCCTGGTAACTGGATCTTCTGGATCCTGCAGAATGAGCATGGGGAGCGAGAGCGCTTTACCGGTTTCCAGCGGACGCGGTCCATCACCGCCCAGGCCAAAGAGTGTTGTCGCACTCCACAAAGTTGGTCCGAGCAAGGGTTCGGGTAGGCCCAAGATTGCCTGCATGCCGCCAAGCATCGCGCTTTCTGGGTCAAGCAGAGGATCAATGAGGAAGAGGGCTTGTAGCCGTTTGTCTCGTGTCGCAGCTTCGATGAGTGTTGCGCCGCCCATGGAAACACCCCCGCCAATGATGGGGAGACCCGGCGCCATTGTCTCAATCAGGTCGAGTGCTGCGATGACGTCTCGATATTCCTCCGCGCCGAAAGCAAGCTTGCCATTTTCGGTACGATCAGAGGCCCCATGGTTGCGCAGATCAATGGCCAGCACATGGTGGCCGCGTTTCACAAGCTCCCCATAAAGGACGAGACCGCCGGTATAAAATTCCTCTTTGTTTCCGTTTGCGCCATGAACATAGAGCACGACCGAACGCGCATCTTGCGCGGGCATCCACCAGGCGCTTAAGGAGAGATTGTCTTCGGCTACCGGGATTGAGACTTCGTCAAATTCAAGGCCAACATCTGAGGGGTCAGCGGTGAAGGGGCTGCTTTGCGCCTGGACGAGCTGGGCGGGAAGAACGCCTAGGAAGAGCACCGCCCATATGAGCGCCAAAGCTGCGATTACACTGATGATGATTTTCTTCATATGCCCAGTCCCGGTTTGTTGCCCGAAGAATGGGGGAAGTCAGGTTTTGAGCCAAGAAGAATCGAGATCGAAAAAAGACCGGCTACAAAGGCAGCCGGTCTTTCTTTCATGGTTTTCGTTTGCGTCTAGTTCGCGGTGTCGAGGACCCGTCGCGCAATGACCTGAGCCTGAATTTCGGCTGCACCCTCGAAAATGTTGAGGATGCGCGCGTCATTCATTACCCGGCTGACAGGGTATTCCAGCGCGAAACCATTGCCGCCATGTATCTGGAGTGCATTGTCGGCTGCAGCCCAGGCAACGCGGGCTGCCAGAAGTTTTGCCATGCCTGCTTCCAGGTCACAGCGGCGACCTTCATCCTTTTCGCGTGCCGCAAAATAGGTGAGCTGGCGGGCGACCATGATCTCAATCGCCATGGCTGCGATTTTTCCTGACACCCGCGGGAAGCTCATGATGGGTTTGCTGAATTGAATGCGTTCTTGTGCATAACGAAGCCCAAGGTCCATCGCACATTGCGCAACGCCGATAGCGCGGGCTGCGGTTTGAATGCGGGCGGACTCAAAGGTTTGCATGAGTTGCTTGAAGCCCTGGCCTTCAACGCCGCCGAGCAGGTTTTCTGATTTGACTTCGAAATTGTCGAAACCAATTTCATATTCCTTCATGCCGCGATAGCCGAGCACTTCAATCTCGCCGCCGCTCATGCCGTCCGCTGGGAAAGGCTCTGCATCATCACCGCGGGGTTTTTCAGCGAGCAGCATGGAAAGACCTTTATAACCGGGCTCGTCATTGGTGCGGCAGAGCAGGGTCATCACATCGGCGCGGGCGGCATGGGTGATCCAGGTTTTGTTGCCAGTGACTTTGTAAACGTCGCCTTCAATGCGGCCCCGTGTGCGCAGGCTTGCAAGGTCAGAACCTGTATTGGGTTCTGTGAAGACGGCCGTTGGCAGGATCTCGCCGCTGGCGATTTTTGGAAGCCAGTTGTTTTTCTGCTCATCGGTGCCGCCGCCCAGAATGAGCTCTGCAGCGATTTCTGAACGAGTGCCGAGGGAGCCGACCCCGATATAGCCCCGGGAGAGTTCTTCAGAGACGACGCACATGCTCTCCTTGCCAAGGCCCAGACCGCCAAATTCTTCCGGGATGGTGAGGCCAAAGACGCCGAGCTCTGCCATCTGTTTGAGGACGTCTAGCGGGATGTACTCGTTTTTTAAGTGCCAGCCGTGGGCATGGGGTGTGACTTGTTCATCTGCAAACCGGCGCATCTGATCGCGGACGGCGGTGAGCGTTTCATCCAGACCACTGTCGCCATAGGTTGCGGCACCGGCACTCTCTGCAATGATCTGCGCAATGCGGGCTCGCACGGCTGCGGTGTTGCCATGTTCGCAGAGGGTTTGCACAGCGGGCACCATCAATAGGCGCTGATCGTCCTGAGTCAGCCCCAGGTCCTGTGGGCGCAGAATTTCGCCCTGGCTCATGGGAATGCCGCCATACATCTGCCAGAGATATTCGCCAAAGGCCGCCTGGACGAGCAGGGCTTCCAGTTCTCCAAACCGACCTTCCTGTGTCATGCGCTCTGCATAGGCATGTAACTGGCGCAGCGCTTCCACATAGGTCGCAAGCCAGGCGAGGCCGTGGCCTGCAAACTGGTCCTGTTCCAGAAGAGCAGGTTTTACCTTGCCGTCCTCGCTAACGCGGCTGCGCACAGCAGTACACGCCCTGGCAAGTAGTGCATCAGCGGCGCCCACTCCTTCAGCTGTGAGGCTGGTCAGGTTGTCGAGAAGAAGGGTTGTGCTTGTTGCTTCTGCAAGGCTCATCAAAATCACCAAAATTGTCGGAAAAACAGGAATCTGGAAAAGAACGGGAAATCGGTGCGCAGTCTAACGCTATAGGGAGTGAAATACGACTCGAGAGCTGGAAGGCAAGGCATCGGTGTTTACGTGATGCGTGTCAATCCGCCGCATATCTGTCAGACTTTCAAAAATCGTGCAAACCGTCCTTCTGGGGGTCCTATGAAACATCTGCATCCACGCCGTCCCTTCTTGCCGCATCGGCGCTCCATTATTGCCGGACTGGGAGGGCTTGCAGCGCTTGGGCCCATTCATCTGGCGAAGGCTGCCGGAAACCCGAAGGTCGTCATCATTGGTGCGGGAGTAGCAGGCCTTTCAGCCTCAAAGACATTGAGTGCTGCCGGTGTGGAGCATGTGGTGATTGAAGCTGCCGATAGGATCGGCGGGCGGGCATATACCCAAAGCACGACGTTTGGCACACCATGCGACGTGGGCGCCCATTGGCTCCACAATGGCGAGAGCAACCCC
This sequence comes from Alphaproteobacteria bacterium, assembly GCA_021775935.1. Taxonomy (GTDB): domain Bacteria; phylum Pseudomonadota; class Alphaproteobacteria; order Parvibaculales; family Parvibaculaceae; genus Mf105b01. Next base: position 9,585 of record JAJFGY010000273.1, read on the forward strand.
CTTGTATCCTTTGCCAAGCGACAGGGCATTGAGGTCTATGAAGCAGGTGAAGTGGAGGGTCTTTTTGCAGGAGGGGAATGGCTGGAAGGTGAAGATGAAGAAGAGATCTGGGAGGAGGTTGAAGACGCTGAATCTGCGATCAATCGCGCGCTAGAACGTGACAGGGATGTGTCTCTTCGATCTGTGATAGACAGCGACACAAGCCCCCTGGCCGCCTTCCTCGTTGGGGCTTATGAGCATGCCGCCTCCATTGGCTCGCTTTCCACACTTGATTGGGACCGCCAGGAAGAAGGAACGGACATGTTCCATGATGGGGCGCTGGGTGCTCTTGTGGCAGCTTGGGGCGCAGGTGTGCCGGTTCAATTCAACACGGCCGCGACGCGTGTGGACTGGTCTGGCAATGGCGTTCGGGTGCAGACCAATGATGGTACGATTGAGGCAGAAGCGGTGATCGTTACCGTGCCGACGTCCGTGCTTGCAAAAGGGGCGATCCGGTTTGGTCCGAAGCTGCCGCAGGATACCGAACGTGCGATCAGTGACCTGCCCTTGGGCTCCTACAATCACATCGTACTTCAGATAGAGGGCAATCCGTTTGAAGTGGAAGAGGACACAATGCTTTGTTATGCCGGAAATGGCGGCACGGCCGGTCTTCTGGTCAATGCTGGTGGATCCGGCCTCACCTACTTTGATGTCGCTGGTGATTTTGGGGCGGGACTTACGCGACAGGGCGAAGGCGCAATGGTTGAGTTTGCAAGAGCTGCTGTTAAAGACATGCTGGGGGCTGAAGGGCTTGCCAGTCTCACCAAAGCCAAAGCCTTTCCCTGGGAGACAAACGCACTGGCAGGCGGTGCCTACACGGCGGCTAAGCCTGGACGGGCCCGCGCGCGCGAAGCGCTGAAAGACCCTGTAGATGATCGCCTCTTTTTTGCCGGAGAGGCAACGAGTCTTTCCAAACCAGCGACACTTGACGGGGCTATAACGGAAGGCGCGCGCACCGCCCGTGTGGTTGCCGACGAGGTTACCTAAGCATCCTGTTCATTCTGCCGCTTGGGTTGCGTCATGGTCATTTTCGCTAGGTGTTTGGGTTTCCGCGGTGAAGCTTTTCATTTCAGCCGTCAACCAGTCTTTGAAGACGCGCACTTTCTCAGTTGCGGCATCTTCAGGGCGGTGAGCGAGGTAATAGGCGGTGCCCCCGCGCCCGTCGGTTTTGATGGGTTGCACGAGTTGGGACCCTGCGAGTGTTCGTTGTGCAAGTGGTGACATCGATAGCGCCACACCCTGGCCGAGGAGAGCGGCTTCCAGCCCTGCTGGAATAGTATCGACCCAGAAATCGTCAGTGGGTTTTAGGTCCGGAAACCCTTGCAGCGTCAACCAGTCGCGCCATCCAGTTGGACGTGGTGTGCAGTGGATGAGGGTTTGGTTTTCCAGATCAGC
>JAJFGY010000274.1 GCA_021775935.1 Alphaproteobacteria bacterium
ACCATTGGCACCTTCCCGGCACAGCTCGAGACAGCTGTCGGTGAACGCGGTGTCACCCTGTCGGGTGGGCAAAAACAACGCACAAGTCTTGCCCGTGGTCTTATTCGCGGATCGCCCGTTTTGCTGCTTGATGATTGTTTCTCCGCTGTAGATACGGAGACTGAGGACAAGATCCTCAGCCGTCTGCGGCACCTCCGGGAGGGTCGAACGACATTGTTGGTATCCCACCGGGTCTCCACAGCCCAGCACGCCGATAAGATATTCATGTTGGACGAAGGTCGGATCATCGAAGAGGGAACGCATGCAAGCCTGATGGCAACGGGCGGCCCCTATGCAGAATTGGCCAGACTGCAAAGTCGTCGCGATGCTCTCAAATCCGATCTTAATGCCCAAAATGTCTCGGGAGTTGGCGCATGAGCATGCCGGAACGTGACTATTCCATTTTCGACAATGACATTGAGGGGAAGCGGTTCGACGTTCAATTGCTGCGCCGTTTATTTAGCTGGCTAAAGCCTTATCGCGCACGGGCCCTTCTTGCCATTGCGTGCGTGCTCCTCGCCGCGACCGCCACAGTGCTTGCGCCCGTCATCGTTACCCGCGTGGTGATTGATGGGCTGCTGCTGCCCGGCAAGGGGATGGAAGCGCCTGATATGGGCCAGTCGGCGCTCGTGAGCTGGTTTGCTGAGGCCGCCGCTATTGAAGCGCTCATCGCAGCGTGCGCCATCTACGGCGTTTGGGTGTTGGCAGCTGGTCTCTTTGCCCATCTGTTTCGTATCTTACTAGCAGGCTCTGTTCTCTCTGGTCTCAAGGACCTTCGCCGGGATGTGTTTGCGCATTTGGAACGCCTGCCCGCGACATTCTATGACCGGGTTGCGGTCGGCCGCGTGATGACGCGGGTCACCAATGATATTGAAACCCTCTTTGAGTTGCTGTCGGGCTTTGGTGTGCTGATGGGCGAGTTTGTGCCTTTCTTCGTCGCGATCACCATCATGGTATCAATAAACCCCGAGATGACTGGCATGCTCTTGTTGCTCATGCCAATCGCCGCTGTCGCCACCTATATCTTCCGCATGGCCAGCCGCAAGATTTATCGCGATATCCGCTCAAGCCTGTCTCGCCTCAATGAGAACCTGCAGGAAAACCTGTCGGGCATGGAAGTCGTCCAGCTCTATCAGCGTGAGGAGATCAACTTTGAGCGCTATGCGGGCATCAACTCAGAAAACCGACATCAGGAAAACCGGGCGGTGGTCATTGAGAGCCTTTACGGCCCCGCGATGGACAGTCTGATCTTTCTCGCCATGGCGACCATCATCTGGTACGGCGGCGCACAGGTCGTCGGTGCAGAGGTTACGCTTGGGAGCATCATCTTGTTTGCAAGCTTTACCGAAATGCTGTTCCGACCGATCGTCGCCATGGGCGAGCAATGGAATGTCGTCTTTCGCGCGATGGCAAGTTGCGAGCGCATTTTTCAGGCGTTGGATTGGCAAGAAGCCCTCACTGAACCAGCCAAGCCCCGACCTCTTCCTGATCAATTGACCGGCGCTGTCTCCTTCAATCATCTGAATTTTGAGTACCGTCCCGGAAATCCGATTCTGAAAGATGTGAGCTTTGACATCGCCCCGGGTGAAAAAATAGCCATTGTGGGTCCGACCGGGTCGGGCAAGACAACGCTCATTCGACTGCTGTGTCGTTTTTATGATGTCGCACCGGGCAAAATTGCCCTTGATGGGGTGGACATCATGGACGTGCTCCCCTCTGAGGTGCGGCGCAAAGTTGGTGTCGTATTGCAGGACTTCCATATTTTCTCCGGCACGATCTTGGACAATATCGCACTTGGCGACCCAGCGATCTCCCGGGAGGATGCCATACGGGCTGCCGAGACGGTGAACGCAGATGGGTTCATTAGACTTCTACCGCAGGGCTATGACACGCCGCTGGTGGAGCGCGGACGCAATCTGAGCCACGGACAACGTCAATTGCTCGCGTTTGCCCGAGTGCTTGCTGTTGATCCAGACATTCTGATCCTTGATGAAGCGACCGCCAGCGTTGACACAGAAACCGAGCTGGTCATTCAAGATGCGCTTCGGAAGCTGACTGAGGGCCGCACGTCCATCATCATCGCACATCGGCTACAGACTATTCGGGAAGCGGACCGGATTGTTGTGCTGGCACAAGGCGAAGTGCGAGAGATCGGCTCACATGACCAATTGATGGCAGATGGAGGGCTCTACGCCACCCTCTATGAACTTCAGGTTCAAGAAACAGATTGAGCCTTTGGCGGGTCGACGTCTCCCACAAGGATAAACCGGTGGGCAACCGATGCAGCAGACTGCAACGCTTTGACCGCCAAAGAGTTGCCAATAACACGCAGCCACCTGATCACACTCAGAACGGTTGAAAGGACACCGAACAAGCGACGGAAAATGCCAACACAGAGAACAGGACGCGTCGTCGCGGCAAGCAGCAAGTCGGGTCGAGCAACTCCAACTACGCGCGGGATTTCTTTAATGAGAGACGCGTTGCAAAAAACTTTTCATTGCGGCACAAATTCCCACTTTGGATCAAGGCCCGGCGAGCACTGCAGAAACCTCTGCAATTACCCTCTGCACCTCATATTCCCCCATCGCACTACCAGACGGCAAGCAAACCCCAGTGGAAAAAAGCCTATCGGAAACGCCGGTCGCAAAAAAACGTTCATGTTTGAAGACAGGCTGATGGCGCATCGGCTTCCATACGGGGCGACATTCAATGTTCCGTGCTTCTGCCGCCTGACAGATGTGGCTAGGCGTAACCTTGGTTTCTGCGGGGTCCAGCATCATGACGGATAGCCACCTGTTGCAAGTGCCATAGCTCGCCTCTGGCATCATAGAAACCCCGGCATTCGAAAGAAACGCTTCTGCATAAGCACTGAATATTTCGCGACGGCGTGCTACTCGATCTTCCAACACTTCCAGCTGACCCACGCCAACGGCGGCACAAAGGCTTGGCATCCGGTAGTTATAGCCAATCTCTGTGTGCTCATAATGTGCCACGGGCTGCCGTGCTTGTTGCGAGAGGTATCTCGCCCGCGCAATCATTTCCTCGTCATCACTCGCAAGCATCCCGCCCCCAGACGTTGTGATGATCTTGTTTCCATTAAAGGAATAGATTGCGAACTTAGCACCCTTTCCAGCGTGCCGATCCTTATACCGAGCGCCCATGGCTTCTGCTGAATCGACAACCACCGGAATTTCATATAGATCGCAAAGCTGAACGATTTCGTCCAGATCGCAAGACTGGCCATAGAGATCGACAGGAATAACGACCTTTGGCAGCTTTCCGGCTTTCGCCGCTTTTTCAAGTTCATTTGCCAGTAGGACGGGATCGAGTGTCCAAGTGCCTGGTGATACATCGAGGAATACCGGGTTTGCACCGTGGTACGTAATCGGTGACACACCCCCAACAAATGTTAGGTCCGCCACCCAGATATCGTCACCAGGCTTCACATCTAACAGGCGCAAGGCAATATCCATCGCACCGGTTCCGCTCGACAAGGCCGCCGCCGCTCGGTGCCCCGTTGTCTTACAAAATGCTTTCTCGAACCGGTCAATCATCGGTCCGGCAGGCGCGACAAAATTACTGTCAAAAACTTCCGTGACCAGCTCGCGTTCACGACCAGACATGTGAGGTGCAGAAAGGAAAATGCGGCTCGTGTCAGTCATTCACTAATTTCCGTGCTGGGACGCCGGCGACTTTCGCGCCAGGTTTGACATCGCGTAGGACCGTAGAACCAGCGCCAACAACCGCACCAGCTCCAACTTTGATACCGGGGAGTATGATCGCCCCAGCGCCAACAAATGCGCCCTCACCAATGTAAACCTCACCGGCTAACGTAACCCCAGGCGCGATGTGGGCAAAATCTTCTACGACACAATCATGATCTATGGAGCATGAAGTGTTGGCGATCACATGCCGACCAATCTGCGTCCCTGGTTGAATGACAACACCTGAACAAATCAAAGTACCGCCGCCCAAACTTACGGATAGGTGCACCGACGCTGCTTCGTGTTGCGCAATGACCCATTCAGCTGGCAGCGCTGAAATCCGCCGCCTGATTCCGTTGTCACCAATACCAATAAAAGCTGATCGAACCTCTGCCTGCCACCATTTTATGTCAGGGGTTGCACCCGCTATCTGCATGCCCATGAGCTGGTCGCCCTGTTTTGAAAGATCGTCATCAAAAACGCCAGCGATCGTCCTTTCGGCAGATTGCAGGGTTGCTATCGCGACCTTGGCGTGTCCACCGCCGCCTAGGACCCAAACTTCATTTTTCATTTGGACACACCGTCGGGATCATTGCCGCGAGCTAGCCCCGCCTTCACCTGTTCATCGAACCTTGGCATCGTCTCATGTCCTTCAGCACTCACACCATCGCGCGCGAGCACCCGCGCGACCGTGAGCAAAAGAATCTTTAGATCGCCTCTAAATGAGTGAGTATCGACATACCTGACATCAAACTCAAAGCGCTGGTCCCAACTTTGCGCATTTCTACCATTTATCTGCGCGAGGCCCGTCAAACCGGGCCGCACCTCGTGGCGCCGCATTTGCTCGGGCAGATAGTAGGGAACATATTCCGGCAATAAGGGACGGGGGCCGACAAAACTCATATCGCCGCGAATAATATTCCAGAGCTCCGGCAATTCATCCAGACTTGCAGAGCGAAGAAAACTGCCAAGCGGCGTCAGCCTGTCTTCGTCAGGAAGCACCCGCCCTGCCGCGTCGACAGCGTCCCGCATCGTCCGAAATTTCCGGATCTCAAATTCCTGCCCGCCCAGACCAATTCGTCGCTGTCGGAAAAGGACAGGAGCGCCTAGTCTCGCTCTAACCAGCGCCGCGATAACGAAAAGCGGCACTAAGAAAACAACCAATGCGCAACCGGCCACGGTAAGATCGAACAATCGCTTCACCATTGGCTATGAGCATTCGTCTGGACAGGGCATGGCTTTGCGCATCCTTGCATCTCAAATTCTCCCAACACCCTCTAACGCTCGATTCTTCCCGCGCGTCGCGGCCTACCTTGATGTCCCAGCGTCCTGCCGGACCTGAGTTAGCGTCACCGCGGTGACTCCGAATACCCCCCAAACCCACCAACTTTGCCACATGCCATGCGATATACCGGCAATGACCAAGAAACAGGCTGCCAGTGCAAATAGGGCAGGTTGGTCCTCACTCACGAACCGGTCAATCCAGCGCGTCAGTGTGACCCAGAATAGCGCTGCTAGCGTACCACCAACCAACCCCAATTCGATCCATATCTGTAGAATTCCATTATGAGGGTGCGGCACATTTCGGCCACCAAAATAGAGAAATTCGTTGGCCCAATCCGTTATCGAGCGTGTTGCTTCGATACCATGTCCAAACACGGGCGCCTCCAGGGTCTTGTGCGCAACCGCTATCCAGATGTCCAGGCGGGCGCCTACAGACGCAATTGAAATATCCAAGCTGCGGGAAGGGTCCATCGCTTCAATTGCAAAGATTAAAAAGGGTTGGGTGAGAATGAACGCGGCTCCGCCCCATATGACGAAGGTGCGGGTTAGTCTGGGAGTGGCGACAGCCGCACCAAAAACGATTGCCCAGACCAAAATGGCTAGCAGGGCGGTCTGGCTCGCGGCAAAAAACAACAATCCAGCTAAACCAGCTGCGCTCCCCCAAAACACCAATCCCAGCGATTGGCGCCGCGCCGCCACTGCCACGGCAGACAAAAGAAGAACAAGAATAACCGCGCCGCGATTGTTCCCCGACGGCGCCTCAAAAATGGAGACATCTGGGTTTAGGAGGCCAAACAGGCCGCCGGAAGTCAGGACCGCCCAAGCAAGAAGTACCGTCCCTATTCCAAACCCGAGAAAAAGTGCTCTCCTCGCATTGCCGCCTCCGACACCCTCACATTGCCCCGCGATCACGCCCAGCGACACCCCAATGGGCAAATACACCACCAATTTAAACACACGTTCGAAAGCGATCTCTCTGTCAGGTGCCCAGAACGCGCTCAATGTTACGAATGCGAGGAACCCCACAACGGCGAGCCATATTCGTGATTGCAATACACCGACACTCCCACCTCCAACGACAAAACCTGTGATGATCATGAGACCAGTGATCGGCACAATCACGCTCGCGCTTTTAGGTGAAACAAACCCGCAGAATGGAAGTAATATTAGGAGGAAGAAGAAACCCCACGTGGGCAAACGCCCGTGCGCTTCTTGATATTTATTCATCTTATCCGATACCCGTATGATACTCGACGCTCCCAAGACGGCTAAGCTGCGGGTTCCTTTTCCGCGTTAGTTCCTTGTTCCTGTGTCGGATCCTGCCTGTTTGGCTGCATTACACCTTCAAGCATATTGAAGAATTTTTGGGCCAATAGCGTTTGACTGTGGTTTGCCTCCACGTATTGGCGTGCGTTCCTTCCCATCTCGTCTCTCGCATTCGGCGGCAGGTTTTTCAGCTCCCGCAAACTCTCTGCAAGCGCTTCTGCATCCTCAGGCTCAATGGACAATCCGGCGCC
>JAJFGY010000275.1 GCA_021775935.1 Alphaproteobacteria bacterium
GGGGGAATGTCTTTCGGCGAGGAGAGTGTTCTTCCAGCCCGTCGGGGCGTTCCCGTCCGCCAGCGGTTCTGAGGAAATCAAAATTGCCGGTCTCAATTCCTGCTGGAAGGGGCCTTCCAGCCACATGCGATATACTGCAACAATAGTCGGTATATCTGCCAAAATTTTGTCAAACTCGGTCGCGCGACCATTGGAAAACTGGTCCCAGGATTGCATCGGCGTGAAGAACATCATCAGCCAGGGATAAGCGCTTTTGCTGTCTACAGATGAATACAGATAGGAAGTCAGTTCTTCAGGCGTGATGCCGCGCCGACTGAGCCACATAAATGCCTCAGCCCTGTCTCCAGCAATCATGGTCGCATAGCCACCTGTGACTGGCGTTTGATGTCCCGTTCTCGCCAAGAAGAGTGCGGTATGAGCCGTTGGCAGCACAACTTCGGTCCCTGCATCCTCGACCGCCAACTGCGAGCGCGCGGCAAAATACACATCTCGCTGGAGGATGGAGGTTTCATTGCTTGGAAACCGCGCAGCTGAACCAATCGCTTGCGCCAGCCCTATGATAGCAACACCAGCCAACAACATATGAGATGACGTTACCCGTCTTAAACCCGCCCAAAACCGATTGGTCGCTGCGGGGGGCGATGCGGCAAAAATCAATACAATCCCCAGCGCAAGAATATAGTAGGTGACCGATTTTTCCCAGACCTGTGGCATGATCATCTGCCCCGTCAGCACTTGCTGGTTCAACACAAGTGCTGGGAAAGCAGAACAGGCAACGGCAAGCCAAGGCAGATTGCTTGACCAGTCAAATGTCCGACGACGCGAGAATATGGATATGCAAAGACCGATACTTATCAGCACTGAGATCGACAGGAGCGGCCATCGGCTTTCAAACACCGGGGACGCTATGGGTTCCCCTTGATAGAAAGACCAAGCCAGAGCGCTGGCCCCGTATAGCGCACCCACAACACATAACCGTATTGTCGCTTCCCTGTTTCCCGTGAGCAAAGTCAATAGAGGCAAAGACAGTGCCGCCATAAGAATTGCGACCCAAACCGGCCCATAAAGAATAGGCGAAACCAGCGCTGTGCAACACAGCACCACCCACACACTTTTTAAATGAAGAGAGACATCAGAGACCCGGATCATCGCACCCAATGCCAGAAACAGAAATACAGTGCTGAACTGAGGTTCCGGCGATCTAAACAGGTACAGAAATGTATACCTGTTATCCACCAACAAGAATTGCAAATCATCTGGGACCAGCTGAATTAAGAGTGGAGCATTCGCAATCCAAGGTGGGAGGACGAGGCTGCTAACAGAGAGAATTTCAGCGCCAACAACCAGGACCAATGCGCAGAGACAGCGCTCCAGCTTACCTTCGATGAGAGGCATCGCAAGATAATATGCTGCCAATAAGCAGGCCGACGGGAAGAGCACATCAGACGCGATATACATTGCGTCAATCGACCCCCCAAACAGATGATAGAGAGCATTTAATGCAAGGCTTGAGAGAAACCGGCTCGGTTGGTGTGCATATCCAAAACCAGACTCGATTGCATCCAATCCGTAGAAGTCTTCATCCCATGCTCCCAGAAAATGAAGCAGTTCACCGTGTAGCAGGGAGAATGTGAGGTGTGGCAGCACACCAAAAAAAATGGTGGTGCTAATAAGGAATATGATCGGCCGCTTCTCAATTTGTCTGGTCATGGTTTCCTACCGCTCGATCATCAGTTCACGTGTGTCCGTCAGGCGAGACTTGCCAGATATCTCTCATAGCTGGTCTTTGGTCCGCTGGCAGTAAGGCGAGCAAATTGGGTGTTATCAATGAACCCCAAATGAAATGCCAACTCCTCAGGAACCGCGATCCGGATACCTGTCCTTGCCTGCATCACATGAACATATTGCGCCGCATCGAACATGGACTCCGGTGTGCCGCCGTCCAGCCAAGCAATGCCGCGCCCCATTTCAGTAACCGACAGCTCGCGCTCGCTCATATAGGCGCGATTGACATCGGTTATCTCCAGTTCCCCACGTCCAGATGGTGTGAGTGCCTTCGCTATTTCGCACACTTTCTCATCGTAGAAATAGAGGCCCGGCACCGCCAAATTGGATCGGCTGTCTGTCGGTTTTTCCTCAAGTGAGACAGGTTTCCCTTCTCGATCAAGTTCAACAACGCCAAACGCACTCGGGTCCGTTACACCATATCCAAATATCTGCGCACCAGAATGGTCGCGCATGGCCTCTTGCACGAGCAACCGCAAGCCCGAGCCGTGGAAGATATTGTCTCCCAAAATCAGCGCGACACTGTGCCCAGCCAATTGTTTCTCGGCAACGATGAATGCATCCGCAATGCCACGGGGCTCGGGTTGTTCAACATACTCAAAATGCATTCCCCAAGTTGCACCGTCACCCAGACATTTCTCCAGCTGAGGGAGCGCGTCAGGAGAGGAGACAACAACAACATCCTTGATGCCGCCCAACATCAAAGTGGTGAGCGGATAGTAAATCATTGGTTTGTCATATATGGGCAGCAGATGCTTGTTGACTGCCTTCGTCAGTGGTTCCAGACGAGACCCCGTACCACCAGCAAGCAGCAGACCTTTCCAACTCATTTCAATCCTCATCCCTTCGACATCGCATGGGCGATTACCGCTTTAAACTGATTGTCCGGCGTTTGATCCCACGCCAGCCCCGAGGCGCTCGGGCGCTCTGAGTTCGCCTAGCCACCAAAGGTTGGACAGGTACCAGGCTATTGTCTTTTCAAGACCTGTCGCTAGATCATCAAGAGGCGCCCACTTAAGTCCGGTCTTTATTTTCTCTGCATCAATCGCATAGCGCGCATCATGTCCCGGTCTATCGGTCACGAAGCGGATTTGCTCTGCGTAGCTTTTGCCATCACCCCTGGGCGATAGACGGTCCAGAAGGTCGCAGATCTTTCTTACCAATTTGATATTTGTAAGTTCGTTTGACCCGCCAATATTGAAGGTTTCTCCAACCGCTCCAGATTGAGCAACAAGCTCAAGACCGCGAACATGGTCATCGACATAGAGCCAATCGCGTACATTTTCGCCTGCTCCATAAATTGGTATGTCGCTGCCAGACAATGCCGACAAAACCACGGTCGGGATCAGCTTTTCCTTGTTCTGAAACGGTCCGTAATTGTTTGAGCAATTGGTAATCAATGTCGGCAGACCATAGGTTCGGTTCCAGGCTTGGGTAAAATGATCGGCTGATGCCTTGCTGGCCGAATAGGGCGAGTTTGGCGCGTAGGGAGTGGTCTCCCTGAAGAGTCCCGTTTCACCTAGCTCTCCATAGACTTCATCAGTCGATACATTGAGAAAGCGAAACGCTTTTTGCTCATCGGAGCCCAACCCTTCCCAAAAAGTCGTTGCTGCCTGCAAGAGAGTGACTGTGCCCATGACGTTTGTCTGCGCAAACGCCAGCGGACCATCAATGGACCGGTCAACATGGGTCTCAGCTGCGAGGTGAAACACACGTGTTGGTTGATGCTCTTTGAAGACAGCCGCCACCGCATCAGCGTCGCACACGTCGACCTTGGCGAACATGTAGGATGGATCTTTGGCGACAGACTCCAGGGTTCTTAGGTCACCGGCATAGGTCAATTTGTCGATATTCACGACCTTTTGCCCGGCGGACACCAAATGTCGCACAAGCGCGGAGCCGATAAACCCTGCCCCTCCTGTTACCAGTACCGTCACTGCCGCTTCCCGATCTGTGGCTCCTCAACCCTTACCTCCCCTTTTACAGCTTTTCGCCTCCAAGTCGCAAAAAACCGGAGCCAATGGCAAAATCACCATTCACCCTAGAATGAAGAAATTGCGGCGCACTAGCAAACCACAGATGACTCATTGAGGAAGGGATACTTGACCGCCTTATCGCCAGTATTTCTAATGGCCTATCCGAACTAGATGATTTGTAGTGTCCAACGACGGGCGGCATGGACCCCAGGGCGGCTCCCCGCTCCTAGAATTCTCCGCTAACCTCCCGCGACCGGCGCGCGCGGGGCCAAGCACTAATTCAGCGCCATCCGGATCGTTTTTATGAACCCGCTCGTCGAAGCTGCCCTAGCACGCTCCCGCACCACGCTCTCGATCCTTTTCGTCGCGTTGATCGCAGGCCTGTCTGCCTATCTCACTATCCCCAAGGATGGCGACCCGGATGTGCAGATCCCCTTCGTGATGGTCAGTGTCGTTCATGTAGGTGCCTCCCCGGAAGATGCTGAACGTTTGTTGGGACGTCCCCTGGAGCGAGAGCTCATCGGTCTTGAAGGTCTGATCGACGTGCAAACCTTTGCTATCGAAAGCACCGTTGCTCTCGTGCTGGAATTCGCACCGTCTATTGATATTGATGAGGCCATGGTCGATGTGCGCGAAAAAGTTGATATCGCGCAGGCTGAGTTTCCCGACGATACGGAAGAGCCCCGGATCACCCAGTTCAACACAGCGACAGACAATATTCTGCGGCTCGCCATTTCAGGTACTGCCCCTGAGCGCACACTGATCCGGCTCACGCGGGAGCTCAAAACCGAGATTGAGAATATTTCAGCAGTGCTTAATGCGAGCATGTACGGCCAGCGCTGGGAACTTCTTGAAGTTGTGATCGATCAGGCGAAACTTGAGGCCTACCAAATCAGCATAGGACCGCTCATCCAAACGATCACTCAAAACAATAGGTTGATCGCGGCAGGAGACGTGCGGGGGCAGGAAGGTCGTTTCGCCGTCAAAGTGCCGGGGCTTATCGAAACAGGGGCCGATCTCGGCGCCATCACCATCATGAGCCATGAAGAAGGCGTCATCACACTCTCAGACATTGCAGACATTCGCCGTGGCTTTGCCGACCGTGCAGGCTATGCCACCTATAATGGCAGGCCCACAATTGGCATGTCCGTGTCCAAACGGATCGGCGAGAATATTCTGGAAACATCGCTCTCTGTCCGCGCAACCATTGACCGGGTGACAGCAACCTGGCCTGCCAATGTCACTGTCGATATCAGCTATGATGAAAGCAAACGGGTCGGCTCCATTCTAACCGACCTGCAAGCCAATGTCGTAAACGCCATCCTACTCGTGATGGTCCTCGTCGTTCTGGCGCTTGGCTGGAAATCTTCACTTCTGGTCGGGGTCGCGATACCAACATCCTTTCTCCTCGCTTTTCTCGCCATGACGGTTCTCGGCATGACCGCCAATATGATGGTGATGTTCGGCCTCATTGTCGCAGTGGGCATGCTGGTGGATGGGGCCATTGTGGTTGTTGAATATGCCGACCGTAAGATCGCGCAGGGCTTCGACCGGCGCACGGCATATGGTGCGGCAGCCACCCGCATGTTCTGGCCGATCATATCCTCAACGCTGACGACCCTCGCGGCTTTCCTGCCGCTTCTGCTGTGGCCGGGCATTACCGGCGACTATATGCGTTTCCTGCCGATTACCCTGATCTTGACGCTCTCAGCCTCTCTGCTGGTAGCTGTCTTTTTTCTGCCCGCCCTCGCCGCTCAATTGGGGTGGACCAAGGGCGGAAGCGACGACATTGCCCTCGCGCTCGATCCCATTGCTGAAGCAGAAGCTGACGGGGCCGATGAAAGCCAACCTTTGGCAGCGGCCTACACGCGCCTGCTTACCTGGGCGGTCGGTCGGCCCTTTCTCATCGTCGGGGGAGCGGTTGGGTTGCTCGTTGCCATTTTTGTCGCCTATGGGCAGGTGAATTATGGCGTGATCCTGATCTCCAGCGAGGAGCCCCCCGGCGCTCAGATCATTGTCACCGCACGGGGCAATCTGTCTGCAGATTCATCACGCGCCCTGGTCGCGGAGATGGAAGAGGCAATCCTTGCAGTAGAAGGGGTGCGAAACCTTTACTCCTATGCTGGGCCCTCGACGGACCGGAATCCGTTCGACAATCTGCCGCGCGATACCGTTGGTGAGATGTACATGAATGTGGCCGATTGGCGGGGCAGACGGCCTGTTGCCGATATTTTTGCAGACATCCGAGCTGCTGCCGAGACACTTCCAGGCATTCACGTTGAGATCAATCCGTTTGTGCAATCGTTTGATCGGGACAAGGACGTTGTTGTTGAACTTCTGACGGCGGATCGTACTCTTCTGCCATCAGCCGCTGAAACAATCCGCCAGCATATGGATTCGATGGATGGGCTGGTCGACATAGATGACACGGGCGCCCTGCCCGGTATTGAGTGGGTCATGGACGTTGATCGGGCGCAGGCACAGAAATTTGGCGCAAACGTGCTCACTGTTGGCGGAGCGGTTCAGCTGGTCACCAACGGTCTAAAAGTCGGCGAGTATCGCCCGGACGACACAGATTATGAACTGGACATTCGGGTGCGGCTCGGAGAGGCCCAACGCGGCATTTCCCAGCTCGACAGCCTGCGGGTCATGACGCAAGCGGGCCTCGTGCCCATCACCAATTTCGTCACCCGCAAAGCCCAACAACGGATCAACACGCTTGAGCGTCGCAATGGTCTTTGGATCATCAAGGTGCGGGCGAACACGCAGTTTGGTGTGCTTCCCAACACAAAGGTGAACGAGTTGAAAGACTGGCTCGCTGATGACAACCGCCTGCCGCCTGGCGTCACTCACCAATTTGGCGGGGATGATCGTTTGCAATCAGAGTCAGAAGGTTTCCTCAATATCGCTTTCACCGCCGCGCTCGGTCTGATGGCAATCATTCTGCTGACCCAGTTCAACAGTTTCTACCAATCCGCCCTCATTCTTTCTGCCGTCATTATGTCCACGGCAGGTGTGCTGATCGGCATGATGATGACGCAACAACCATTTTCTGTGATCTTAACCGGCACCGGCATCATCGCGCTTGCGGGCATTGTCGTGAACAACAACATCGTTCTTATCGATACCTATCAGCGACTTATCAAAGCCGGGATCGATGTGGAGAGCGCCATCATCAAGGCAGGTGCTCAGCGGCTTCGCCCTATCCTGCTCACTACCATTACAACAATGGTGGGCCTTATGCCGATGGTGTTGCAGATAAGTGTGAACCCGTTTGCGGAAGACTGGTTCGCCTATGGATCACCGACCAGCTACACGTGGAAGCCGATGTCTAATGCGATTGTATTTGGATTGGGCTTCTCAACTCTGTTGACCCTGATCGTGACACCCGCCGCCCTCGCTCTGCCACGGCGAGTTAAGCGCATGAATGTGCCACTGCCGTCGCGAGGCCG
>JAJFGY010000276.1 GCA_021775935.1 Alphaproteobacteria bacterium
ACCTCGTCAATCACCTCTGCGCGACCGGGCGCTAGGCGCACCATGTCTCCATTCCCGATGACGAGGGTTTCAGGTACCTGAAGCTCTTTGGCAAGTGCGGCATGTTCCAAGAGGTGGCGCGCTTCCCCATGAACTGGGATGGCGACCTCAGGTTTGATCCACTGATACATGGCAGTGAGTTCATCGCGACATGGATGCCCCGACACATGGACAAAATGATCTTTCTCCGTAATCACACGGACCCCTGAGCTTGCTAAGTCATTTTGCATCTCGAAGATCGCGACATCATTTCCCGGAATAATCCGTGAAGAGAAGATAACGGTGTCACCCTCTTCCAGCACGATGTCCCGGTGGGTGTCTGCTGCGATCCTGGCCAGCGCTGCGCGTGGTTCTCCCTGAGACCCGGTACACAAAAAAAGAACTTTTTCTTTCGGGAGGTAGCCCGCATCTTCCGCATTCACAAAAGGCGGTAGGTTTTTCAGATGCCCGGTGTCTCGCGCTGCTGCGATGATGCGGAACATGGACCGACCTGCGAGCACAACGTGGCGCCCATTCGCCTCAGCCGCTCTGATCACGCTTTCCAGGCGTGCAACATTGGACGCGAAGGTCGTTACGACGACGCGTCCCTGCAACCCCGAAATAAGGTCTGTCAGGCTTTTTCCAACATCAGCTTCTGAACCGGCTTCGCCTGGCGTAAACACATTCGTGCTGTCGCAAACGATTGCACGGACACCTTCGTTCCCAATTTCAGCAAGCCGTTCGCTGTCCAATTTTTCACCTACCACGGGACCTGGATCGATCTTCCAATCGCCGGTGTGCATAACGGTGCCAAGCGCAGTCCGGATCGCTAACGCGTTGGGCTCCGGGATCGAATGGGTCAAAGTGACGAATTCAATATCAAATGGTCCCAGCGTAAACCGGGCTCCCAGGTCCACAATATTGAGGGGCACTTCCTGTTCGATACCTGCTTCGATTAGTTTTGCTTTCACCAGTTCTGCCGTAAATGGCGTCGCATAAACTGGACAGCGAAGCTTTGGCCATAGGTGGGCAACCGCGCCAATATGGTCTTCGTGGGCGTGGGTCAGGACGATCGCAATCAGGTCCTGACGGTTTTCTCCGATAAAAGTCGGGTCCGGCATAATCACATCAATGCCTGGTGTGCGCCCGTCTGAGAAAGTGACACCGAGATCCACCATGATCCACTTGCGGTCTTCCTCTGACCCGAACCCATACAGGTTCAGGTTCATACCGATTTCACCCGTGCCCCCCAGTGGCACGAACAACAGCTCATCATTTTTGAGAGACGCTTGGTCCAAACTCATGTCCTACCCTACTGGTTTGTCTCACCGCTGCCAAAGAAGACATCACCGGCAGTGATCGCTCTGACGCCGCCTGCCGGAAGTTTGAGTTGTAAGGCACCGTCTGAAGACAGATCCTGGAAGACCCCTACAAGGGTTTCATTAGACAGCCGGACAGTAATTTCCTCGCCCACGCCCCGCGCCCTCTGAAGCCAGGCTTTTCTGACCGCCTCAAAACCCTCCGGTTGTTGCCAGATTGCGTACCAGCGATCAAAAGCTGCGGCCAGCGCTGCCATTGCACGCTCAACCGTGAGCGACTGTCCACTCTCTGCTATCAAGCTGGTTGCCGGATAAGGTGTATCGTCGGGAAAATGCATGAGATTCAGGCCAATGCCGATGGCGAGCCAGCTGACATTGGTTCCGCCGACACTTTCGGACTCCAGCAGAATGCCGCTCGCCTTCTTTGCATTGATTAGAAGATCATTCGGCCATTTGAGTTTTACATTCTGCACCACGTCCTCTGGCAGCAATGCTGAGGCAGCATCATGCAGCGCAAGACCCGCAACGAATGAAAGCTCACCAGCTTCAGCCGGACCGCACCCAGGCCTCAAGAGAAGCGTGCACATAAGGTTGCCAGTCGGCGATGTCCAAACCCGTCCTCTGCGCCCGCGTCCTGCTGTTTGGCGATCGGCGACAATCCAGACAGGCCCCGGTGCCCCTGCTGCGGCGAGACGTTTGGCTTCTTCATTTGTGGAGTCGATCTCATCATGGCGGCTGAGCGTGTAGCCAGCGGGGAGACCGATCCTCTCTGCCATTCGCTAGTGTACTGACGCGTCAGCAGGTGTCGGCGCTTCTGCCTCTGCAGCTTCAACTGTGGGTACCAGCGATGTCGCAGCGCTCTCAGCCATCTTCAGCACCGGTGAGGGATAGGCGATAAATAGAAGTGTGAACAGAGCTGAGACAGCCAAGACAGCTCGGATCTCTGTTCCAATGGGCCCTACGAAGGCCGGTGCAGGGTCGTCCACATAGATGACTTTGACAACGCGCAGGTAATAGAAGGCACCAACGACACTCGCCAACACACCAATGATCGCAAGCGCATAAAGACCCGCATCAATTGCTGCGAGGAAGACGTAAAACTTCCCAAAGAAGCCTGCAAGTGGCGGAATGCCCGCGAGCGAGAACATCAGCATGGCAAAGACGGCTGCCAATATGGGCTGGTTCTGAGAGAGACCCGCAAGGTCAGAGATTTCTTCAACTGGGCCTTCTTTGTGGCGCATCGCGAGAATGCAGCAGAAGACGCCCGCATTCATGATCAGATAGATGGTGAGGTAAATAACCACACCTTTCACACCATCGGTCGTGCCCGCGGCGAGCCCCACGAGCGCAAACCCCATGTGACCGATGGAAGAGTAGGCCATCAGACGCTTAATGTTGGATTGACCGATCGCAGCAAATGCGCCCAACACCATAGAAGCAATGGAGATAAACACGACGACCTGCTGCCACTGCGCAGCGGCGTCTGTGAAAGCTCCATGCATGACGCGCAGGAAAAGCGCCATGGCCGCTATTTTTGGCGCTGCAGCGAAGAAGGCTGTCACAGGTGTCGGAGCGCCCTCGTAAACATCGGGTGTCCACATGTGGAAGGGCACAGCTGAGATCTTGAACGCAAGACCGGCCAGCAAGAAGACCAGACCAAAGATCAGTCCCGTCGACATACCATTCATTGCGATCACACCAGCAAGCGTGTCGAAGTTGGTCGTGCCTGAGAAACCGTAAATCAATGAAGCGCCATAAAGGAGCATGCCTGAGGCGAGTGCGCCCAGTACGAAAT
Source organism: Alphaproteobacteria bacterium (assembly GCA_021775935.1). Taxonomy (GTDB): domain Bacteria; phylum Pseudomonadota; class Alphaproteobacteria; order Parvibaculales; family Parvibaculaceae; genus Mf105b01. The sequence continues at coordinate 3,133 of JAJFGY010000276.1, forward strand.
ATTTCAGGCCTGCTTCGGTGGAACGGGTGTTATCGCGATGAAATGACGCCACGACATAGAGTGCCAGGCTTTGAAGCTCCAGCCCCATGTAAAGTGCGATCAGCCCGTTGGCAGATACCATCATCATCATGCCGAGCGTTGCCAATAGGATCAAAACAGGAAACTCGAACCGATCCATGTTTTCGCGGGCCATAAAGCCCTGAGCCATAATGATGGCAATGGCTGAGCCAGCGAGCACGAGACATTTCATGACGACGGCAAAGCCGTCCATCACGAAGGCGCCGCCAAAGGTCAACGCGCGACCTTCCGGCTGAGTGAGAACAGCAACGCCCGCAACGATAAGCAGGAGGACAGCCCCAATGCTCACCGAACGGCTTGACCCCTCTTCACGGAAAACACCGAGCATAAGCAAAGCCATCGCACCAACTGCAAGGATGATTTCCGCGAGGGCTGGGCCTAAATCCGGCATGGCAAGAGCGGTTTCCATAATCTCAGTATCTCCAGGCGTCTTGTGCGTTAACGGCCGAGGCCAGCCCAAGCAAAATCAAATGTGCCACCGCCTGCGGCCGCGTGGGCCTCAACAGCAGCTGTGTAATTTGCAACCAGATTGTC
>JAJFGY010000277.1 GCA_021775935.1 Alphaproteobacteria bacterium
TATCCCAGACGCCTTCGACCTTTGGCAACATGATCACATCAAGCTTGTCACCGACGGCACTGACAATCTCGACAATGTCGTCCAGAGCCCAGGGACTGTTAAGGGCATTAACGCGGGTCCAGAGGCCTGTATTGCCAAAATCATTCTCAGTGGCAACTTTGATGAAACCAGCGCGCGCTGCCTCTTTTGCGTCTGCCGGAATAGCATCTTCCAAATTCCCGAGGATCACATCGACCTGGGAAATGAGTCCCGGAATTTTTGAATGAACCTTTTCATTATGCGCCGGGAAAAAGTGGATCATCCGTTCCAGCGCCAATGGTAGTTCATGGAAAGGAGCCGGAGCACCGATAGAAAGAGGCTTATAAAATGACGCAGGAAGTTTCATGAGAGTCCACATATTTAGTGTCGATGTGCGGCGCAGCATAGTCTTGCCAGCGCATTTTCGCCAGCCGCAATTTTTTCTTCAAAATCAGGATGTTAAGGCTTCCAGTTCGATCGCAAGGGCCTACTTGAATTCGACTGTTTCCGAAACCCGGAGCTCACCGCGCGCATAGGCTTTCGCATTTTCAAAATAGAAAGCTGCATTCATAATGTTGGCGGTGGCGCTATCCCGCTCCTTGACCACTTTCCCAGGCGATCCCATAACAATCGAATTGTCAGGAATGATTGTTCCTTCAGTGACAATCGTATGACCGCCTATGATGCAGTTCTTTCCAATTTTTGCGCCATCCATGATCGTTGAGTTGATTCCGATGAGGCAATTGTCACCAATTTCTGCGCCGTGGATTGTGCAGTGATGGGTGATCGAACAATTTTCACCGATGATGGTGGGAGAGTTGTTTCCCACATGGATCATAACGAAGTCCTGAATATTCGTTCGCCTGCCGATGCGCACTTCAAACATTTCACTGCGGATAACGGTGTAGGGCCAGAGCGACGCGCCTTCATCAATGGACACCTTGCCGTAGATCAATGCAGTTGGATGAATGAAGGCTGGGTTGTTTAGCTCAATTCCCGGACCGAAGTCAGACATGTTCATTCCTCATGTTTCTTGCTTTTTCAATTCTGCTTTTTGGGCGATGGGACCTGCGAGTGCCAGCGCACCCAAACCGACAATAGAGGCGGCAGCGCCATACAGAAAGGACGCGGCATATCCGTTGGCGGCTTCATAGACCAGACCATAGACAGCCGGGCCACTGGCGACGCCCAATGTCGTGAACAATTGCGACGTCGAATAGATACGCGCATAGGCGACGGTGCCAAATGCCTCTGCGATCAGAAGCGGTTGCATCATCAGGAGGTTGCCAACGGTTGTGCCAAAGAATGCCGCCACCAATAACAGCGTCAGGGGTGTCGCTGCGAATGCATAGAGGCTGAGGGCCGCTGCCTGACCGATCAACAGTCCGCCCATAAACAATCGCGATGAGATGTGGGGCAGGGCCCATCCGCCGAGCAGACGGCCTGCTATGCTTGCGCCAGCCATAACAGAGACGGCAAGAGCTGCAAGGTCTTTGTCTTCTGTGCGCCCCGCCACAAGGGAGAACTGGTGTGCGATTGATCCGACCTGCGCCATCATCGAGGCCATGAATGTGATCGTACCGAAGATGAAAAACCGACTTCGCACGGCGGTCTGATAAGGCACGCCGTTTATGATTGGTTGACCCTCTCCATCCTGGTCCGGCGCATCGTCGCCGTCAGGGGCCAATCCCATGGCCACCGGGCTGGGTCGAAAGAGGAGAACTGCAATCGGCGCAATGCCAAAAATCAGTCCTGCACCAAGCCAGGGAGCCGCACCACCGAGCCCCAATCGTTCGATCAATTCTGCCGAAAGAGGTGTCAGCAAAATTCCGCCAAGCGAAAGGCCGGTCGACGCCAAGGACAGTGCGACAGAACGCTTTCGCTCAAACCAACGGGCGACCAGTGTCGTGCAGGGCAGAAGCGCGCAAGCTGAATACCCGACGCCGAAGAGGACGTAGAAAAGGTAAAGCTGCCAAAGCTGATCCACCATGCCGGCGCCAGAAAGGACCAGGCCGGAGAGAAGCGCGCCACCTGCAATCGTCCAACGGGGGTCATAGCGTTCAATCAACCAACCGACTGCAAGACCTGAAATGCCCGATGAGACAAAAAAGGCGGCAGTGGCAGCCGAGGTGGAGCCGACTGAAAACCCGCGCTCGTCAACAAAGGCTTCGAGGTAAACAGACAGATTGTAAAAGCCAAACCCTGCGGAAACTGTCATCACAACAAACGCAGCAAATACGATGTACCAACCATAGAAGATCGGAGACTTGCCTCGTGGCGTCTTAGCCTGCGGCTCCCCGGGTGAGGCGTTTTCTGTCATTTGTCTTACGCGTAAGGGTGATTGACGAATTTTGATGTCCTAGTCATATCAGACGTGCCCCGTGTGACGAGAGCCAATTTGGCGCCAAACCCTCTGCAACCCTGTAATTCGGTTTGCGAATTTGTGGCCCTTGCGGGCTGGTTCGGCTAAAACTCTAAACAATCAAAAAAGACGATAACCAAACGGGAGTGCTCTCACATGAAACTTTACAATTCCATTGGACCAAATCCACGCGTCGTGAAGATTTTCATGGCTGAGAAGGGCATAGACCTTCCCTTCGAGGAAATTGACATCATGGCTGGCGCCAACCGTCAGGCTGACTATCTCAAGGTCAATCCTGCGGGTCAGCTGCCTGCATTGCAGCTCGACAATGGCGACATCGTCACCGAGATCACCGCGATCTGCGAATATTTGGAAGAGCATAAGCCGTCACCAGCACTTGTTGGCACAACGGCGGAAGAACGTGCTGACACACGCAAATGGGTGCGCCGGGTGGATCTGGGTATTTGCGAGCCGTTGGCGAATGGTTTTCGCTTTTCTGAAGGACTGCCCATGTTCCAAGACCGCTTCCGCTGCCTACCAGAAGCCGCCGACGGCTTGAAAGCTGTCGCACAAGACAAGATCAAATGGCTGGACGAGCAGCTTGAGGGCAAAGAGTGGATTGCAGGTGACCGGTTTACGCTTGCCGACATTCTCCTGTTCGGTTTCCTGGAATTTGGCGGACAGGTTGGTCAACCGCTGGACCAGAACAATAAGAATGTTGTTGCCTGGTTTGAGCGAGTCCAGGCACGGCCAAGCGCGGCGGCGGCTGCGTAAGCACCTAATCAAGGCCGGGGAACGCTCCGGCCTCTGTTCAGAGAACACATAGTGAGGTCGACCGTGAACGAAGAAATTCTCTCCATCAAAACGTCAGATGGCGATATGGAAACGCTCGTTGTTTCTCATGAAGGTGGCCCTCGGGCCCCCGTCATTATCTATATGGATGCACCGGGTATCCGCGAAGAGCTTTATGGGTTCGCGCGACGGATAGCTGCGGAGGGCTATACTGTTCTTCTTCCGGACATGTATTACCGCCTCGGCCGCCTTCGGTATGATATGGCGACGGCTGATGATGCGGTTCGACAAGAAATGTTTGGAGCCATGCGATCCTTGAACAATGCGCTGGTGATGTCGGACACATCTGACATGCTGGATTGGATGAAGGGAGACGCCCGCATTAAACAAGGCCCCGTTGGCTGCATCGGCTATTGCATGAGCGGACAATATGTAGTGAGCGCTGCAGGAACATATCCCGACAGTTTCGCCGCGTCCGCTTCGCTCTATGGTGTTGGCATTGTCACCGACGCGCCTGACACACCGCACAAGCTTGCCTCAACCATGAAAGGCGAGCTCTATCTGGGGTTTGCTGAAACGGACGAATGGGTACCCGATAATGTGATCCCAGACCTGAAAGCGGAACTGGATGCCCATTCAGTTTCTTACACGCTTGATGTCTGGCCCGGGACAGGACATGGGTTTTGTTTTCCAGAGCGAGAGGCATATGTGAAGGACGCCGCGGAGCAAGTCTGGACAAAAGTTTTTGCCATGTACAAACGCCGGTTGGGCTAACAGGCCAATTCGTAATGTAACTTTACTTCTTTGGCCATAGAGCGATAAGCTCGCGTCAAATCAGCGAAGTCTGGTTACTGGGAGAGTATTTGTGCGTCACATTGTTCATGTCTTCATGCTGGTAGGTACGGCTCTGCTTTTTTCTTCGCTTTCGACCTCACAAGCGGTTGCTGAAGATCTGTACGATGAGCTGCGCCACTGCCTGGATAGTGCGACCCAGGGCAATCCTGTTGAGGGTGAGAATTGGTGGAATCGCCGAAGTGCTGAAGAGCAGAAATACATGATTGAGCTTCCCTGTGAGGAGAAGTACATCGTCGCTGTCTGCGTCTTTCTCTACGACCCCGATCTGAAGGGCTGCACAAACAAGGGCGTCGCTCGATTTCGAGCGGATCGGCACTGCGCAGCGCAAGGCCATGAGATCTTGTCTGAAGAAAGAGCGGCCTGTTCTCGAGAGTACGTAGCGAACTTCAAGCCGGTGTTCTAGACTTCCTCAATGACAGACCTTCCTCCTTCCGACTGGGAGTCGCCTGCCGCGATAACCCTGGGAAAAAAAGTACTCGAGCTCGATGGCGATCGCGGTTACATCAAAGCCTCATATTTTGCCGGTGAGAATTTCGTCAACCGAGGTGGTCGCATCTATGGCGGATTTCTCGCAGCCATGCTCGATGGCCTCTGTGGTCACGCGGTAAGGTCCACGACAAAGACGCCAGTGCCGCAAGTCACGCTGGAACTGAAGACGAGTTTCCTTGGCCGGGCAGACCAGGGCACATTGATCGGCGAAGGCTGGGTCCGCCATCGCGGAAAGTCCATTGCTTTTGCAGAAGCTGAACTGCGCCGCGAGGACGGAGAGTTGGTCGCCCGGGCAAGCGCCACGTTCAAACTGGGGCGCCCCTCAGCTCCAGCGGAGTAACGACGCTATTTCTCAAAGAAACGGGATGCACCGCCAAGGACGGACCCTTCGCCCTGATCGGTTCCACCGGCAGCAGGTGCGTGTTCAAGAACTCGGTCCGCGAGACGTGAGAAGGGCAGGCTTTGCAACCAGACCGTTCCGGTCCCCTGTAATGTCGCCAGGAACATGCCTTCACCGCCAAAGACCATCGACTTGAGGCCACCGGCACGCTCAATGCTGTAGTCCAGCGAGGGTGTGAAAGCGACAATGCAGCCCGTGTCGACGCGCAGCTTCTCGCCGTTCAGTTTCTTCTCAACAATCGTGCCGCCTGCATGGACAAAGGCCATGCCGTCTCCCTGAAGACGTTGAAGGATGAAACCTTCTCCACCGAAGAAACCCGCGCCCAGCTTTTTCTGAAAGGCAATGTCGATGCTGGTTCCTAATGCGGCTGCGAGAAATGAATCCTTCTGACAAAAAATCTCACCGGTGAGAGCTTGATTGAGAGCAATGATTTTCCCTGGAAACGGAGCTGCGAAGGCAACACGCGCCTTTTTTGATCCGTGGTTGGTGAAGTGAGTCATGAACAGAGACTCGCCCGTGAAAGATCGTTTGGCTGCAGAGAAGATCTTCCCCATGACCCCTTCGTCGGGTTTTGATCCATCACCAAGGCGGGCTTCGAATTCGATCCCGTCTTCCATGTAATTCATGGCGCCAGCCTCAGCGACGACGGTCTCGCCTGGATCAAGCTCAACCTCGACCAGCTGCATGTCGTCCCCGATGATCTCAAAATCGACTTTGTGACAGTTCATTCTCTATCTCCCAGTTTCCACTCACCACGTATCGATGAAGGATCGCTTAGCTTGCTCTTTTGATGGTTTCGGGGGAAGTGATTTGAGCCCTCGCATCACCCAGTGGCGCGTTTCCAGTGGGTCAATCACGCCATCAATCTCCAGGAAAGATGCCATATTGATGGCTTTACCCCGAGCATATGAACTGGCAACCATTTTCTCGAAGAACTCCTGGCGCTCTGCTTCATCTTCGATGGCTTCCATCTCACGGCGATAGCCCAGGCGCACGGCCCCCTCTAGACCCATGCCGCCGAACTCTCCGGTCGGCCACGCCACATTGAAAAAGGGCGCATGGAACGTTCCCCCGGTCATCGCCTGCGCCCCCAGGCCATACCCTTTGCGCAGTACAATCGTGAACACCGGCACCGACATGTTGGCTGCAGTGACAAACATGCGCGAGACATGACGGACTTGCGCTGTCTCCTCAACCTCAGGCCCGACCATAAAGCCCGGCGTGTCACAGAAGGAGAGAATGGGCAGACCGAACGCATCGCAGAGCTGCATGAACCGCGCTGCCTTGTCGGCTGCATCTGCATCAATCGCGCCACCCAGATGGTAGGGGTTGTTGGCGATGAGGCCCATGGGACGTCCCTCAACACGGATGAAACACGTAAGAATACCAATGCCGAAGTCTTTGCGCAGCTCCAGCACACTGTCCTTGTCCGCAAACGTGTCGATGACAGTTCGAACATCGTAAGCGCGAAGGCGGTTCTCTGGAATGAGATGACGCAGTTCGCGTTGGTCAGCTGCCTCCCAGGTTTTGAGCGGCCCCTGGAAATAGGAGAGGTACTTCTTGGCAGCGGCAACACCTTCTGCCTCATCTGCAACCGCAATATCGACAACGCCGTTTTTGGTTTGGACGTCAATCGGTCCGATGTCCTCTGGCCTGTAAGCACCCAGTCCGCCGCCTTCAATCATGGCTGGGCCACCCATACCGATATTGGAGTCAGCTGTTGCGATAATCACATCGCTGCAGCCGACGAGCGCCGCGTTCCCAGCAAAACACCGTCCAGACACAATGCTGATGACCGGCACGGTGCCACTCAGGGCTGCAAAGCTTTTGAACGTCGGAACATCAAGACCCGCAACGCCGGCAGTATCTGTGTCACCGGGGCGGCCACCACCACCCTCACCAAAGAGGATGAGCGGCAGGTTCCACTGATGTGCAAGACCTAACATCCGGTCGGTCTTCTTGTGGTTCATGTGGCCTTGGGTGCCTGCAAAGACGGTGAAATCGTAAGCGAGGATCATGGCGCGCGCGGCTTCTTCGTCGAATTCATCCCCATTGACGGAGCCCACGCCCGTGATCATTCCATCCGCAGGGCTCATCTTGATCAGGTCTTCCATAGACCTGCGGCGGCGCTGCGCAGCCAATGCCAAGGCGCCATATTCAATGAACGAGTCTGTATCGCACAAATCATCAATGTTTTCTCGCGCTGTTCGCTGGTTACGCCCACGACGTCGGGCGACTGCGTCGGGACGGCGCTCATCCAGACCAATGGCGTGGCGCTCCATAACTTCTTCCAGATCCGGCCGGATGTAGTCCAGATCCATTTTCGTGTCCGCGGCACTCTCAGACATGCCAACATCCCGTTCTTCGATAAAGAGAAGGGGCGACCCTTCAAAGACGGTGTCATCCTGTTTTGCTACCACCTGACGAACCACACCTCCGGTTGCGGCAGACACAATGTGCTCCATCTTCATGGCTTCCAAGATGGCGATCTGTTGGCCCGGTGCGACGCTGTCGCCCTCTGACACATCTACGCTCACAACGCGGCCTTGAAGGTGAGCGGGCAGTGGGGTCGTGCCATCTGGTCCCACGGCCGCAATGCTTGCGATCGGCGCTGGTGCGCTCCCACCGGCCGCGGCAAAGCGGTTGTGGTGGGCCACTTCCTTCGTCAGATCGCTCGCATTGTCTGCGATATAAGTCGTGTAGACATTGTTGGCGAGGAAGGCCTCGGACGCCAACAAGTTGCGATGGAAGGCGATGTTGGTTTTCACACCCTCAATTTTGAACTCTGACAATGCCCGCGCCGCACGCTTCACCGCATCGGGGTATTCGGTGCTCGGTGACGTCACGATCAGCTTTGCCAGAAGAGAATCATAATGTGGGCTCGTTGTGTATCCCGCATAGCCAAATCCATCGACCCGCACGCCGGGGCCGCTCGGCGCTTGATAGGCAGTGAGCGTCCCACCGGAGGGAAGGGCTTCTCCATCTGCGCCCATGGTCTCCATATTGATCCGAAGCTGGATTGAATATCCACGCGGGGCGGGTGTCTCGCCAAGTCCGATGGCACTAAGCGTTTTGCCCGCCGCAATACGAAGTTGCGTCTTCACCAGATCCACACCTGTCACTTCTTCGGTCACCGTGTGTTCCACTTGAAGCCGCGGATTGGTTTCCATGAAGGCGAAGCTCTCATCCTCCAAATCAACCAGAAACTCGAATGTGCCAATGTTATCGTAGGCAGCTTCCTTGGCGAGCTTCACAGCAGAATCTGCGAGCTTGTTGCGAAGGGCATCACTTAATGTGGGGCTGGGAGCAACCTCTACCAGTTTCTGACGTCTGCGTTGCAGGGAACATTCCCGCTCCCCCAAATGGACCACGCTTTTACCGTCGCCGACAATCTGTATCTCAATATGGCGCGCGCGGGTGATGAGGCGTTCAACGTAGACGGCATCATTTCCAAATGCAGACATCGCTTCGGACTGACACCTTGCAAAAGCTTCATCAATCTCTGCGGCGCTGTGAACCGGTCGCATACCACGGCCGCCGCCGCCCGCGACTGCCTTGATCATCATCGCTGCGCTTGGGCCAAGGCTCTCAAAGAAGGTCTTCGCTTCCTCAAGCGAGGTAGATCCATTGGTGCCCGGCAGAAGAGGCACGCCGACCTGTTCGGCGAGAGCGCGGGCGCGCGCCTTGTCTCCAAACAGCGCCAACGCGTCTGGGTTCGGACCGACGAAGGTGAGGCCCGCATCCTTGCAGGCACGGGCGAACTCCACATTCTCGCTCAGAAATCCATATCCTGGATGAACCGCATCGCAGCCTGTCTTTTTGGCTGCCTCAATGATCTGTTTGCTGTTGAGGTAGGCAGGTACACCGCTACCCGGCACCGCAACTGCTTCGTCGGCGACACTCACATGGAGCGATGTCGCATCGTCCTCCGAGTAGACCGCAACGGAGGCGATCTCCATTTCAGCTGCTGCGCGTGCAATACGGACCGATATCTCGCCGCGGTTGGCGATCAACAGTTTCTGAAACCCCATGGAATATTTGCCCCGTCTGATCCACTGATCGGGGCCCTGAGCCTCGCCAGTGATTTTTATAAATGTCGATAAGACAAGCTATCAGAAGGAGGGTGGCAGGATCAAAATTCTCGACTAATCCCGGTCAGTGTCCTGCCCAATAAAAAAGGCGGTACCCGCAGGAGCACCGCCTTCTTCTGCATATCCGTTGAAGCCTAGGCCTCGACCTCAAATGTGAGACCCGCATTGGCACGCAGCCGATCAATGATCTCCATGCCAAACGCTGGCGCCGATGTCCAGATACCGCCCGGCAGGTCCGGGACGTTCTGGATCAGGCAAATGGCGCATTCAGAGATGATTTTTGACGTCGAGCCGTAGCCCGGGTCTTTGTCACCTGTCACACCAACCTTGATCGATGCACCGTCTGACATTTCGCCAACGAAGAGAACATCGTAGTTACCTGCTTCACGTTCTTCCTTTGAGGGGCCTTCGCCAGGCTTGGGGCCATCATCGCCACCGGTAATGTCTGTCGCCGCAATCGCTTCAGCTGTCTTTTTGCCAGCTTCGCCAGGTCCAGCGAGCATCATCTCGTCATACTGGAAATCCTTGCCATAGGCATTGTCGAGCAGAAAATTTGAGCGATGCACGTTTTTTGTGTTGATCACAGCCATAAAGAAGGGGGCGACCCACATACCTACGGCAGGGTCTTCATAGGACTTCATGCCATCTGGCTGCTCAACTCCCTCATAGCCGGGAGCCAGCGAATAAGGGTTGAAGAGGTGCCCCATCATTTCTGGCTCTGCCTGAGCAAGTTCGAAGGTCGCGCGACCACTGGCGGCTGTCCCGCCTGAGAGTGTTCCGTTCATCGCGCGCACACGGCCTTTAACGCGCGGCGCAGGCTTGCCAAATTTGGCTCTTGCCTGTTCCTGGAGGAAATAGACACCCATATCGAAGGGAATGGAGTCAAACCCACATGAGAAGACGATGCGCGCGCCAGACTTCTTGGCTGCTTCACCGTGAGCGTCGATCATTTTGCGCATGAAGGGCACTTCACCACAGAGATCGACATAATCAGTGCCAGCTGCTGCACAGGCTGCGACCAGTGGTTCACCGTAAAGCAGGTACGGTCCAACTGTGGTCAGAACGACCTTTGTGCTTTCGACCATGGCCTTCAGCGCTGCAGGGTCTGCCGCATCAGCTGCGATTAGCGGTGTGTCGGCTGGCGCGCCGATCAAATCACGCACGGAGGCCAGCTTTTCTGCACTCCGTCCGGCCATTGCCCACTTTACCGACCCATCTGCATATTGCTTGCTCAGATATTCAGCCACCAAACGCCCGGTAAACCCGGTCGCGCCATATACGACAATGTCGAATTCTCTCGTCCCTGCCATCTCTTCGTCTTTCTGTACTAAACGCTCTTTGCCGCTGAAATACGGCTGTTCTGCTGGGGAAGGTAGCACGAGGTAACCATATTCAACAGGTACCCCACGCAAGCATTGGCTGTTTTCGTCAAAACCGTATAAGACCCGGTTTTGCAGGCGTCACACCCTCCCTCACAGACGCTTAAGAAGCTGGAACATTTAGAACTATGTCAGACCCCCTGAACATCAACCCCGTCCTGGCGCGCGCGCTCGAGAAAAAGGGCTATGACGCCCTGACCGAAGTGCAGCAGGCAGTCATTGCCCCAGAGACCGATGGAGCCGACCTGCTGGTTTCTGCCCAAACAGGGTCGGGCAAGACGGTAGCTTTTGGCATGGCGATTGCGCCCACCATTCTGGGAAATCAGGAGGTTTTTGGTCCCGCGGTCCTGCCGCAGGCCCTCATCGTGGCGCCAACCCGAGAGTTGGCCATGCAGGTGCAGCGAGAGCTTACCTGGCTGTTTGGGGAGGCGAGGGGACGGATCGCTTCGTGTGTTGGGGGGATGGACCCACGTGCAGAGCGCAAAGCGCTTCAACGGGGCTGCCACATCGTCGTGGGCACGCCCGGGCGTCTCCGTGACCATATTGAGCGCGGCGCCTTGGACATGTCAGGCCTGCGCGCGGTCGTGCTCGATGAAGCTGACGAAATGCTCGATTTCGGTTTCCGGGAAGACCTTGAGTTCATCCTGGACACGGCACCGACGGAACGCCGCACCTTAATGTTCTCCGCAACCGTGCCGCGCACCATTGGCAACATGGCCAAGCGCTACCAGAAAAATGCGGTTCGTATTTCGACCGTAGGTGAGCGTGAGCAGCACAGCGATATTGAATATCGCGCGTTGACCGTCGCACCCAGCGACAAAGAAAACGCCATCATCAATGTGCTGCGTTTCTATGATGCTGAAAGCGCCATCGTCTTTTGCAAGACACGCCAGGAAGTGAACCGGCTCTCAAGCCGCTTTGGCAATCGAGGATTTTCAGTCGTCGCACTCTCCGGCGAACTCAGCCAGAACGAACGCACACATGCTTTGCAGGCCATGCGCGATGGCCGCGCGCGTGTTTGTATTGCAACCGACGTCGCAGCGCGGGGCATTGACCTGCCGAAGCTGGAACTTGTTATTCACGCGGACCTGCCCACCAATAGTGATGTCCTCAAACACCGTAGCGGTCGAACGGGACGTGCTGGCCGAAAAGGCATTTGTGCGCTCATTGTGCCGCATACCATGCGCAAACGTGCGCAGCGCCTTCTTCATGGTGCGCGTCTGGAGGCAGAATGGGCCGCAGCCCCAAGCCTCAAAGAAATTCAGGAGATGGACAAAGAACGCCTTCTGTCTGATCCATCTCTCACAGCGACATATGATGGTGACGCATTGAAAGTTGCGCAGGAACTGCTTGAGCGCCATGGGGCAGAACAAGTGGCTGCAGCCTTCCTGAAGGTTCGCCAGGCAGACATGCCGTCGGCGGAAGACCTTCTAGATGCACCGGTCCAGAAGGAAACGCGCGGTAAGCGCGAGAAACCGGGTAAGCGCGAAAATCCAGTCCGCGAGCGGGAACCGTTTGGGGAGAGCGTCTGGTTCAAAATGACCGCGGGGCGCAAAGAACGGGCAGAGCCCAGCTGGTTGCTGCCGATCATCTGTCGCCTGGGCCATGTGACCAAGCGCGAAGTGGGCGCCATCAAGATCGGCGAAACCGAAACGCGTTTTGAGATCAAAGCCAAGGATGCGGGTCGCTTTATCGATGCCGTCGCAGCATCAGGTGGTGGCGAAAAATCCATCCGCATCACGCAGGAAGAGGGGGCCGGGACGGAGTGGGTTCCAGAGGTCACGCCCATGGAACGCCCTGCTTCTCCTGTAAAAAAGAAGAAAGACAAAGACCGGCCCCGCAAAAAGGAAAAATGGACCCGGGCGCAAAAGAACGCTGCCAAGAAAAACAAGGCCAAAGCTCAGTCCAGCGATAAGAAGAAAGCCCGCAAGACACCTGCCGATGCAGGCGGCA
>JAJFGY010000278.1 GCA_021775935.1 Alphaproteobacteria bacterium
ATTTCGCGCTGGGCAGCCGAAAAGGCAACACCAATACTCCGTCCATCAACCAACTGGCTCTGGGTGGTCAGCGTCTTGCGCGTGTACCCAGGCGTGCTGGCATTCGCGATGTTCCGCGAAACAACGTCAATGCCTGCTTGTGTGGCCTTTAGGCCGCTGATCGATGCGTGGAGCGCATTGGTGAGTGTCATCGGATTACCATTACCTTAGAACGAAGAACCAGAAGCCTGCCCTTCAAGGACTATTTATCGTTTCATATTGAGTGTTTCGGTGATCATCTCATCTGCTGTGGTCACAATCCGTGTATTGGCGGAATAGGCCTGTTGCGTGATGATCAGCTTTGAAAACTCATCTGCGATATCAACATTCGATCCTTCAAGTGCAGCAGCGACGATCGAGCCGCCGGCCCCATTCAACGCCTCGCCAGACTCTTGAGTGGAAGCAAACCCGCCGCCATCAAGTTTCTGCAGGCCATTGGGATCGTTGAACCGAACGACAGTCACCTCAGCAAGATCAACAGACTTACCATTGGAATAGGTTCCAACGATCCGACCATTGGTCGACACCGCTATTTCAAGCAGCGACCCTGAAGCAAACCCGTCCTGATCAAGCGCATTCACCGTCACAGAGCCATTCGTGTCTTCAAACTGCGTGACGTTGGACGTTCCGTGATCAAGGGTCACGTTGCCGACATTGTTGCCGTTCACCGTGAGAGCTGTAATCGTTGTCGACGTCACTGCTGGTGTCAGCTGACCATTCGCAAAGATATAATCCTGGCCGATATTGTTCCATTTGGCAGTGGTACCGGTTGCTGTGTCACTGGTCTTGTAAAACGCATTCCACGTATCACCACCACCAATGCCCGCGTCACCCGCTGCATTTTCGATCTTCGCCCAGCGTACCTGAACCTGCAGCGGCGCGCCAAGATCGTCATAAACAGTGATCGATCCGCCTGCCAATGAGCGATCAAGGAACAGACTTTCCTGCTGCGCTTGAACAAACCCGTCACCCGCGCCACCTGTCTGCGTGGTCGGGTCATTATTGAACGTACCAGCCTGCAGAAGCTCACTACCCGCTGTCGTCGGCACCGAATTCACGGTTTCCGGGTAAGCAGGGAGGTTCGCTTCATAATCAATGACCGTTGTCTGATTGGCGTTCAGGAAGGATCGATTGATCTGAATGGCAGACGGCACATCCCCAACTGGGTTGCCCGTCGCGATATCGATATCCACGCCCTGAAGATAATAGCCAGAGCTGTTGACGAGATATCCATTCCGGTCCATCTCAAAGTCGCCCTGGCGGGTATAGCGATCCACGTCCAGAAGAACAGGTTGATTATCCAGCGACCCAACAGCTTCAGAAACTACAAAGAAGCCATCTCCATTAATCGCCATATTGGTGGCAACAGAGCTGGAATTGATCGCGCCCTGCACATTGTTTGTGTAGGCGGGCTGCGCATAGGTCGTACCTGGCAAGTGGAAATTCTGACCGCTTGAGGTGACAGAATCATAGAAACTCGTATCCGTCCGCTTGAAGCCGGTCGTCTGCGAATTCGCGATATTGTCCGAAATATGGGAAAGCGCTGTGGCCTGTGCCCGAATCCCGGAAATCGCTGTCGACATCGCACCGTTAAAGCTCATCAGTCCTATCTCCTTAAACCTGCCCCGCCAGACGGGGAACACTCGTTGGTCGTTAGATAGCAAGGACTGGGCCAGACATTTATTTCATATTTTTCAATGGCTTAGGTAGTTTCCCAGAGCACCCGACCGGGTAAATACCGCTTCCTGCCCGGCAAATTCTGCCGCAGCGTCAACAAGCACCTGGCCCTGCACCTGTTCAGACGTGAGGGTATCCTGCGCGCCGGCTTTACCGGCCTTTTGCTTGAACGCGAGCGCTCCTAGCCCTAGGTTCTGTGGCAATTACGAACAGGGAACCAGGCCGCATGAAGCGGTCACCGAAATAAGGCCGAGGAAGCATGAAGTTCGAAGGTACAAAAGACTATGTCGCCACAGACGATCTACGGATCGCCGTCAATGCGGCTATCACGCTGGAACGCCCCCTTCTGATTAAGGGTGAACCAGGAACAGGTAAGACCGTTCTTGCCGAAGAAATGTCAAAGGCGCTCGATGCCGAGCTCATCACCTGGCACATCAAGTCCACGACAAAAGCCCAGCAGGGTCTGTATGAATATGACGCCGTTTCTCGTCTGCGCGATAGCCAGCTCGGTGACGAACGGGTCAATGACATCTCGAACTACATCGAAAAAGGCAAACTCTGGGAGAGCTTCGAGCGCGAAAAGCGCCCTGTTCTGCTGATTGACGAAATCGACAAAGCAGACATCGAATTTCCAAATGACCTGCTCCTCGAACTCGACCGAATGGAGTTCTTCGTCTACGAAACTGGTGAAACGATTAAGGCTGCTCAGCGCCCTATCGTCGTAATCACGTCCAACAATGAAAAAGAACTGCCGGACGCTTTCCTGCGCCGCTGTTTCTTCCATTACATCAATTTCCCAGACGAAGAGACGATGAAACAGATCATCGCAGTCCATTTCCCGGACCTCAAAGGGCGCCTTATCAAGGAAGCACTCGAAGTCTTCTACGAAATCCGTGATGTGCCGGGCCTTAAGAAGAAGCCATCAACCTCAGAACTTCTCGATTGGCTGAAACTTCTACTCGTTGAAGACATTTCCCCGGAAATGCTGAAAGAGCGCGACCCAACAAAGCTCATTCCACCACTGCACGGCGCGCTGCTCAAAAACGAGCAGGATGTGCACTTGTTTGAGCGTCTGGCCTTCCTTGCCCGTCGTGAGCGCAACTAGAGCCCCGAACGAAAACAAGG
Source organism: Alphaproteobacteria bacterium (assembly GCA_021775935.1). Taxonomy (GTDB): domain Bacteria; phylum Pseudomonadota; class Alphaproteobacteria; order Parvibaculales; family Parvibaculaceae; genus Mf105b01. The sequence goes on from JAJFGY010000278.1 coordinate 2,842, forward strand.
CAGCAAAAGGAGACGAACATGTTCGTAAACTTCTTTCATGAGCTGAAATCGGCCAACGTTCCTGTTTCCCTGCGTGAATATCTCACGCTCCTGGAAGCCATGGACAAGAAGGTCATCGAGGACAAGGTGGAGGACTTCTATTACCTC
>JAJFGY010000279.1 GCA_021775935.1 Alphaproteobacteria bacterium
AGCACCCGGAAGGCGAAAATGTCAGACAATTGCTCCAGTGATGCTGACCGGCTCTGCATCTTACGCCAGATTGAATAAGGACGTTTCTGGCGCCCACGCACTTCAATATCAAGATCTGTCCCCTCGAAGAGAGACAATACCTGCCCGCGAATACGCTCAATAACGTCCCCGCTTTCAGAGCGGAAGTCTTCAAGTCTGACTTCAATCGCCTGCCGTGCTTCAACATTAATGACCTGGAAGGAAAGATCCTCGAGCTCTTCACGAAACTCATGCATGCCCATACGACCGGCAAGCGGTGCATAGATGTCGAGTGTTTCTTGGGCAATCCGGCGGCGTTTCGCCTCTTTGGGTATGTGATGGAGCGTCCGCATATTGTGCAAACGGTCTGCCAGCTTCACCAAGAGCACACGAATATCATTCGACATCGCGAGCAGGAATTTTCTGAAATTCTCGGCTTGCTTTGCGTTTTCACTATCCCACTCTAGTTGGGAGAGTTTTGTGACGCCGTCGACGAGACCCGCTATCTCCCCACCAAACAGAGAGGCAATGTCTTCCGGTGTTGCTTCGGTGTCTTCAATCGTATCGTGAAGGAGACCCGTGATGATTGTCGCGGCATCAAGCCGCAAATCAGTCAAGATGCCCGCAACTTCAATCGGATGGGAGAAATAGGGATCGCCCGAGTGCCTCAGCTGATTGCCATGCATCTTTGTGGCATAGACATAGGCACGATTGATCAGGGCCTCATCCGCGACCGGATCGTAGGCCAGCACCTTGTCCACCAGTTCATACTGGCGCAGCATCACTACCCCTGCCTTTCCCACCGCCTATCTGGCGGCAATCAACAATATCAGCGCTCAAAATCAGAGCCCAAAACGAAAAACGCCGCCCTCAAAGCAAATGCCGGGCGGCGCTTTCTCAGACGGGGTTTCGACAATTCAGCCCCTATGCGTAAAGCGCTGCTCAATCATATTCCTCAGTCTCAGGCGCGCGAGGCGGTGCAGGCGCATCGATCTGAGCCTGGAGAGCGCGCAGAAGCTCATCTTCGCTCATCCGGTCGCCTTCGCCCAACTGAGCCTCCGAAGTGGCAGCACCATCTTCGTCCTCAGCACCATCGGCACCCAGAATGCCTTCTGGCTCGTCATCATCAACACGTTTCTGCATGTCTTCGATAATGTCTTCGCGAATTTCTGCGGGAATAACGGTTTCCTCAGCGATCTCTCGCAGTGCAACAACCGGATTTTTGTCATTGTCGCGGTCGATGGTCAGTTCAGAACCAGCAGACATGGCACGGGCGCGATGGGCCGCCATCAGGACAAGATCGAAACGATTGGGGACCTTGTCTACGCAGTCTTCTACAGTCACGCGAGCCATGCAGTCACACTCCGGGCGCTAGGGGAATTTAGATTCGGGTCTGTTTAAGCGGGATATCAGTCAAACGCAAGTGAAAACAGCGGTTTAGCCCCTTCTTTTCAGGCTTTTGAAGCGGTATCCAGCTTAACAAGCCCCCCGCGGTCAGCGGCAGGCAAAGCAGCCAACAAATCTGAAGCCGACGCTGAAAGCACCGGATGGCGCCATTCCGGGGCAACATCACAGAGCGGCCCGAGCACAAATGCGCGCTCAGCAGCCCTGGGGTGCGGCAAAATCAGGCTGTTTTCGGCGGTTTCGCGTTGGATCAGCCCATTATAGTCGATCAAATCAAGATCAAGGGTCCGCTCCTCCCATCGTTGCGACCGCACCCGGCCAAACGCCGCCTCAATCCGGTGCAATTGTTTCAGCAGCTCTGATGGGTCAAGTGCCGTGGCAATACGAACAACAGCATTCACGAAATCTGGCTGAGCATAAGGAGTAACTGCCGGTGTTCGGTAGAACGAGGACAGAGCTTCTACCTGCAGGCCATAAGTCGGAAACTGACCCAAGGCAGCCTCCAGGCCCTGACGAGGCGGCCCCCAAGGACCAGGCAGGTTTGCGCCCAGCGCCACCAAAATCATCTCACTCTCCCTCACCAATACAGCGCACGATTGCATGGCCAACGCTTGCCGCAAATTCGTCCCCGGTCTATCAGATGGGTCCCGACCAGTGCCAGCATGAAAGCGCTTGTGACATCCATGGACCCGACCTACGCACCCGAAGCCCCCCTCGATTGCCCCCTGTGCCCGCGACTTGTGGATTTCCGAACGGCAAATCAGAAGGCTCATCCGGATTGGTTCAACGCGCCGGTGCCCTCCCTTGGGTCGGACAAGGTACGACTTCTCGTGATGGGTCTGGCGCCAGGCCTTCAGGGAGCCAATCGGACGGGGCGCCCCTTTACAGGCGATTGGGCGGGTGACCTTCTCTACCCAACGCTCCTGGAGTTCGGCTTTGCCAAAGGCACCTATGACGCGCGGCCCGATGACGGTCTGGAACTTGTCGACTGCATGATCTCCAATGTCGTGCGTTGCGTCCCTCCACAGAACAAGCCCACAGGCCCCGAGGCCAAAATGTGCCGTGGGTTTCTCGAGGCCCGTTTGGCCGCCCTCCCCAACCTTGAGGTCATCATCTCTCTTGGTCGCGTGTCCCATGAGAATGTGATCAGCGCCTATGGCAAAAAGCGGGCGGCTTTCACCTTCGCCCATGGCGCCAAACATGACCTTGACGACGGTGTCACGCTCTTCGACAGCTATCATTGCTCGCGCTACAACACCAATACCGGACGGCTGACCGAGGCCATGTTCCATGATGTATTCCGAGCGGCAAAAGAGCATCTTTCCCGATAGGCGGAATACCAAAATCGCCTGTGTGCGCTCGTCCTGATTCCTGTCTACACTACCCCCAAACAAAAGATCTCATTCTCAGGGGGAAGATATGTCCGCGCAAAAAGACGCCACAGAAGCCACAAAAAGAGCTCAGGCGGCCACCCAGAAAATACTGCCCGCAGACACCAGCGAAGATTTTGATCTCGCGTCCAATGGGTTCATCGGCACCATCCCCGACGCCAAGGTCGTCAATGAGGCTGGCAACACAGTCTGGGACATGTCGCGTTTTGATTTTATCAAAGATGAAGCCCCGGACACAGTGAACCCGAGCCTGTGGCGTCAGGCAAAACTCAACGCCATTCACGGCCTCTTCAAGGTCACTGACGGCATCTACCAGGTCCGAAACTTCGATCTCTCAAACATCACCTTCATCGAAGGGGACACAGGCTACATCGTTATTGATCCACTGATCTCCGCCGAGCCCGCAGCAGCTGCCCTGGCGCTAATGCGCGAACATCGCGGCGACAAACCTGTAACCGCCGTTATCTACACCCACAGCCATGTAGACCATTATGGCGGGGTCAGAGGCGTTATCAGCGACGAAGACATAGCAAACGGGCTGCAAATCATTGCGCCGGAAGGCTTCCTTGAAGCCGCTGTCAGCGAAAACGTCCTGGCGGGCAACGCCATGGGGCGCCGCGCAACCTATATGTATGGCTCTATGCTCCCTCCAGGACCTAAGGGTCATGTGGATGCTGGATTGGGCAAGACTGTGTCTGTAGGCAAGGTGAGCCTTGTCCCACCAACCGTGAGCATTTCAGAGACAGGTGAAACCCTGACTGTCGATGGCGTAGAGATCGTGTTCCAGGTGACACCTGACACCGAAGCACCGGCGGAAATGAATTTCTTCTTTCCTCAATACAAAGCGCTTTGCATGGCAGAAAATTGTTCCTGCCATCTCCACAACATCATCACGCCACGCGGTGCAGTTGTGCGCGATGCAAAGTCCTGGAGCTATTACATCAATGAGGCGATTGATCTTTACGCTTCACAAACTGACGTCCTCTTTGCCAGCCATCACTGGCCACGCTGGGGCAAGGACGCAAGCGTCACCTTCTTGCAAAAGCAGCGTGATCTTTACAAATACATTCACGACCAAACGCTGCGCATGGCCAATCACGGACAGACGCCACTGGAGATTGCAGAAGACTTCAAGCTGCCACCAAGTCTTGAGCGCGAATGGTACACACGTGGCTATTACGGGACGCTCAGCCACAACACCAAGGCCATCTATCAACGCTATCTCGGATGGTTCGACGGCAACCCGGCCAACTTGCACAAATGGCCACCGGTTGAGGCTGGCAAACGCTATGTCGCGGCCATTGGTGGCGCTGACGCAGTTCTAGAAAAGGCCAAAGCTTCTTTTGATGACGGGGACTATCGCTGGGTCGCTGAGCTCGTGAACCACCTGGTCTTTGCAGAACCGGGCCATGATGGCGCACGGCAATTGCAAGCCGACGCTTTTGAACAGCTCGGTTATCAGGCGGAGTCCGGACCCTGGCGGGCATTCTATCTGACAGCGGCACAAGAGCTTAGAAATCCCATGCCAGCGTCCGATTTCCCGCGTCCGGCCGGTGCTGACACTGTGCGGGGTCTGCCAACAAATGAGTTGCTGGATTCTCTGTCAGTGCGCCTTAATGGTCCAAGCGCAGGTGAGAAAGAACTCACATTCAATCTCAGTGTAACAGACACGGGCGAGAGCTACCTCGTCACCGTCAGAAACGCGGTGCTTCATCATGAACCCAACAAAAAGGCTCAAGATGCAGATGCAGACATCACCATCACACGCCTTGCCCTGGCACAGCTCACACTCCGCGAGAAAAGCGTTGATGAAGTGATTGCTGACGGTGCCAAAATTGCCGGTAGACCCGACGCACTCACCGAATTGATTGATCTGCTCGATGTCTTTGACTTCTGGTTCAACATCGCCGAGCCGTAAGCAATGCAAGTCTCGCTCAAGCTTCCTCCCGGAGCTTGAGCTTTTCGCCAACAGTCACGATAGCCTGGATCGCGGGAATTAGATCTCTTCCCAACTCTGTCAGCGAATACTCAACCGTTGGTGGTGATGTCGGCATGACATTGCGTATCACAACGCCCTTCGTTTCCAGCTGGCGCAACCGTTGCGTCAGCACTTTTGCCGAGATAGGCGGTATATCGATCTGAAGTTCGCTGAACCGCCGCGGCCCATCACCCAGATGCCATATGACATTGGGTGTCCATGCGCCCCCGATAACAGACATGCATTCTGTGAGAGCGCACTTCTCAGGCGGAGGAGTGACTTTATTCTTTCGGATTTTCACTGCCATAAGCTGGGCACCAGGTTACCAAATGGAAACTCAAAAGTGAGCTTACCAAAGGTTATCTCATTTACATAAGTAAGTCGATTGCCTATCTGAGCCTCTCACCCCACAAAGAGGAAGCTCACACATGCCCACCGACGACAGAATTGCCAGCCTCCTGCAGCTGAAACAGCCAATTGTCCAAGGTCCATTTGGCGGAGGCATTTCCACGGTGAACCTCACTGCAAGCGTTTCCAATCTCGGCGGTCTTGGTTCTTTCGGCGCCCATATTCTCACCCCCAGCGAGATCGCCGAAACGTCCAAGGCCATCAGCGCGTCCACGACAGCGGCGTTCGCCCTCAATCTCTGGGTTGAAGATCACGACCCCGAAGCACTGACACTCTCAGACGATGCCTATGAGGCGTCAGCGGCTCAATTCAGGCCCTACTATGATGAACTCGGTCTGGAGTTGCCAAAGAGACCCACCCGCTTCCACGAGTCATTTGAAGACCAGGTAGAGGCAATTCTTGAGGTTCGCCCACCTGCACTGAGCTTTGTTTTCGGAATTCCCTCCACCAAGGTTCTTACCGCATGTAAGCAAAGAGGTATCGCAACGATTGGGGCCGCAACCAACGTTGCTGAAGCACAGGCCCTGGATCACGCAGGCGTGGACGCGATTGTCGCGACAGGATTTGAGGCAGGCGGCCATCGCCCCTCCTTCTTGAAACGTGCCGAATCTTCCCTCATGAGCACAAGCTCTCTCGTTCAAACGGCGGCGGCGCGCATTGACACACCCCTAATCGCAGCCGGTGGCATCGTCGATGCGATCGGGGTTGCGGCCTCGCGCGTGCTAGGCGCTTCTGCAGCACAACTGGGAACAGCATTCCTGGCCTGCGATGAGTCAGGCACGAGTGACGCAAATCGGAAAATCCTGTTCGACAGAGATGCGGTCGCTGAGACGACGCTTACCCGCACCTATACAGGCCGTCTTGCACGCGGCGTCCGGAATCGTCTTATCGAGGAACTTGAAAGGCCTGACCGGCAAATCGCGCCCTTCCCTGTACAAGCCTGGTTTGTCGCTCCACTCAAAAAGGCATCAACAGAGGCCAACCGAACCGATCTCACGTCTCTCTATGCAGGGCAATCTGCCCCAAACCTCAAACATCGAAACGTGGCCACCCTCATGGACGCCCTATCGAGCTCACTCGGCACTAACTCTGCTGCTGTTTAATGAAAGGAAGACAAATGAAACTCTATTACCTCCCCGCCTCATGTTCTCTCGCAACCCACATCGTGCTGCGCGAGACTGGCCTCGATTTCCAACTAGAACGCTATGATCCATCGAAAGGCAAAACGGAAACTGGCACAACCTTCAATTGCATCAACGCCAAGGCCCGTGTACCAGCTCTTGAGTTCGAAAATGGCGATGTCCTGACAGAAGGCTCTGCCCTTGTGCAATATCTCGTCTCTCAGACGCCTGAAAATGAATTAACCCTGCCAACAGATCTACTGGCCCGCACGCGGGTGCAGGAAGCGCTGAGCTTCGTGGCTTCCGAGTTTCATAAATCTTTCAGCCCGTTCTTCTCTGCAGATGCTGACGATGCTGCAAAAGAAAAAGCAAGAGCTTTGGTCAGTAAGCACCTAACCTACCTAGAAAGTGTCTTTAACGATGGCCGTGAATACTTCGTCGACGACAAGATATCTATCGCCGACGTTTATCTCTTTGTGGTGTTACGTTGGGTCGAAGCAAGCGGCTTGGAATTAACCGCCTGGAAGCCCATTTTCGCATTCCGTGAACGTCTCAATGCGCGCCCCCACGTGCAGGCAGCATTGGAAGCTGAAGGTCTGCTGAAAGCAGCCTGAGCCCATACCAAAACAGAAACAGGAAGGTT